>CAYSUJ010000008.1:0-16556 GCA_964434285.1 uncultured Candidatus Saccharibacteria bacterium | reverse complement strand
AGTTGGTAGAGCACGTCCTTGGTAAGGACGAGGTCACCGGTTCAATCCCGGTCGTCGGCTCAAGAATCAAACCAAGAGGCTGCGTGGTCAATGGGAAAAAAATGCCTCAGTGTACATGTGATCTTCTGAGATGCCGGCGTGGCGGAGAGCGCGCCACATATCGCGCGTGAAGGGGATCGATCCGCAGATAAGAAATTCGGTAGTGGCGGGCGCGGCTGTGCGCTCGATGACATCATAGGCGTTCATACGTCGGGTTGTTGCCCCTGGTAATTCCGGCTTCTCTTCGCGCGTAACAAAATGGACGAGAGAGAAGTGGGGGAGGCGCTTCTTCAATTCGTCGAATTCGTTGAGAAAGAGTGCATCGCTCGCGACGCGAATGCTATGCATGAGCGTGATGCGGCGCGCGGGATTCCGGGCGAGGGTATCACGGATCATGCTGCGAAACGGTGATATGCCGATCCCTGCCGCGAGCATGACGACGTCACTCTCCTCACATTCCGGATAGAAGAAACCATACGGAAGGGAGCCTAAGAGAGGATCTCCCGGCAGAAGCGCGTGGAGACGATGAGAAAACTCTCCAATCGCGCGAACGGTTATGGAAAACGCCGATTCATGTGGCGCGCTCGAGATGCTGTATGCCTTGCCCTCGGGCGTATTGAGTTCTGGAAAGTACACGTTGATGTACTGACCCGCCACAAATGAGAGCGGGGAGTGGCTCTCGGTGGTTACATTCAGCGTAACGACACCAGGCACCTCTTCGACCCGTGAGAGGACGGTGTAGCGGACGTGTTCAGCGGGCATGGTTTGATTCATAGTCGTTGACTGCTTCACGAAGTGCGTGGTGTCCGAGGACGGAGCAGTGATATTTTCTGTCGGGAAGCCCGCCGAGTCGCTCGATAATTGCTTCTGGCGTCACACGCTTTGCTCCGCGCAACGTGAGCCCGCCATTTTCCGTCGCCATAACCGAGAGCATTGACGTCGATGCGATAGCAGACGCACAGCCGAACGTGCGCCACTTGCATTCAGTGATGCGTCTTGAATGAGGATCAACTTTAATCCACACCGCCATCATGTCGCCACACGCTGGGCTCCCCACAACGCCGATGCCATCTGCTTCGTACGCGGCGTCATCTAAAAGAAGGTTGCGCGGGTTGAAAAAATGATCGCGCACCGTTTCAGAGTAGAGCCAGTTACCTACGTCGCATATATTCTTCTGAGAATTATTTTGTGAGGGCATAGTGTGTTGTTGTTAGTACCGACGTTGCTCGTAACCTCTCCACGATGGGGGGGAGCACTTTCAGCACGTGATCTAATTCGTCACGAGTCGTTCCCCGACCGAGTGAAAAACGCAGGCTGCCGTGGATCAGATCGTCGTGGTGTCCTATCGCGGAAAGCACATGCGATGGCCGCAGATCGTGCGCCGAACAGGCTGACCCGGTCGCAACTTCTATTCCTTTTTCGTCGAGCATGAGTACCATGGATTCGCCTTCGATACCGGGCACTGTGACGTGCACGATGTGCGGTAACGTCTCCGTTGTATGACCATTTATGAGGATTCCAGGTATGTGTCCCCGCAGTTTCTCTATGAAATATGAGCGTAGCGCGCGGAGGCGGGCGGATTCATGTTCGCGTAAGCGCTCGGCCTTTTGGAATGCGTACGCAAGACCCATGATGAGTGGCACTGATTCCGTTCCGGCACGCGTATTTTTTTCTTGTCCACCGCCGACAAGTATTGGTGAAAGTCGCACTTTGTCCCTCTTGTAAAGCACCCCGATTCCTTTCGGGCTATAGAGCTTGGAGCCATTGAGTGTCATGAGGTCGACGCCAAGCTGAGACACATCGAGCGAAAGATGTCCTGCTGCTTGGCAGGCATCGGTGTGAATGAGGGGAAAACCAGTGCGTTTTGTGCGCTCACGGATGGCGCGGGAGAGCTCGGCGACGGGTTCGATCGTGCCGATTTCATTATTGGCGAGCATAACGGAGATGAGTGTTGTGTCGTCTCGAACGAGACTAGCGATAGCCGCAGTATCTATCATGCCGAATCTGTCTACCGGGGCGACGGTGAGTTCAAATCCCTCGCGGCGGAGGATGTGTGCGGCTTCCATGACCGCCTTGTGTTCAATTGCGGAAATAATGATGTGCTTTCCCTGCGAAGCATATGCTCGTGCCGCGCCTAGGACGGCCAGATTATCCGACTCTGTGCCGCTGCCGGTGAAGATAATCTCATCGGGGGAGGCGTGAATGCATGCGGCAATCATGTGGCGCGCTTCGTCAATGGCTCGTGCTGCGCGCCTGCCGCTTGCGTGCATCGATGACGCATTCCCGTATTCTTGCCCCCAGTAGGGACGCATGAGGGAGAGTACCTCTTCGTCTATCGGTGTCGTCGCGGCGTGATCGAGATACACGGTTTTCATATTTCATCGAATACCGCAATACTGGACGTACTCTGCGGCGGTTTTTTGGAACGCTTCAAATTCGGCATCGGAATACGAAACCTTACGCTTGAACTGCGGGTTGAGGATCGAGGTCGGAATGAATTTTTGCAGATAGTATCGCCGGGCGCCCTTGATTTCGCGCGCAATTTCTTCGAGGTCGGCGGGGGAAAGCAGAGCTTTGATGACCGTTGTGCGAAATTCATAGTCGGTCGGGCCATTTTTTAAGGCAGCAATACTCGCTTTAATTGCGTCAGTGTTCACCGGTCTCCCGACCACCTGGTGATATGTAGCTAAGGGAGCCTTTACGTCCATGGCAAGGTAATCGACAAGGTTCTTTCGAGCCACCTTTTCGATGAATGCTGGGTTTGTGCCGTTTGTGTCGAGCTTGATTGCATATCCGAGAGCCCTGACACGCTCCATGAACGCCACAAGTGCATCTCCGTGCATGGTCGGCTCTCCGCCGGTTATGACGAGGCCATCAAGCAGCCCGCGCCTCGATTCGAGGAACGAGATAATATGTTCCTCGGAATAGGTTTTTTCCACTGTCTCATCGACAAGTTCCGGGTTGTGGCAGTAGGGGCATCTGAAGTTGCAGCCGAGTGTGTACACCATTGCTGCCGTTTTTGCAGGGAAATCAATGAGCGTGAGAGGCGTAAACCCGCCGAACATCATACATGCGCTCCGAGCGCCTTATCGGTTTTTTTCGAGCCGCTATGCTCGTGTGGGGCGTAGGGCGTTCGTGTCGACCACTCCGCTTGTTTGCCGGCGTTCCATGCGGCGACAGGGCGCAAATAGCCGACGATGCGGGAATACACCTCACATTCACTTGAGCAGGTCTCGCATGTTCGATGTTCTCCTGAAAGGTACCCGTGCGATGGGCACACGCTGAAGGTTGGTGTGAGGGTGAAGTAGGGCAGATGAAACTTCTCACATATTTTTTTCACTAACTGAGGCACCGTTCGTGCGTCAGTGATGCGCTCCCCAAGGAAGAGGTGCATGACAGTGCCACCTGTGTACTTCGTTTGCAGGGGATCCTGGATAGCAAGCGCTTCGAAAATATCATCCGTGTAGTTCACTGGCAGGTGGGATGAGTTTGTGTAAAAGGGCTCGGCACCGCGCGCGACGTCTGCGCCATTTGCGACGATGATGTCCGGATAGCGCTTTCTGTCTTTGAGGGCGAGTCGGTATGCGGTGCCTTCAGCGGGCGTCGCTTCAAGATTGTAGAGGTTTCCCGTCTTCTTTTGGTAGCCGATCAGGCGTTCACGCATGTGGGTGAGGACACGTTCAGCGAATGCGCGACCCGAGTCGCTCCCGATATCGGTCTGAAGGAGATTGGCTATTGCCTCGTTCAGCCCCACAAGGCCGATCGTTGAGAAATGGTTTTTCCAATATTCACCATATGCCGCATAGATCTTCCGCAGGTAGAACGAGGTGTACGGATAGAGGTTGGCCGCCGCAAGTCGCTCTATGACTTTTCGCTTAATCTCGAGGCTTTCTCGTGCAATATCCATCTGTCGGTCGAGGCGATCAAAGAAATCGGCTTCGCTCGACGCGAGGTACCCGATGCGTGGCAGATTGACAGTGACGACGCCGATCGACCCCGTGAGTGCATTCGCACCGAAAAGGCCGCCGCCACGTCGATCAAGCTCGTCGAGATCAAGGCGCAGCCTGCAGCACATCGAGCGCGTGTCTTCAGGCTTCATGTCGGAGTTCACAAAGTTCGAGAAGTAGGGAATACCGTATTTCCCGGTTATGTCCCAGAGTCCGGAGAGTTTTGGGTTATCCCAATCAAAATCGCGCGTCACGTTGATGGTTGGTATCGGGAAGGTGAACACGCGCCCGGCAGCATCCCCCTCGCTCATGACCTCGAAGAATGCTTTGTTGAGCATATCCATTTCGTCCTGAAATTCTGCGTATGTTTCTCTCTGTGGCTTTCCGCCAATGATGACTTTCTGATTCTTGAAGTTAGCCGAGGGGGTGAGGTCGAGCGTGATATTTGAGAACGGTGTTTGGAATCCAACGCGAGTCGGGACGTTCATGTTGAATACAAATTCCTGCAAGCTTTGCTTTACCTCCGCTTCAGTGAGCTTGTCGTAGCGGATAAACGGCGCAAGCAGCGTGTCAAAATTTGAAAATGCGATCGCGCCCGCAGCTTCACCTTGGAGCGTGTACATGAAGTTCACCATCTGCCCCAGAGCGGTGCGGAAATGTTTTGCAGGTGACGATTGCACTTTGCCAGGAACGCCACGGAACCCCTCAACCAAGAGATCCATCAGGTCCCACCCGACGCAATAGACGGAAAGTGTGCCGAGATCGTGCAGGTGGAGGTCGCCGCTCTCGTATGCGTCCCGGACTTCCTTGGGGTAAATTTTATTCAGCCAGTACGTCTTACTCGTCTCCGAAAAAATGTAGTTGTTAAGACCCTGAAGGGAATAGCCCATGTTGCTATTTTCCTTCACCTGCCAATCGCTCTCGCCAATGTAGCTGTCCACAAGTCCAAGCGAGGCTTTGATCGTGAGTGCGCGCATCTCAGCATGTTGGGCTCGATAGACGATGTAGGCCTTTGCTGTTTTCTTGAAATGCGATGCCATGAGCGTTCGCTCCACGACGTCTTGCACGTCCTCAACAGAAGGAGTGCTGCCCTGGGTGCGTGCGAGCTCAGCGAGTGTGGCGCACGATAATTTCTTTGCCTCATGTTCGCCAAATTCCCGCGTTGCTGCGCCTGCCTTCGCGATTGCGCGGGTTATTTTTGTCGCATCAAAACTAACATGTGACCCATCACGTTTGATAATGGTGGTTAAAGAAGGGGACTTGCCCCCAGAGTTGCGTGCGCACATACGCTTTGAGTGTTACATTGATAAACGTCAATAGATTGTAATATCGATACCTATCTATGAATAAGAAAAAAGTGGGGATAGCGCATGTGGAAACAAAAAAGGAGGAGCGTCCAGAGGAGCGTGTCTATAAGCGCCCAGCGTGGGTGAAGGGGGGTGAGGAGTGGCTCTGCGCTGACTGTTTTAAAGCTGTGGGGGAGAGGAATCGGTACAAACTTATCTGCACCCTCGGTAAAAAGCCGGAGGGCCTCACCGTCTCGTCGCTCACGAAAGTATTAAAGCTCACGCAGCCGACCGTGACCCACCATTTGCAGACACTGCGCACCGTAGACGCTGTTGTGAGCACAGAGCGCGGGCGTGAAAGAGTGTACACCCTCAACAGGGACGCACACTGTTTTGAGGAGTGTAAGATTCCGTACTGAACGCCTATTTCTCAAGCCTCGGTGTCGTGAGGCTGTCTCATCGACCCAGCTTTTCCTCCAGCTTTTTGGTTTCAATGGTCGTCTTTATGACCGAATCAGGGGAGAGGGACATGCTGTCGATTCCCGCCTCCACAAGGAATGCTGCAAACTCAGGGCTGTCGGAGGGTCCTTGACCGCAGAGACCGATTTTCACGTGCTTTTCGTGCGCGATATGGACGACCGCGCGTATGAGATCTTTCACCGCGTCATTATTTTCACTATAGACATGTGCAACAGAGCTGTTATCGCGATCGACGCCCAGCGTGAGCTGCGTCAGGTCGTTTGAACCTATTGAGAACCCGTCGAAGAGCTCTGCAAACTTCTCTGCGAGGATCACATTGGAGGGTATTTCGCACATAACGTAGACTTCAAAGCCGTTTTCTCCACGCTTGAGGCCTTGGCTCGCCATGATCTCCAAGACCTTTCGCGCTTCATCGAGTGTTCTGCAGAACGGAATCATTGCCTTGATATTGGTGAGACCCATTTCATCGCGGCACTTTTTCAGTGCGCGGCATTCGAGCTCAAAGGCGGCACGGAATTTTTCGTCGTAGTATCGACTCGCACCGCGCCAGCCAATCATGGGGTTATTTTCTGTGGGCTCGAATTGTGCGCCACCAATGAGGTTCGCGTACTCGTTGGTTTTGAAATCACTAAAGCGAATGATGACGTCGTTCGGGTGGAACGCTGCTCCAATCGTTGCGATGCCCTCTGCAAGCTTATCGACGAAGTACTGCGCCTTGTCGTCGTAGCCTCGGGTCAATTCCAGAATGGTTGCTTTTGCTTTTTCATCCTTCAGTTCATCGAAGCGAAGCAGAGCAAGTGGGTGGATTTTAATGTGAGAATCGATGATGAATTCTTCTCGAGCGAGTCCAACGCCATCATTGGGAATTTGGGAATACTCGAATGCCAAGTCAGGCGAGCCAATATTCATCATGATCTTTGTTTTTGGCCGTGGGATGTTCTGAATATCCGTTTTTCGTACCTCAAACCTCAGAATGCGCCCATACACGAGGCCTTCGTTCCCGCTCGCGCAGCTCACGGTCACTTCACTCCCGTCGGGAATCACTTGCGTTGCGTCCGACGTGCCCACGACGCAGGGGATACCGAGTTCGCGGGAGACGATGGCTGCATGGCATGTGCGACCACCTTTGTCAGTGACGATAGCGCTCGCGCGGCGCATAATCGCTACCCAATCGGGATCAGTCATCTCCGTCACAAGTACGTCTCCGTCTTTGAACTTTCCTATTTCGGCGGGAGTTAGAATAAGATTTGCCTTGCCAGCACCAATTTTATTTCCAACACGCGTTCCTTTTGTTACTACTGGAGCGTCCTCAAGAAGCACGTATTCTTCGATCTCGTTCGGGTTTTTGCGAGATTGCACAGTCTCTGCGCGGGCCTGCACGATGTAGAGTTTGCCATCGACCTCATCAAGTGCCCACTCAATATCCATTGCTTTGCCGTAATGTTCCTGGATTGCCACACCCCATGTCGCGAGTGTTTTCACCTGTTCGTCGGTAATCGCATAGCGAATCTGGTCTTCGGGGGAGACATCGAGATTCTCAGTCTTGTTTCCTGGGGCGGGAATCATTTTTACTTTCTTCGAGCCAAGCTTACGCCTAATGATTGCCATAGTTGGTTTGAATACCGTAAATTCATCCGGGTTTGCATGACCGAGCACGATGTTCTCGCCGAGGCCGTAGACGGCACTCACCACAACTGCATTTTTGAATCCCGATTCAGTATCAATAGTGAACATGACGCCAGCCGCATGGGCTTTCACGGCGACCATTTGCTGAATACCAACGGAAAGCGCGACCTTCATGTGGTCAAAACCATTGTTGGCGCGGTAGGTGATAGCGCGATCGGTAAAGAGTGACGCAATGCACTTCTTTGCCGCCTCAAGCACGCTGGCCTCGCCAGAAATGTTGAGAAACGACTCCTGTTGGCCTGCAAACGACGCATTCGGAAGGTCTTCAGCCGTCGCACTTGATCGTACAGCGACGATAAGATCCTGTTGTCCGCAGATGTCACACAGTTCTTTGTAGCCCTGCTTGATTTCGGCTTCGAACTCGTCGGGGAATTTCGCACTCGTGATGAGTGAGCGGATATGAGCTGCCTTTTTCTCTGCGTCTGTTACGTTGTTGATGTCTATCGTTGCGAGGGTGCTCGCAATCTCGTCGCGAATACCCGCTTGTTCGAGAAAATCGTAATACGCTTTCGCAGTGGTGGCGAAGCCGTTTGGCAAATTGACACCCTTGGGAGCGAGGTAGTGGAACATCTCGCCGAGCGAGGCGTTCTTGCCGCCCACTTCGCCAATGTCAGTGAGGACGATGTCTTTGAAAAACTTAATGTGTTTGTACATATGAGTTCGTTACACTAATAAATCGTTCGGAAATTGTAGCATGTGCAGCAATTACGACGTTGCTTCAATCGTCACTCTGGAGGTGTGCAGTGCGAGGCCCGCAGGCGAGACGTCGTAAATCACGATGTGACCGAAGAGCATCTCAAGATTTGAAACGTCCTCGTCACTGGTAGATTCGATGTATTTCATGAGTGCGCGGATGCTATTGCCATGGCCAACAATAAGGACGTTCTTGCCATCAAGGAGTTGGGGCAGAATCGTCTCTTTATAGAAGGGGAGTACTCGCTCATACACCATTTTGAGGGTCTCGCCACCCTCGACGGGCACATCCCACCCTCGCCGCAATTCGTTGAATGCTGTTTCTCCGATCAATTCCTTCATCTCCCACTTATTTTTGCCGGTGTAATCGCCATAATCTCGCTCATTGATTGCTTTGCTCGCGAAAATGGGAACACCCCCCTGCTCAGAAGCGACGAGCATGCCCTGCAGTGTCTCGCGTGTCCGGACTTGCTCTGAGCAGTACGCGACGTCAAGCCGAACGTCCAGCTTTCTGAGAGCGTTGCCAAGTGCCGTTGCTTCTTTGAAGCCCTTATCACTGAGGTGCACATCCGTCGTGCCCGTCCATTTTCCGAGTGCATTCCATTCCGACTCTGCGTGGCGAGCGATGAGAAGCTTTCCCACGGGGCAAACTTCAGACTGCGAATTCATAGAATTAATGCGGGCGCACATCAAAGACGTTGCCAGGGAAGTGAGCCTCCGATCCGAGTGCTTCTTCTATACGCAGGAGCTCGTTGTATTTTGCGGTTCGCTCAGATCTGCTGAGAGACCCGGTTTTAATTTGTCCCGTGCCAAGACCCACCGCGAGGTGCGCGATCGTCACGTCTTCAGTTTCCCCTGAGCGGTGCGACACAATGCAACGCCACCCCGCTTTGTGTGCGAGATCGACGACGCGAATGGTCTCGGAAAGCGTCCCTATCTGATTTGGCTTGATGAGGATGGCGTTTGCCACTCTTTCTGCGATGGCGCGCTCAAGAAAAACAGCGTTGGTGACCAAGAGATCGTCGCCAACGAGCTGGAGGTGTGGAAGTGTTGCTGTCATATGGGTCCAGTTCTCCCAATCGTCTTCACCGAGACCATCCTCTATGGAACGGATGGGGTACTGTTTCGAGAGTTTCGTATACGAGGCAATCAATTCTTGGGGTGTGTATGACGTTCCTTCGCGGGGGAAGGAGTAGCGCGATTCGCTGAGCAGTTCTGAAGCGGCCACATCAAGTGCCATGACGAAGTCGCGTTCAAGTTGAAAACCAGCTCTCTCCACTGACTGAGCAACCAGAGAAAGGGCCTCGGTGTTGCCGTCTTTTACCTGGGGCGCAAAGCCGCCTTCATCTCCAACCGTTGTCGCATATCCGCGCTCCGCTATGACGGTCTTGAGCGCGTGGAACACTTCCGTGCTTGCGCGCAGCGCATCGGAAAACCGGGAGAATCCAATGGGGGCTATCATAAATTCCTGAAAATCTGTGGAAAGAGCCGCATGTTTCCCGCCGTTCAATACATTGCAGAGGGGGAGGGGTAGCACGGGGGCACGTCCGTTTTCAGACAGCGATCGGATGTGCTCATAGAGAGGAATACCGCATGAGTGAGCGGCAGCGTGGGCTGACGCGAGCGAAACTGCGAGGATGGCATTCGCGCCGAGTCTTGACTTATTGGGAGTTCCGTCGAGGTCGATCATCGTGTCGTCGACCTCCTGCTGCTTCGCGGCATCTTTACCGAGAAGTGCGCTCGCCATTTCGTTTCGAATGTGTCCGACTGCCTGTAAGACGCCAGTGCCTCTGTAGCGTTTCTCATCTCCGTCTCGCAGCTCGAGTGCTTCGTGAGAGCCGGTTGAAGCGCCGGAAGGGACTGCTGCGCGCCCCATCGAGCCGTCATCCAAGTACACCTCTGCCTCGACGGTGGGGTTGCCGCGTGAATCAAGTATTTCGCGCGCTCGAATCGAAGTGATCTTCATACACATCGATTATATCTCAGGCGTGGAGCGGCGTGGTACACTCAGTAGCATATGACTGAACACAAGGCATTATGGACCGTATTTATACTCTCACTCCTCGGCATGGCTTTTTCGGGAACACTCTCGTACTTAGAGCTCTTCTGTAGCACTCCCACTTCTTGCCCGGCGATTGCACCGCCTGGCTTGCCGCTCCTCAGCTATCCTGCGTGTGTCTACGGTTTTGGCATGTTTGTGCTCCTCACGATCGTTTCCGGCTTGGGACTTTTTGGGAAAAAGGATAGATCTGACGACCCATCTTTAAACTGACGCGAATGCGATGAGTGCAATGCCACCAATCATGAGGAGAGAGACAGTGAGCTTGAGGAGGATGTGGTGTTCGTGGAAGTACGCGTGGCCGAGCGCGATTGAACCCACTATTTCTACTGATCGTTTGATAGTTGTTATGACCGACGCTGCGGCAAAAAGGTAGGCAAAGCTCATCAGAACTGCTCCCACTCCCGCCACAAGCGATTGAGAAAAGAGGCGCGGCTTTGTAAGGGCGCGGAATACATTTTCTTTCTTCAATGCATAAGCGCTGAGCGCGACGACGCAGAGGAGGATGAGATGCGTGAGGCCTTGTTCCGCTTCAATTGAATTGTAATATGTGATGTCGTACTTGAAGAGCGATATCGTACCAACTGCGAGAAGTGCTGAGAGCAGTGCATATCCCTTGCCGCGGTGGCTGAGGCCTCCTCGAGACACGAGGAGAAGTGATCCGGCAATGATGCAGAGAATACCGATGATTTCACTGTTCTCTATTGCGTATCCAAGAGATACATCGGCAAAAAGGAGGAGGGGGATCGAGAGTGTGCGTAAGAACGAAAACGTGCTGCGATCGGCCGAGACGAGTGCGTGCACACCGGTGTAGAGGACGCCGATTTCAAGAAGAGAGCGGAGTGCAAAGGTGGGGAGGCTCTCAATAGAAAAGACAAAGGTGCCGGGCCCAACGAGTCCCCAGAGGATGAGAAAGGGGGTCGACCAACATAGCGATGTAAACGCAAGAACAAAATAATCCTCGTGTTTCCGTGAGGCTTCGTACTTACCCATGGAAGCAGCAATTTGCGTCGCTATTTCCCCAAGAGCCACAAGCATTATTCCTATCATGCCGAAAAGTATAGCAGTGCACTCGACGCTAGACCGCTGGAATGGCAGCCTCTGCTGTAGTATTCTCTCAGGGACGCCGCTTTAGCTCAGTTGGTAGAGCGACCCCTTCGTAAGGGGTAGGTCCCCGGTTCAAGCCCGGGAAGCGGCTCTGCATATGCAATCAAAAGAGGGAATAGAAGCGCGGATTGCCGAGATAGAAGCGGCGATGGGTGCGCCAGATTTTTGGTCTGACAAGGAGAGGGCGCAAGCTGCGCTTAAAGAATATCAAGATCTCAAGGCGGCACTCGCAGGTGCGGGGTCCATTGAGAAGGGGGATGCATTGCTTTCTATTATTTCCGGCGCGGGAGGCGATGATGCCGAGGATTTCTCCCGCATATTGTTTGAAATGTATTCCAAATACGCCGCCTCGCGCGGATGGAGGGTCATTGTGAATGACGAAAATCGCAATTCGGTGGGTGGCTTCCGAAGTATTTCGTTCGAAGTGAGTGGCACGGGTGCGTATGGTGCGCTCAAAAAGGAGGCCGGAGTGCATCGTCTCGTGCGCATTTCGCCCTTTAATTCACAGGGGAAACGACAGACATCGTTCTCGCTCCTTGAAGTGTTGCCGAAGATTGCGGAAAGTGCGTTCGCCGTGCCGGAGGGCGAGCTCGAAATCACTTTCCAGAATGCCGGTGGTCCCGGTGGGCAGAATGTGAACAAACGAGAAACGGCTGTGCGCATCGTCCACAAGCCGACGGGGATCTCCGTTCACGTCACGAGCGAGCGAGCGCAGGCACAGAACAAGGCGAAGGGACTCGAACTCATTCGAAGCAAGATATACGCTCTCAAGAAAGAGGAAGAGGAACGTGCCGCGCGTGGACTCTCGACTGGTGCTTCCACCAGGATTGAGTGGGGGAGCCAGATTCGCTCGTATGTCCTACATCCATATCAACTCGTGAAGGATCATCGTACCGAGCACGAGCGCCGTGATATTGAAAAGGTACTTGATGGTGATATTCAGTCTTTAATTGATGCAGAGAAAGATCTGGTGCATTCATGATATAGAGCGTACTATGAACAGAGCAGTGTATCTTGCCTAGATAGGAGAGAAGGAATGACAAAGCAGTGGCTGATGGATGCGCGGATCAAGACTCAGATTGAGCGCATCACGCAAGAAATCATTGAAACGCGCAACGCTACGCAAGCTGATCTCAAGGAGTTCTTTTGTAGCGCAGAAATGCGCAAACGGATGATCGAAGGATATGATCGTATGGCCGATCGGCGAAAGACGCCTACACTACGGTTTATCCAAGATGCGCAAACGGACTAGCATGGCGGCGGCTCGAAAGAGCCGCTTCTCTTTTGACAGCCTCCCGAGTGGGGTATAATGGTCTGCGAGGCTTCTGCTTCTTCGGACATCCTGTATTTCTTTCGCCTCTTTTTCCATGATCTATTTTGATCGCGTGACCAAGAAATACAATGGCGGACTGCCCGCCGTTGATGACGTGACGCTCTCTATTGACCCAGGTGAGTTCGTTTCTATTGTAGGGCACTCGGGGGCAGGAAAGACGACGCTTCTCAAAATGCTATTTGCGGAGATCTTTCCAAGCGAGGGTACAGTGTATTTTGGCTCACGCGAGATTAGTGACCTTTCAGAGAAAGAACTTTTGGGGCTGCGTCGCAGTATCGGAACGATATTTCAAGATTTTCGTCTTCTCCCGACAAAGACCGTCTATGAGAATATTGCGTTTGCGATGGAGGTTGCTGGGAAGCCTGATGAGGACATTCAGGCGGATGTTCCCCACGTGCTTGATCTCGTTGGTCTTTCAGAAAAAATGTGGAATTTCCCAAAAGAGCTCTCTGGCGGGGAACAACAACGTGTTGCCATTGCTCGTGCCATCGTGAATCAGCCAGATGTGTTAATTGCAGATGAGCCAACGGGTAATCTTGACCCCATCAACACACATGATGTTGTTGAGATCTTGCGGAAGGTTAATAGCTTGGGTACAACTGTGCTACTTACGACACACAATAAGAATGTGGTTGATTCTGTCGGTCGTCGCGTTATTACACTCGAGAACGGGCGGGTTATTCGTGATGATAAACAAGGAAAATACATACTATGAGCTTCTGGGTAACTACAAAACGTGTCGCTCGCTACGGGCTCATCGGCTTCATTCGAAACGGCTTCGTTTCGCTTGCGGCCGTTTTCATCATGATGATCACGCTTTTCGTGATCGCGGTCTTGATGATTTCGGGGGCTGCACTTCAGGCAACCCTGCAAGAACTCGTGGGTAAGGTAGATGTCAATGTGTACTTTACGACCGAAGCGGGTGAGGAGCAGGTGCTCGCCATAAAGGGTGACCTCGAGCGCCTTCCTGAGGTTGCTGGCGTCGAATACACATCGCGCGAACAAGCGCTTGCAGAATTTCGAGAACGTCATGCGAACGAGCAGACTACCATTCAGGCACTTGATCAGCTCGCCGGCAACCCGCTTGGCGCCTCGCTCGCGATTCGAGCGAAAGACACGTCGCAATACGCGGCGATCGCTGAGTTTCTAGAGGTTCGTGGTGCGGAAACAGGCATTATCAGCAAGGTGAATTTCTATCAGAACAAGACAGCCATTGACCGGCTTTCAAGTATTATCGAGACCTCGCGGAAGGTAAGTATTGCCGCTGCATTGTTTCTTGCAGGTGCCTCCGTATTGATTGCGTTCAATACAATCCGTCTTGCGATTTACACCTCGCGTGATGAAATTGGAGTCATGAATCTCGTTGGAGCAGCGCATTGGTATGTTAGAGGGCCGTTTGTTGTTGCCGGTGTCTTGTATGGGCTCATTTCTGGAATCGTTGTCATGCTGGTGCTTTATCCACTCGCTATATGGCTCGGCCCCCCGTCGGAGGCTTTCTTTGGCTCATTTAATGTGTTCAATTACTATGTAGGTCAATTCCCGGCAATCTTTTTTTCAATTGTGGGTACAGGAGTTCTTTTGGGTGCCCTTTCGAGCTTTCTTGCTGTACGTCGTTACTTGCATCAATAAGATTCGCGTCGTCCTGTGCGTTATGCACAAAGAAAAATGCTTACAAATGCGCACACTCGCGGTAAGCTGAGCGGGAACTATGGCTCGGCGTGCGCAACCGAAAGCACATAAGTATATTTTCGTCATTGGTGGCGTTATGTCCGGTGTGGGAAAGGGCATTGCAACGGCTTCCATCGGCAAGATCCTCGCGGCCCGCGGACTTTCCGTCAATCTTGTGAAGATTGACCCGTATTTGAATGTTGACGCAGGCACCATGAATCCTACCGAACACGGTGAGGTTTTTGTGTTGGACTCAGGGCTCGAGACCGACCAAGACATGGGTAACTATGAGCGCTTTCTGAATCGAGATGTGGGCGTGGAGGACTACATGACCTCGGGAATGATCTATAAAAGTGTCATCGAGAAGGAGCGCAATCTTGAGTATGGGGGGAAGTGTGTGGAGGCTGTCCCGCACGTGCGTGAGGAAATCGTCGCGCGCTTGAAGCATTCGACGAAAATGGCAAAAAGCGACGTGACAGTGGTTGAGATTGGGGGCACCTTGGGAGATTTTTCGAACGCACTCTTTATTGACGCCGCACGCGTCATTCACCTCCAAGACCCTTCAAGCACGCTCTTTGTCATGGTCTCGTATCTTCCCGTTCCCGGAACGATAGGAGAAATGAAAACGAAGCCAACGCAGATTGCAGTTCGTCAGCTGAACGCCTACGGCGTTCAGCCAGATTTTTTGATTGCTCGCGCGCCGACGCCTCTTGACGACAAGCGCAAGGAAAAGCTTGCGGTGCAGGTGAACGTTCCCGCCTCGCACATTATTTCCGCGCCGGACGTGGACTCAATATATGATGTGCCGCTCAATTTCGAGCGCGACGAGCTCTCCGACATTCTATTGAAATCGCTCGGGAAGAAGGGGAGGCAGGCTTCGGATATGAACGAGTGGCGCAAGTTTGCAGAGCACGCGCACAACGGTCGCACTAAGGTGAAGATAGGAGTCGTAGGCAAATATTTTGATACAGGTGACTTCGTACTTTCGGACGCGTATCTCTCCGTCATCGAGGCAATCAAATTCTCTGCATTCCATCTCGGTGTGAAACCTGAGATTCACTGGCTTAATGCAAAAGAGTATCAGAAAGACCCGACGCGAGTGAAGGAGTTGGAGCAGTATGACGGTATCTTAGTTCCCGGCGGTTTCGGCGAATCCGGGATTGAGGGAAAGATCAATGCCATCCGCTTTGCGCGTGAGAAGAAGATTCCATATTTCGGCCTCTGCTACGGTATGCAGCTTTTAGTTGTGGAATACGCACGCAATGTCGCCGGGCTTGAAGGGGCGCATACCACGGAGATCAATCCCAAAGCGAAACATCCGGTGATCATGATTCTCGCCGAGCAGGTGGAGAAGCTACGACGCAAGGATTACGGTGGTTCGATGCGTCTCGGTGCCTATCCCTGTAAGCTGCGTTCGGGCACGGTGGCGCAGAAAGCATACGGCAATGAGGAAGTGTCAGAACGTCACCGTCACCGCTATGAAGTAAATCCAACGTACGTGGCAAAGCTGCAAGAAGCCGGGCTAAAGTTTTCTGGAGTGTCACCGGACCACAAGCTCATGGAAATCGCTGAGCTGCCTAAATCGGAGCATCCATTCTTCCTCGGGACGCAGTTCCATCCGGAATTTCGTGCGCGTCCCTTGGAACCGCATCCTCTCTTCAGCGCTTTTGTGAAAGCAGCAATCGAGAGACGAGGCTAGCTGAGAGACGTAAGGATGATGCCTGCGGTTGCAACAACGAGTGCTGCGACGGATGCAAAAAAGAAGTCGGCAAAATCACCAAACGTAACGAGGAAGAGGAGTGTACCAGCAAATGCGCATCCCAAGGCAGGAAACCACATGAGAGAAAAGACGAGGCGGAAGTTTTCCTTCATGCACCTATTTTCGCTCATCTTTTGCGGAGCGCAACATTGAATTCAGTGCCTTTTTCGGCTATTCTCTCCATGACTGCCGGATCGCCTGCCCTTGGCAGGCAGGTTACTTGGTAGCTACATAAATCACTGCCGGATCGTCTAATGGTAGGACTACTCCCTCTGGAGGAGTGTATCTTGGTTCGAATCCAAGTCCGGCAATAAATAAGCGAAGCGTTTTATTGCCGGAAGGAGTGTGCCTGCGCACACTCCGGCTTGGATTCGAACGGCGGAGCGTTACCGAGCCAGCAGGCGAAGTCGCGAGCCGCGGCTCCAGGAATTTTGCATTCGACGGCATGCAAATAATCCGGGGAGAGAATCCAATTCCGCCAATCATTAGAAACCCACCA
>CAYSUJ010000007.1:0-35693 GCA_964434285.1 uncultured Candidatus Saccharibacteria bacterium | reverse complement strand
ATTGAACCGGTGACCTCGTCCTTACCAAGGACGTGCTCTACCAACTGAGCTACGTCGGCTAATAGCGGCTAGAATATCACGCGATTTCGTAGTCCCAAAGCTGCTGAATGAGCGGCTCTATGGCCGCATCAGTAATAGCCTCCGGCTCGAAACCCGTGTTTTTGAGAACAACACTCTCGAGCTCGAGACTCTGCGCGCGATATTGATCAATACGCTCAAACCACTCATGCCCTTTTCCTGCATACCGCACACCTGCATCGTCCATCCTAGCGGCGATTGACATAATACCCCGTGGTCCAACGCGTGTATCTGCGTACTGCACGATGCGCAATTCTTCGGAACCCCTCTGAATAATGTCAGAAAGACGCGTCAATCCGGTACCTCGAAACACGTCACGCTCGCGCTCTGCACCCAGCTCGCTCAGTATCGCCTCCGTCGCCGCGTGTTCAGTCGCCCCATATTGCTCACGTATGCGCACCTGCACGGATTCCCAGTGCTTTTGATCGTTCGGATTGACGAGATCCGCAAGAAAAGACTCATTGAAATCGAATTTCACGATCGCGCCGATATCGTGGAGGAGGCACGTGCTCACCACAAGCGCTGCATCGACTGGCCTAGTGCATGCCTTGGCAACCATCTTCCCCACCGCCGCAACCCGCACCTGGTGGAGCTGAAGCCATGGCGGAACCTCATATTTTTCGTATATATCGCGCACCAGCATCGACCCAGACTAGCACGCGAGGAGGTATACTGTCTGCATGCACGAACTCTTCAGAAAAATTGCCCACGCTGCAAGCGAGCGACTCGGCTCTCCTTGGGCATTCGCAGCGGCACTGGGGATCATTGTAGTGTGGGTTTTTGCCGGTCCTTTCTTACAATTTTCCACAACATGGCAACTACTCATCAATACGGCAACGACAGTACTCACCTTCCTCATAGTCTTTCTCATACAAAACACACAGAACAGGGATACGCGCGCTATTCACCTCAAGCTCGACGAGCTCATCCGCGCCGTGAAAGCTGCGCGCAATAATTTAATCGACCTTGAAGAGCTCTCAGACGCCGACCTCGATTCTTTCGAAGATGAGTTCCGGAAGCTGCGCGCCACGAAATCGCGCACCCGTCACTCGACTTCTACTGAGTGAGTTCACGAATCTGCGCACGCACCTCCTCCATCTGCATGGGTCCACGCTGGTGGAATATAACTTCACTGTTCGAGTCGATAAACACCGTCTCCGGCATGGCGTAGCCGCCTATAGAGCGAAAAAACTCATCCTCCGGATCGAGCAGAATCTCCACACCTGAGAGCCCTAGAGGATCCGTGAATGCCCGCGCCTCCTCGAGAGACTCTGCACGATTCACGGCAAGCACGGTAATGGCGTCACCAAACTCCTTCTTCAATTCCGAGAGGCTTTGGAGTTCGGCGCCGCAATACGGACACCATGACGCCCATGTGTGGGCGACAATGATCGAGCGTTTGAAATCAGAGAGCGGCACTTCTTTCCCATCGTAGGAACGCAATGAAAGATTGAATTCTTCGCGAAAAGTCTCAGCGCCCGGCGTCGGTCGCGTGAAGAAATAATACGCAACTGCCCCGCCAAGGACGATGCTTATGATACCGATGATGAGTAATTGTTTTGGCATACTAACCAGTCCAATTAAAGAGGAGGATGCTGAAATCAGCAAGGTTTACCGTGCCATCGGTGTTGAAATCGCTCCCAGAATCCGACGTGAGCCACGAGGAGAGCATGATCGAGAAGTCTGTCAGATTCACTTTGCCGTCGCCATTTATGTCCGGCGAACCCGATTTTTTCGCCTCTTCCCCACCCAAACCCAGTACCAGAGGAGGACTCAAATGACTCACCCTATCCTCCATTTCACCGCGCGCTTGGATGACAAAACTGCCTTTCGTTATGCGCGTGCCCGGCACCGTCTCCCGCCACACACCCTCCGTTGTGGAGGCGCTCGTTGCGCTCACCTGACTCAAGAGCGAGGCAATTTTTTGTGAGACGATAACGCGCACCGTACTCCCCGGAACACTTTCTCCAATGAGCGAAAGATCCTCACCGAGCGAAGGATTCGGGACGACTGATGCCAGTGTGGGCGAGAGTAAAATATCTGAAATTTTGTTATCAGTCCCGCCTTCGAGCATGAGGGTTGTGGTGTAGGACGTGGTCATGCGCCCCCCCGAATCACGCGCATACGCACCGAAGGTGTATACACCGCGCTCCAAACGATTAATTGTTGTTTTAAAGAGACCCGCAGTATCGGAGAGAACTGTTCCTGCTATGACACCATCCTTTAGTATGGTCACTGTGCTTCCCGCAGGTGCGAGCCCAGAAAAATCAAAGTCAGCGAGATAGAGCGTGTTGCTACCGCCGGGAAAATCTCCGGAGCTACTACTACTGCCAGAGCCCGAACCAGTATCAATAGACGTGTCACTCACGGGATCGACATCAAGCGTAAACGTTATTGCATAATCGTCCGTATTTGCGCTTCCTTCGGTATCAATGCAGCGCACATAGTAGTTGTAGGTGGTATTGTTCGTGTGCCCTGTCACGGTCGTGTAAAACAACATTCCCGCGTTCGCTGAAGAAAATGAGTTAATCATATCTTCATACAGGACACCTGCCGTTGTTGCGTAGCGACAGGTTGCCTCCTCATTCGTTTCAAAAGAAAGTTCGATAGAACCGTTTCCAGCGGCGACCGTTCCCGACGGAAGACCGTTGGCGCGCGTCGGCGGTTGCGGCGCTTGTTCGACCGTCACGGCAACCGGCTGTACAAGGGCAATCATGGCGGTCCCTGAATCGAGCACCCCCGACCCATCAGCGGTCGTGATTGCAATGCGATATGAACCAACACTCGCAGCATTCACGGGAAAACGGTCGCCTGTAGCGCCATATGCAACACCTCCGAGCGTAACGCGCACAGTCTCCCCCGCTGAAAGTCCGGTCAATGAGTTGAGTGTAATGGTTATCGCCGCACCGGAGAGCGCGATCCCGTCATCGACTGTATTTGCATTTGCTGCGAGTGTACGGTGCGCAAAAGAAGAACTTGAAGCAACCTCAAAATCAACATCGGTATAGTTAAAACCCGACTGAACGGTATAGGCACCGGCCTGTGGCACGATGGCAATAGTCCCCGATGGAGGCAGCGCGGAAGAAAGCGTGAAGGTGAGGATATGTGTTGAAGTCGCGCTTGGGGCCGAAGCTGAAATGAGATCGCTCACCGAAACCAAAACCCCCGCGCGCGCACTCGAGACCGTTACACTGAATGCAACGAGAAAGAAAATAACGAGCAGGAATCTCATCTTCTCAGTATAGCGCGCTCACACTCTCATGACTGACGAAGATTCACGGTGCCCTGCGTAAATCTTCGGGAACGCCGAACATCGAGAGCGAAATTAACACCCACAAGAATAGCGAGAATGAGACTTGCAACAAAACTTGCGACAGGAAGAGCGTTTTCGCGGAAGGCCTGCGATCTCTCTCGCTCAGCAATCAAAACTTCCCGATCATCGAGCGACATCTCGCGCTCCGCAAGCTGCGCGGCAATAGTGTTTTCAGGGGTCACCGGCACCGACGCAGTCGCCCCAACAACGTTGGCAACCATATGTATTCCGTTTTGTGCAACTTCCCCCGGCACGCCATGGAATGCCGAATACGAAAGAAGGAGCGCCGCCAGAGCGCCCGGTGCATACATCCCCCACGTACGTCGCTTATGGCGCCGCGAACTCATAGCTATTAAGCAAACAAGAAGAAAAGTAATCCAAAACAGATCACCGCGAAAAGAAATACACAAGCAACGATTGCCATCATGCGGAGCGCGGAGCGTTCGTAGCGCTTGCCCAGATAGTCTTTATTGCCGGAAACGCCCATCTCACGAAGTTTTTTCCTGATGTAAGAACGGACGAACAAGAAGAGCCCAAGCGCCGCAATAAAGAGTCCGCCCAAGACCGAGAGAATTAGTTTCGCTGGCAAGACCCAGAATGTCGAAACGCCCGAGATGCTCTTTCTGCTATCCTCTCCATAGGAAAGACTCAAAACTGCCTGGTATCTACCGAAAGCAAACTCCTCGTGATCCCACATCGGGCGATAGATCCGTTCCGTTTCAGGGAAAATAGCACCTCCGGAATCGTTAACACGAACAACTGCAACCTGACTCCCACGCATGTTGGTAATCTCGATCGTGCCACGTGGTCGCACGAGGACATTACTCATATTTTCGACACGCACAGTGAAGTCAACATTCGGCGCGCTGTATACACTCTTGCCGCTTGAAAACTCGCGAAGACGCGCATCCTCAACGATGTCTCCCGAGATGCGGAGACTCACGACACTTCCCACCTGGATACCGACAGCAGCACCTGTTTCTCCCTGAGCAGGAGGTGTCGCCGCAAAAAAGACCCCACCAAAGTGCGAGCCCGGGGTCGCCTCAAGCGGCACTCTGACGACAAATGCCACAGACTGAGACGCGCCCGCCCCAAGAGTCACCGATGTTGTTTCTGGGGTAATCCATTGACTGATCTCATAGCCTGTTGCCTGTCCGTCAGCTGCAAATACGGGAAGTCCCTCGTCATTCACGCCCAGAATATCCTCGAGAACCACATAATAGGTCCTCTCTTCCGGAGCCAGATTCTTTACCGAGAGTGTGAAGCGATACGTATCACCGGGGTTCACCCTATCTTCCACGATACCTGGCTTTATCTCGATACCCTGCGTCTGCGCATACACAGACGTCGTAAAAGAAAACACGAAGACGAGCGCGAGGAGGGATGTGGTTAATGCTTTCATGGTCTCTTCCCCTGTGGGGCTGAGTGTAGCACGTCCCTACGCCCTACCCCAGAACCCCTTCAGTCTTTAGAAAACGGGCGTCGCGACGTAGGTTAGGGTGTTCGTGTAGTCGGTACCTGCCTCCTGAAGCGAGGTGATGGCGATCTTGAACCCAATGTCCGTGGTTCCGATGTTCGCGGTAGTCCCATCGGAAGGACCGTTGTGGTGGAAAACAGCGCGAGAGGTTGTAGCAAAGTTACCTACATAAAGCGCGGTCCCGAATTCGTTCGTGTTGAGGTCGTCTTCAGAGGTTATACCAAAGTGACCATAGGTGTTTTCAGTACCAAGCGTGCCCGATGGATATGACCACGCCCCCGGAGTCGAATTACCGTTTCCATTTGCGAATACGTCAATGTCTGCACCCGTTGCCGACGTAAGGTTTTGATCCTGACGAATCGTGACCGTAAACCCGTTCGCAGCGTTCGTTGCAACAGTGAGACGCTGGCCAGCGGTGGTGGAGGCGTTCACTGTTGGATCGAGTTGCCCGAATGCTATTGCCGTAGCAGTTGTCGTCGTCGAAGTCGTATCACCATTCACGTCGGTACCACTTGCGAGTCCGGCGACGGTGAATGTGAAGCTCGTCGCGACAGACGCGGTTACGACGACGTCGTCGATAATTGCGACACGAGTATCTGCCTGATCGAGAATCGACGCGGCAGAACCTTGGTTGCGGCTTTCGATATGCACGACATAGGACTGCGCCGAGCCTGGATTCACGATATTGCTCGTTGTTGCGATCGGAAGACTGATGGCCGTTGTCGTTGCAATGACGTCGTTTGCACAGATGGTGAGCGTAAACGACTCAGTGGTCGTTGCAAGTGTGAACTCGCCGGGACCGGCAGTACATGCGGTGACGACTGACAGACCAGATTCACCAACGAAGTCGGCGGCCTCAAGGTTATTGATCTGGAAGTTGTCTCCCGTTGGATCGAAATCAACGAAGATCGTGTCGGCGCCTCCCGCATCGTCAAGCGCTGTCTGAACAGTGAAATTGATCGTGTGGCCAGAACGAACAGAGAGGTCGGAATCGGTGAGTGTGTCGCTCACGAGCGTGAAGCTTGCAGCATTCGCACTTTTGAGCGAGAGCGGAAAACCAGTCGCCCACACAAGCGCGGCGATGAGGAGGATTGAGAAGATTTTCCGTGAAAGCGTGTTTTCGAGAAGAGAAGCAAATGCGTGAGTTTGATTCATAACGTGGTTTCCGGCGCGAGAGACAATGTGCTAAATAATTATTAAGCAACACGCGTCCGATGCAGGGTCACCGTGCACGTCTTCTTACCCGGTTCATTGTAAACGACAAATATTGGACAAACTCATGTAAATACCGCGCAATTGTGGATAACTGCCTAAGAGACCGTCGTCCTTTTGCTAAAGGACGTTATTGGCAGTCGAAAATACCCGGCCCCTTGGGGCGGAGATCGACGTAGCGGACGTTTTTATCTGTTCACACTTTCCTGCTCAGATACGGTCTCCTGCACTTTAAATGAATGGTCAGGATTCAGGGCACTTCCAAGGAACACCCGCGTAACGAGAAAAGCAGCGAGAATAAGGAAAATAAAGGCGAAAAAGGATGTATATTTCTTTGCAAATGCAACGATCGAAATTCGGTGATTTGTCTGCATTGTCGTTTGCACAGGGGCTTCGGCATGTATTGCACGACGAAGATCGACGACACCCTCCCGGATGGGCTCAGCGAGCGTCGCGAGTGTTGGAGGAGTGGGCGCCTCAAGGGCAATCCCTCGACGCTCTCGCTCAAGCGAGAGTGCACGACGGATATATCGGCGGATCATCCACACAATGATAAGAATGAATGCGAGGATCGATCCGAGGACACTTGCAACCGGCACCACAGGAACTACCCAGAAATACGCTGTTGCTGAGGCGCTTTGCTTCTCTCCCTCTCCGTATGAGAGTGTCGCGACAGCGCTATAGCGGCCTATGTCAGAAATGGTCATGTCGCCTTTCCATGCAAACTCAAACTTCCGGATGCTTTGCGGGAGTACGTTCCCAAACGAACTTGATTCATTAATAGGCAAGACACCGCGCTCCTTCCCCCACATGTTGTAGATCGTAACGAGCCCACGGGGCAACAGGTGCGTATTTCCCGTGTTCTCAAATCGAAGAGAGAACGAGGCCTCGCTATTTTGATAGAGTTCGCGTTCTGTCGTGAATTCTCGGATTCGCCCGCGCTCAACGACATCACCCTCGATGCGTACGAAAAGCAAAGACGAAACAAGTGTAGAGACGGCAACTGATGCGCCGCTCGTCGAAGCCTTGGGTGGCTGGGTGCCGACGAGAATCGCCGCGTAGTGACCGCCCGGAGAAGCGCCTGGCGGAATGTTCACCGTAAACGGAACTTCTGCGCTTGAACCGGCTGGCACGATGACGGGCTCATCAGAAACGTCGACCCAAGAAGCAAGCCCGATGCTCGCTCCGCTCACGACCGGCGTAAGCGATGCTGCGCCACCTTCGCCTTCTGCGGAGAAATCCATTACCTGCGCGTAGTAGGTCACCTCGTAAGGATTCGTGTTCACCACCTTCAACGAACTTGCCCAGTTTTCTCCACGACCAATCGTGAGCTGAATGAGTGGCGGGGTAACAGTTACTGAAAGTGCCGCTTGAGCGAAGGCGTGCGAGGCGGGAACAATCGTCAGCACTCCGACAGCAAGTGCAAGCAACTGCTTCATGAGCGACGCTTGAGATTAATTACCTGACCTTCCGTTACTGGAGCGCCCTGCTGCACCGACATCTTCTTCGAGAGATCGACAGTGTGCGTTGCTTCCGGCACTGCACGTATCATTGTTTGCACAGGCTGGACTGGAGCGGGCGCAGGTGCCGGGGGCGGTGATTGCGGGGCGGGCGTTGGGACGGGTGCGGACTCGAATGGGGCTGCTGGCGCAGGAATCGAAATCCCATGCGCGAGCGCAAATTTCTGATGATGCCTCGCTTCCAACCAGCGGCGCGAATAGAGCGCGAGAACCACAATCGCAACCAAACTCGCAATAATGAGCCCGAGCAATTGCTGCCACGGCACAATCCAGAAGAAGACGGTGTCTTGCACCGATGCCGTCTGGCTCGAGCCATAGTCGACATTGAGATACGCCTTATACCGCCCGAACCCTTGCGCAGCGCTCCACACTGACGCCAGCTGGCTAATCTGACTCGGTGGCACTTCCTTCCCATCTGCGTTTACGTCGACCGAAGCGACCTCGGTTCCCTTCCTATCATAGATACGGATCTCCCCTTTTGGCTTCAGATCTTGGTTACCGATATTCTCAAGTTGATAGTTGAAGAGCACGTCGTCGCCAGAAAAGAAAAGAGAGTCGGTCTTGAACGCTTTGAGCTGCATGAATTCCTTGATGTCTTCCTGAACTTCAAGATTGATAGCGACGATCGAAAGCGGCGTCGAGGCTTCGGCGGATCCGCGATCGCCGCCCTCGCCGAAGGCGATCGCCGCATGATACGTACCCGGAACCGCGTTAGCGGTGATGCGAACAACAAACGGCAACGTTTTCTCCTCGCCAGGATTCAACTCAACAACGCCACGTGAGAGCTCAATCCAATTAGCGAGCGAATCTGCGCGCTCGTCGGCATTCTGGGCAGACACGAATTCTTCCTTTCCCTCTCGCGCGTCCACGTCGTTCACGCTCGGAAAAAGATTGAGCTTGCGCTCGGTCGTGTTGCGCACGGTAATCGAGCGTTTCAGGATGTCGCGCGCTTTTGCCTTGTCATCTATTACGACCGGCGTCACCTCAAGCTCCGCCGCAAAGGCAGGTTGCGCGAGAAGAACGAGCGCACACACGAGAACACTCAACCGAAGCATAAGTTTCTGTAGCATAGCAGATTAAAAGACGGGAACGACGATGTAAACGATGTTGCCTTCGTAGGCTCCGGCTTCCTGCAGATCGCGCGCCTCTACTTTATAGACAACATCCGTGCGCTTGTCGGTTGCAGGGCCCGAGTTGTATGCAATTTCTTTGGGGTCGCTCGTAAATGCGGCGTAGGTGTCGTCCGCGGCGAAGCGCGTCGACCCGCCCTCAAGAACATCTTCGCCGGCATGGTAGCCAAAGCAGCCCGCCGCACCGCCTCCGCAGCCACTTGCCCATCCCGCAGGGCTCTCGTTTGTGGAGCTAACGGGATCTATCTCAGCACTTGAACTTAAGAGCCCCTGACGCTGGAGCGCAAAAATTTTGTATCCCTGCCCAGCATTCGTCGTCACTGCAAGACGGTGGGCGGCCTCAACCGGCGTGCTCAATAGTAGTGCACCAAACGGCACGCCTGTTGCCGTCGTCTCCACGTCTGTTGATATGCCTTCGGTTGAGGTTGCTGACGGGAGGCCATCGATGGTGAACGAAAGCTCCGCGCCGCCCGTTGTGATGCTCGGATACGCACCATCAGACACAAATGGCACTGAGCTGCTTGCGGCAACATCCACAAGGCGGAAGAAGTAGACGGTGTTGCCGTACGCACCAGATTCTGCAATCGTGAATTCGTATTCAACCGTTGAGCTCGCGGTGTGCGTAAACGAGCTCGTTGTCGTGCCAGATTCGTTATGCGTCCCACAACCATCAGGACATGTGTCAGCGTCGGAAATGAGCGCGCTCGGTATCAGTGCGCCATCTACCCCTCCTCCGTCCGCATAGCAAAATCCCGAGCTCCCTGTGCAATCAGCGATTTCGGCAACCGTGGTACCACCGTTCGAGAATGTGGACGACGTTGCAAATTGCAGCCGGAACTTTGCACCGGCAAGCCCAATCCCCGACTGATCCACGACCGTGATGCGCAACTTAATCTCGCCCGTCACGTTTGTTGGCGCAACGTTTTCTGCCGCAAGAGGCGTAAGCGGCGTGACATTCTCGGCATCGTCATACCAACGCCAGTTCGAAGACTGCGGTACGAAACTTTCAAAAAACAAATAGCCGGAATTGAGGATGAAGTTTGTGCTCGTCGCTTCAGTCTGCGCCACATCATTCCCGCTCTGTAAGGTTTCAAAACTCGTTGAGGTGCCCGTGCCACCGAAATCATTTGCGCTTGGTCCTTTGACCATGAAATTCGTACTCGAGTAATCCTCAGCAAAAACCGGCGCAGCAAGTGCGAAGAGAAGTGCAATAGCAATCCATTGCTTGGCAATCCGACTCATACTTACTGCGCCTGCACCGTGAGCGGAGCTACTTCAACCAGGCGTTTTGCCACAGGATCATACAAGTATGCCTTTTGCGCACGAGTGTAGATGAGCACTCTATGGCCTTGTTTTGCGTTTGCAAAAAACACTTGATCCTGGAGCTTCTGAGGATCGGTCACGGTCGCAATAGTGGGATTCTCGCCCTCAGGCAACATGATGAGCTTGCCGACTTCTGCAATGAGATCACCCTCGGACTGCGCGGCGTCTTGTGTCGGCGAAATTAGTTGTTCCACCCCCTGCGGTGCGATGCTTGTAGATTCCGAGTCTCCCCATAACCACCACGCACCAATTGCACACGCAATGAGTATAAGAACCCCGACGACCTTCGAGAGCGATCTCCGCTTTCGCGGGCGCGGAAGCCGTGGCGGAAGCGGTGCCACATGCTCGGGGGGAGGCGGAGTCTTGATGTTAACGACGAGTGGATCCTTCATAGAGATATTGTACCGCGCTTATCAAAGACGACGACCATCAAACTCTTGGTAGACGATTCGTGACACCGTTGTGATGAACGATTCGAGCTCCGTCCACTCGGCTCCACGTGTCATCACACAGAGTAAATACGGATTCCCGGGATAATAGATGATTCCGCAATCATGGAGTTCTTTTGTGCCGTCCGGATACACGCGCTCACCGAACTTGTGCGCAACCGAAACGCCCCCGGGTACGCCGGCAACAAGACCGTTGGTATAGTCTGAACGCGCAAGCCATGCAAGCACTTTCTCAGACTGCTCAACTGAAAGAAACGATGCGTTGTAAAGGAGGCGAAGGAGTGAAGCGTATCCACGCACGGTTAAAGTTGTTTCTGTGCGGTCGCGCGGGTCGATCAGCCCTATTTCCTGAAATGTCTCGAAACGAAGCTGCACCCTTTCAGGAGTTGTGGTCAAAAACTGCTCGAGTATCTCATAGGAGGCATTATCGGAATGTGTCAGCATCATTTCCAAGAGTTCTGCAATCGTATATGTGCTACCAACCTCGGCGCTCCGCGCCGGACGAACGCGTTGTTCCGCAACACTCGAAGTGCCTTGGTAGGCAATCTTATGTGTCAGTACCTCGGGCTGTGTCTCGGCCGAGTTAAAAAAGACAAACGCAAGCGGAAGCTTGAAGAGTGATGCGGGAGCAAACGGCTCCAATTCATTCACACCAAATACAGGTCCGCGTTCGAGATCGCGAAAATATATTGACGCGTGAGAGAGTCGCCCCCCTGCCTGCGCTTCTTCTATGAGAGAAGCGAGGTGGACACGCGTGTCAATATAGCCCGTTTTTGAGACGACATCTCGCACACCACACGCCACATCCTTGTTCACAAACACAAATTCTTCACACGATGAACTCATCGTAAAAAACACAGCGAGAGCGGAAAGCGCGATAAGAGGGATAAGTATGTATATGTATCGCATATATTACAGCGTTTCGGATGGAGGCGGCTCGACCGGCGCTTCTGCAGGGGGTGGCTCGGATGGTGGGGGAGCTTCCTCAACCACAACCCCTTCGTCGGAGAGACTAGTGACAATCTCATTTTCTGACTCCGGCGTTTCGGGTGCTGATTCTGTTTCTGTTGGCGAGTCACTATCTTCGACACTGGGGCTCTCCGATCCCTCTTCAGTATATGGCGGTGGAGAAGGCATGTCAGGAACCGTGCTTTCTTCCGGCTCGGAAGCATACTCCGACGGTATGTCTCCATAGGTGTCACATGCATCCGGCGTAGTCTCGAGTGATCCCCGGACAATACGTATACAGAAAGGATCTCCTGTAATCGTATCGTGCATGGTAAGCCCGCCCGGTTGTTCGCGCGAACCAATGGTGACCGAGGCCGCATCAAGCGAGCCCGCAATAAGCGCATTCCCAAATGCATCTATCGAAACGGCGAGCGGGTGTACAACTTCATCGGAAGAACTCGCAAACGTAAATGAGAGTGCATCGTGTGCGACTCGCTCGATCATGAACGAACCCCCTTCAACAATGCGCAGGCGTATATCTTCGTCGACCGGCTCAATACCTTCCACCACCAGAGTTTCCGCTACGACACGCGGCGCGATAATCTCGAGCCCCGCCACAACACGATCGGCAAATACATCAGAAAACGCAGTTGAGGATGCTATTTGTGTGCGCTCCTGAAGCATCTCGGCAAGAAGTATTCGACCAAGATCAAGATCGCCGGGGATGCCGTTCATCTCAATACCTGAATCTCGCATCGCAACATTAAGGAGTGCTCCGGTTGAATACGTCGTGTTCACGAGAATAAGCACGGTGCATTCATCGCCTTCTTCCTTACAGCGCATATCATCAAGCGCTCGACCGACCGTGACACCTGCTTTTGTGGAACGCATCGCTTTCCCTGCTTCCGAAGAAACCGCGAGAAGATCCCCCGCTTTCACTTCGCCGTTTTCAAGTGAAAGCTTCACGGGTACGCGTCCGGCAAGTGCAATCGGACGCGGGCGCGCGCTCTTAGCAAGAATATCCATACCAATGGTCTCGTAAGGTGCGCTTGAAACAACCCCCACAACACTTGAACCCCCCGTTGCCTTTGCGAGAATCGTAGACTTTTGAAGTCCGAGTTTTGAATCATATTCATACGCATCCGCGCCAATCGCTACAACGTCTCCCGCTTCTACCCCCTCTTCCGTTTCGTACCATTCCGCGAGGTCGCCACCGCTTGACGTGTAGTTCATTGTCACCACAACCCCGTTGGCACCGGCACCGCCCGCAGCGCCAACCGTCTGATCTTCATCTGCCGCGCCACCACCCCCCGAACCATATGCAGCGCCAACACTGCCTGCAGACGCACCTGTTCCGTCGACACCACCCCTCCCGCCGCCACCCCAATAACTCGCACCACCTGTGCCGCCGTTTGTGAGTTCGGCCAAACAGATACCCGTGTGCCCGGCACCGCCTGTTAGGTTTATGTCGCCGCCGGTTGCGGTGCCGCCCACGCCGCCTTCACCCGCGCCATTGTCAGCGGCACAACCCGTCGCGTTTGCTGCCGAGCCAACGCCGCCAGTGCCACCGGTCGCCGAATTAAACGCACCGAACGATGAAGTGTTTCCAGTACCGCCGTTGCCGCCTGTATTCAAACCAGCCGCTCCGCCAGTGCCAACCGTCACAGTCTCGGTAACGCCGAGCGCCCCCGCGGCAATCATCTCAATTGCGGTACCCCCGGCTCCGCCGCCGCCGCCGATAGTTTCATTCGTAGTATCGGTGCCGTCAGCGCCACCTCCCCCGCCTCCACCACCAGAGGTAATCACCTGCGTAAATGAAAGGCCCGTGTAATCCGCCTTCGTCCAGGTACCGCTTGATGAAAAAGTACTGACCGTGACGCCCGTCACACCCTCGTCCGTAAGGCACGTACCATTGACTGCATAGCATCCGCTCGTGATATTAATACCATTTGCAAACGTTGAAGTGCCATTCGTGATATTGAGCGCGCGTCCCTCAATGCCGCCGGCAAAAGTTGATGTCGCGTTTGCCTCACCACGAATTGTTGTCGTTGCAGTGCGACCAACCGCGACAAAATCATTTGCGGAGAGTGCTGTAGTTGACGCGCCCGCACCAAATCGCTGCAAACCACTCCATATATTTGTGTTTGCCAGATTGAGACCGAGTGTTGCGCTCGCGAGTTGAAGCGATGAGCCGATAGAGGTCGTCGCAAGCGCGCCAGTGCCGTTTCCGGTGAGTAGTGTTCCTGATTCGATATTCCCCCATCCCGTGCCACCACGCGCGACAGAAAGCGAACCAAGCCAATTCATCGCAAACGTATGCTGGTTGCCTGCTGAGGTGATGGTGATGCCGATGTTTGCGTCGCTCGACGACGCAAACGTTTGTGTCGCACCCGTCTGTAACTGCCCCGGAGCACCGAGCGAGGTTATACCCGAACCAGCGCCGCCCGCATCAACGCCGCATGAGAATTGCCCGGTGAGCGAATTCCATAAGAGCTTGTCGCCGGAGGCATCACAACCGGCGAGCCCTGCGCCGCGAAATGCATTGGTGTACAAGAGCGATGACGTTGCGTTGCGCGAAGTGAAATCCTGGAACGTCGACGATGCTGTTACTAACAGATTCGTGGTTGTTGCCGCGTTGAGCGTTGTGTTACCAGTCACATTCAATGTACCCGCAACCGCGACATTGCCCGCGGTGTCGATCGTGGTTGTTGCTGTTTGTCCGAAATAAGCCCGACCCGCAGAAAACACGGTGGAGGAAGCGAGCGTGAACGACTGCAAACCTGTCCATGCGTTCGTGTTTCCGGTATTAAGCGCAAGCGTGCCTCCGGAGAGTTGCAGTGAAGCGCCCACAGTTGTTGTGGCAAGCGCGCCCGTGCCGTTTCCGGTGAGAAGCGTGCCCGCAGTGATGTTCCCCCATCCGGTGCCACCGTTTGCAACCTGCACAATACCTGTCACGTCGCTCGCAAGGTCAATGAGAGTTGAAGTGATGGCACCCGCTGTTGCGCGAAGAATGCCGGTGAGATTTCCTATCGAGAGCGAACCAAAGAACCCTTGCGTTGAGGATGCATAGGTTGCTGAAATATTGGTCGTTGAGGCATTACCGAACGTTTGGAGTGCAGTGAATGTATTCGCGGTATATGTTTTTGCCAAGGTCGTCGACGAGTGCGCGAAATAATTTGCGGACGTCGTGGAAAAGAGATCTGTAGTAGAAACATAATATTGTGTTGAGGTGGTTGAGAACGCTAAACCAAGTGAGGAGAAATGCGCTGCGCTCGTTGTTGAAAAGAAATCGTTTACGCTCTTCCAGTAATCGGAGGACGTTGTTGAGAATGACCCCAAAATGCCGAGTGATGACGTAGCAAGAAGATTGTAGCCACCGAGTCCGTCGCCCACGAGCAGCTGGCCATAGGTCGGCGCTGTTGTCGTGCCAGTGCCACCACTCGTCACGCCAAGCTCGCCAGTAAACGGACCGTATTCATACACAACCACAACACCATGCGCTCCCGCACCACCGGCCGCGCCCACGTCGGTATCTTCGTTTGAAGCGCCGCCGCCACCGCTTCCGTACGTCGTGCCTGCGCTACCCGCACTTCCCAAGTTGCCGTTCGGATCTGCGGCGCCGCGCCCACCGCCACCCCAATAGCTCGCCCCTCCGTTTCCACCGATCACATCTTCAGCGGCACACTGACCTTCTCCACCTGGACTCCCCGTGAGCAACACATCGCCCGCGGTTGCAGCGCCTCCCGTTCCAGGAGTACCCGACGAACCGTTACCACAGGCAGCGTTCACTGCAGATCCATTACCGCCGACGCCGCCGTTCACAATGGCAAAGGTACTAAAGCGTGAACCTCCGCCCGTACCGGCATTGCCACCAGTGTTCGCACCCGCGGTGCCACCGGTACCAACCGTGACCTGCACTGATGTTGTCGCAACAACATCAACAACAACAATCGCCGTGCCCCCTGCGCCACCACCACCGCCCGACGTCTCGTTCGCGGTATCTGCAGTCGGAGCATCAGCGCCACCACCACCGCCACCGGCACCGGTCACAATTGCGTGCGCCACGGTAGCACCCGGGGACGGTACGTATGTTGCCACGCCGGGCGTACTGAATGTCTGAATCGCGACCAAGACGCCGCTCCCTCCCCCACCTCCCCCGCCGGCCCCGCCGATACACTCGCCGTTGACTGCAAAACATCCGCTTGCGATATCAACGCCGTGCGCAAAGGTCGATGTGCCGCTTCCCTGCACTACAAGGTTGCCAGTTGTGGTAGCACCACCGCTCACAGTGAGCCCTCCCGATTGTGTGCCATTTCCAATAGTTGATGAGGCGTTTGCAATGATCCCTCCATTGAAGGCAATGAGAGTTCCCGTCGCGTTCCCCGGGAAAAGATACCCGAATACGGAGCTGCTTGAAATGCCGAGCGAGGAGGTTGCGATGAGATCGTAGCCACCGAGCGCATTACCGACGAGTACCTGTCCGTACGTTGGTGCGGTCGAGGTACCTGTGCCGCCGTTTGAGACTCCGAGGAATCCCGTCACGTCGGTTGCAAGATCGACGAACGCACTCGCAACCACACCCGCAGTTGCTTTAAGGAAGCCTGTCACGGTACCGAGTGTAAAGCTGTTAGATGCTACCAGTTTGGATGTCGAGGCGAGGTTGGAAACGGTGAGGTTGGTTGAACTTGCGCCGCCAAATGTTTGCAGTGCGGTAAACGTATTTGCCTCATATGTTTTCGGTACGGTTGAAGAAGATGCAACAAAGTAGTTTGCGCTTGAGGTGGAGAATAAATCCGTGGCAGCGGCGAAGTATTGCGCTGAGGTGGTCGAAAAGAAGTTGTTAACTGACTTCCAATAGTCGGAAGAGGTCGTGGAGAATGCGAGACCCTGCGCAGAAAAGAATGCGGCAGAGGTTGTCGAGAAAGCAGCTCCCTGATTCTGTGCCAGGAAGTACTGAGCCGACGTCGTTCCGAAGAAGTATCCTTTAGTAATTGTGTCGAGATAAGTCTGTACACGGGAGTCTTGGTAGTAGAGGTTAGAGCCTTCTGCAACATGCGTCGAGAGGAGGCCGAGAGTGGAGGTGGAAAGCTGCTGCCAGCCAGTGCCAGAGTAGTTCCCGAGGAGGATTCCTGCGGCAGTAATGCTCGAGAGTCCTGTGCCACCACGATTTGCGGCGAGGGTGCCTGTCGTGTCAGCAAGGGCGATACCGAGAGTTGAAGTCGCGAAGTCCGTCCAGGTCGAGCCGTTCCACGCAAAAAGATCGCCGTAGTTCTCGGTCATTGCGGTGACGTCGTTCAAGTCCTCAATGGAGTTGTTCGTGAGATCGTCTGCAGAACGTGCCGTTTGTTGTGTTTCCCAGTAATCGGCAGAGGTCGTAGAGAATGCCGCACCTTGATTCTGCGCAAGGAAGTACGAGGCACTCGTGGTGGAGAAGAAATCACGCGCTGTTTTCCAGTAATCTGCGGAGGTGGTGGAAAAGCCAGAGAGGTTTGCTTGTGAGACATAGTAATCGGCGGAGGTCGTCGAGAAGAAATCATTTATGCTCTTCCAGTAATCGGACGACGTCGTGGAAAAGGCGAGACCCTGCGCAGCAAAAAATGATGCAGATGTGGTGGAAAATGTACCAGTAATACCCAGCGAAGAGGTCGCGACGAGATCGTATCCACCGATTGCATTGCCCACCAAGAGTTGTCCGGCCGATGGAGCGGTTGACGTGCCCGTTCCACCGTTCGTTACACCCAAGAAACCCGTCACATCACTCGCAAGATTCACAAGCGAAGAAGCGATGGCTCCTCCCGTCGCACGCAGAATGCCCGAAAGATTCCCTACCGAGAGAGAGCCGAAGAATCCTTGCGTTGAAGAGGCGTACGTCGATGACATTGCAGTTGCCGACGCGTTACCGAGCGTGAGTTTATTCGTGAGGGCGAGGGCGTAACTTGATGACGCGAGCGTGATCATTCCCGTCGTCGTCGAGAAATCCCAATACCCCGAAATGCCACCCTGTACGCCGCCGTAATTGTCGAGCACGACGGCAGCATCAATATATTTCGGAAAGACGAGCACGGAAATCTGCCCAGTTCCTGGACCGCTCCATGCTTCCAGTGCCTGCCCAAGAGTAAACCCGGATCCCACGAGTTTTACACCAACACCCGCCGTCGTGCTCGCCGCAATGAAATCCCCCGCACCGATCGCGCCATGCGCATCGCTCACCGTCGTTTCGATGACACCCGCAAAACCAACAACGTAAGCATTTGGCTCACCTTCCAGATTCGCGTTCCCCACGAACGCCGGATTGTCAGACACGACGCCGATGAGTGATTGCCCCGCCACCGCGCGCTGGTATTCACCGTTTGCGTTCAAAGACACGAGATCACCAACGCTCGCAGCCGAGTTCAGCACCATGTATTCGGCAAAGTCCGCCGCACCCGATGTTTGTGTTATACCGGTGCCCGCCGTCGACAGACGGAGCGAGCCCACGCCGCGACCGCCCGTGTCCGCATCGTCACCCACTCCGGAAAAATATTCGATGAAGCGCGGACAAGTGGATGCCGAGGTGCAGGTAGTGCCAAACGCCGTGCGAAGATTGAGGCGCAGCACGTTCGTGCCAGAGCTCAGCGTCGGGTTTGAGTTGGACACCGCAAGCACGGCAGTGCCCGTCGCGCTTGTCGCAGCGGTTGTCGAGCCGAGGATTGAGAATTTATACGGCGAGGTATTGAGACCAACGCGAACAGGACCCGCGAAGGATGATGTTGCGGTTGACGTCGCAACTATGTTTCCCGTGATAAGGCGTCCCTGCGCAGTCGTCGAAGCAAGATCCGCGCTACTGGTCGCCGTGATATCGCCAAAAAGCCCCGAGAGAGATGAAAGCGCCGCGGCAAACAGACTGGTCGAGGTCGCATTTGTGGTCGTCGCATGTGTTGCGGTGAAATTCGTTGCAGTTAGGTTTGTAATCGTTGCAACGGCAGCAACGAGCGCATCAGCAATCACACTCGTGAAGCGGCCGATCGCAGAAAAGAGTGTCGTCGAGGTCGCGTTTGTCGTCGTTCCTGCCGAAGCTGTGACACCCCCCGCAAGCGTGAGGTTTCCTTGTGCCGTGATCTTGTTTGCTGAACTGAAAAATTGAATGTCGCCCGTTGCCTCGCCTCCACCCTGCAAGGTGAGCGTGTTCGTGGTTGTCGCGTTAATAAACGGATTCGTGCCACCAAGGATGAGATTCCCCGTCGAGAGTACGGGAATTTGATTGCCGCTTGCGTACTGCGACGCAGAAAAGCCGCCAACCATGCTCGCATTGATGGCATAGCCTGACGCGAGAATACGCTGCCGCGGTGAAAGCGTTTCGAAGGATTCAGCACCGTCGCCCGGCGCACATGTCGCACCCACCTTCGCAGCTACTTCTACGTTCAAATAAGCGGTGTCAGTATCTTGGAAATTAAAGTCGAGGACATCGCCGCCGATATTCGTGTCGCCAATACCGAGCGTGAACACACCATTCTTTACCGTCGCCGTCATCGTCGAAGGAGCGCTTGTTGGCCAGAGTTTTGTTCCTGCACCCACCGTTTGCGTGTCGTACAAAGAAAATTTGAAGCAGTATTCGGTACCCGTCCCGCCGAGGAGTGTTCCCCCACTTGAGAGTAACCGCCCCTGGTAGTTGAGCATGCGAGGCACTCCGGGCGCCGCGAAAACAAACGATGGCACAACGGCGAGTGCCAACAAGAATAAAGCCGCAGTGCGCCTATTCAACATATGCTCTACTCTGCGCCTCCTGCAGATTGCGATTGCTAATACGATTGTCGAGGCTTACCGCGAATACATATGCCAAAAGAATAATAATCACGCTGAGAAGCGCTATCACTATCCAAGAAATACCGGAAAAGAGTTGCACGAGTGTATCGGGAGAATTCAGCATTTTTCTCCACCATTCAGAGCTCGACTGATCACTCTTTCCATCCTTGTCGGACTGGTACTCTTCGAGCGCCTCGCGCGTGGTGACCCATGCGACATTTGAATACACCTGCTTGCCCTCCAATTTTCCAGCACGGATGAGTTGGCCGATGTAGTCGGGTGTGTATCCAGTGATTTGCGCGGCCTCTTTGAGGGTTATATATTCATCCTGTTTCCCCATAGAACTCATCTCGACCCCCGAGATTTGCCGCGCACAGCATCTCGACACCCGAGATATGGCTTAAAGTATATACCCTTGCGGTGTGTCCGGCGATTTCGCTACCTACCCCTGTGGACAACTTTTTTACCGCCCCGAGGGGTTGTTTAGACGGAAAACTCGCGTACGCTACTAGCATGAGCAGCACGGTCGCAAAGATACTTGTTTTTAGCGCGTTATTGCTCGGTCTTCTCCTCATTGGCGTCATTGAGTCGTGGAAGACGCCCGACCTAGAAGAGTCGGTGCGCTCCGCACTTAGAGAGGTGGGAAATGATCGCACCTACTCAATGCGCGTGGAGACGCTCTCGACGCTCGATGATCGCACCCTTGCGATTGATGGCATTTATAGGATTGATGCACCAAGAGACGCCTACGCATCAGAATCGACAACAACCCTTACCGTCCTCGAAACGGGCGAGACGCATGCATTCTCCCTTCAGAACATCTCCCTTTCAGACACCGTGTATGTTTCCGTGTCGAGCGCAAGTCCCTTGCTTGCACGCACCCTACCTCTCACAGACGGTTGGCAATCATTCAAGAGTGGAGATATCCCAGCGGCACTCTCTGGAATCGCTACGGAAGGCCCCATTCTTGACAATGCGCTTATTTTTGCCGATGACGGCGCCCACCTGCAGTTTATAGAAACAACACCGGAGGGTGCACACCTCTTTACACTCCGCGATCCACGAGCGCGCATAGGGGGTGTGTTGCAGACTTTATTTGAACGCATTGGCGTGAGTGGTCACATTACCGTGTGGCTTCATGACGACACGGTATCCCAGTTTGTTTTTACTGGGGAGGACTACGTTTCAACCACGACGATGCTTAGGGAACCATCGCCACCCATCGCCCCTCCACTCTAGGAGCCGCTCCAAGCTGTGCACAAGAGCATCGTTTAGACTTTTCAGCGGTACACTTGATACATGCAGTCTTTCTGGCGCCGCCATGCACGCAAGATTCTCCTCGGACACGGAACCGCGATCGCGCTTCTAACGACCAGCATGATGGTCGGGACGCCTAAAGCCATATTGTACTTCGTGGCACCCGAGGAGAAGCTTCAAGTGGGACAAACGACGGATCTTGTCATTACCCTCAATGCTAAAGTACCCATTAACGCGGTCGGAATAACCGTGGTCATCCCACCTGGGGTTGAGGTTGTCGGCATAGATGCAAAAGATTCATTTCTCGATCTCTGGACTGAGAAAGCGGTCATGAGTAAAGAAGGCCGGGAATTGCGTTTTAGTGGTGGTGCCTTGGAGCGGTCCGGAATCAGTGGTGTGCACGCCGCACTGACGCTGAGCGTTCGCGCGAAAACGACTGGCGAATTTGAATTCGCCTTTAAGGACACTGAGGTACGTGCACACGATGGCACAGGTGATCTGGTACCGACCGAACTCCGCACATTTGCAATCAGTGTAGCAGACACCAAGACCACAGCAGCAGCACCCGGAGGACAAGAGCAGACGCAATACACAAACGCTGATTTCGATGGAAAGAACGGCGTGACCCTTGCGGATATGTCGATCCTTCTTAAACACTTAATAGGATCGTACGATTCTCGTTTTGACCTCAACCACGACGGCCTCCTTTCTCTCACCGATCTCTCGGTTTTCTTCAGCATGATGCCGAACCGCTAGTCCTTCTACTCGCGAAGGCGCGCATGTTTTGCTTTCTCAATAGCGTGAATGTGATACAGATACCCTGCACCTAGTCCCCCCAGAACAAGTAAAAACAGTATCGGAAGAAGCGTTCCCACGACATCCGCTCCCACAGCCGCAACGGCGGCTAATCCCTCTGAGCGCGCAATAATGGTGAGCCGCGCGGCTTCCGACATTTTGCCGTTCTGATTCTCTGTCATGGCGCGTAGGCGATACACACCGGGGCGAGCGCTCATGTTTGAGACGAACATAAACGCCCCATCTTGATCCGTGGTAAGCGCCGTCGTTTCCGCCTCGTCACCTTCACCGAAGAGAAATAGAATTTTTGTACTTGGCGTCGCAACGCCGGTTACGATAATACGCTCCCCCACTTCAACAACTCCCGGATGCGGATCAAAAACAGGCGCAGGCAGCGCGGGCTCAATATATGCCTCGTAACCCTCTGCGGTCGACGTTGCATCGCTCAGCTCCGGCACTGGCCCCTCTTCGCGCGGAGCTACCGTGTAGAGCCCCGAGCGCATACTCGTGATGATGTTTGAGCCCTTACCATCCGCGGCAAGGATCGCACCTGCGGCAAGATAGGCGTTGCTTGGGCGTGAGCGAAGCGCCTTGAACTGAACCGTGACGAGAAGCCCGCGGGAGCCTCGATATGGTGACTTCGTCCACCCCGCGAAGCGCAACGTTCCTGTCTGATTTGAAAATGTGGGCTGAGTCGGCCATGCATCGAGAATCGACCCGTCTGTTGATACTTTTTGAATTTCGATTGCGTCTGGGTTGAAGGTGAGCTCAGCTTCAGCCGCATTCACTTCCGCACCATCGGTGTCGGCATACACACTGATCTCGAATATTTCTCCGATAGTGTACGCGCCCGTTTCTGGTTCGACGAAAAGCGCCGCTTCTGCAGCAAACACACTCCTTGGGAGGAGGAGGAGTGCAAGTATCAAGGCGCGCATCATGCGCTCGGCGCGGGGGGCACTGGTTCTTCCGCGCGCCGCAGATAGAACCGCGAGAACGCTACGAGGAGTATGAGAACGATACCGAAGACAACGAATGAGAAATCGATTGCCGCTTGTGATTCGGGAACAGATCCCGCGTCATATGAAGCAACGCGCTCGTTCCCCGCTTTATCAATCGCTTTCACGCGGATATCCTCCAGCGATTTAAAACGAAGTTCATGTGGACTCGTAATCGTGCGCCACGCGCCACGCTCGTAGAGTTCGTAGTGATCGATGCCACTTTGTTTGTCGGTCGTTGAAAAAACAAGATAGTAGCGGCCACTAAAGACACCGCGCGTTGAGTGCACTTCAACGGCAAATTCCTCGGGTGGAACACGATCGTCTTGCACCTCGGCGATCCATTCATTTTCCGAGAGCTGCGGCTCAGTGAGGAGCGTGAACGACGCCGCGCTTCTCTCGGGAATAAGCTCACTCCCGAGACCGTCATGAGCATAGAGACGCGAACGGTCTCCCACCCCAATCTGCACCTTGTCAGCACTCCCGAGCACTGTGAAGGCAACGCGTCCAAGCACGTTGGAGAGCGAGGGATCTCCCTGCACACGCCCACAATAGCCACCAGGAATTCCGCCCGCAAACGAGACCGTCCCGCGTTCGTGTTCAAGCGCAGGCTCACGCACCCAGAGTGAAAGAATAGACGAGCCCTTACTGAAATCGACAGCGCGCAGTACGTCTTTTGGGTACTGCACTTCCACATCGACCGCATTGATACATTCGTCAGGAAGCACGCGCACCTCGGCAACGAACGTGTCTCCCACGCCATACGTTGCGTTGTCCGGCGTGACGTAGATGCTCGCGCCCCATGCAATCTGTGGACACAATACGAGCGCAAGAATGAGAAATCGCATACGTACAGTATATCCTAGCCAGTCCAGTTGAAGAGCATGATACTGAAATCCCCCAGATTGACCGTGCCGTCTTTATTGAAATCATACCGAGCATCAACCTTCCCCCACGAGATCAAAAATATCGAGAAATCGACGAGGTTTACCTTAGCATCGCCGTTCACATCGGCAGAGCCCGTGCCGGTAACCGAGCCTTCCCCCACCAAGAAACCGACCGACTTGCCGTACCCACTCGACGCCTCAATCGAGAGATCAAAAAGGGCTTTTGCGGTGTTAAACCCTTCAGTGAGTGATGATGTGTCAATCTGGAGCGCCCACAAACCCGCCTGATCACTCTCTGCCGAAAACGATGTCTTCCCTCCCGCAAAGACGTCGGCATGCACTTTCACATCAGGTGCCGTCTGCCCCTGAAGTGTGAGAAATTCTCCGCGCGGTATCTCCACGGCGCTCGCGGAAATGGTGGGCGGGATGAGCACATTTGCGATTGTTGTCACCGCACTCTGCACCACCTCAAAGACGAAAGCAGTGGTGAGCGAATCCGCACCCAGGCTATCTTTTGCCGAGAAGCCGAAGGTGGTGATTCCTGGCGTGACACCTGTTGTCGTGTACATAAAATCCGCTTTTGAATCAGCGCGGGTCACGCCAAATTCTTTGCCATCCACCAGTACGCGAACGTCGGCATTGGGATACGCTTTGCCGCGCACCACAACTTTGGTCGTTCCTGCCGGTATTGAACCAGGGTCGGCGCCTGGAATCGCAGGAATAACACCCCCCGGAGGTGAAGAGGGCGACGGCGGAGGCACAGCCGTTTCGGACTCGCACGTTGCAGAACAGAGATCGCCGTCCGTATGATTGCCATCATCACATTCTTCGCCAAAACGCACCTGAAGTATGTCGTCGCCGCAATACGGACCAAAACTCACGCAGTCAGCTGCACACACGCGCTCGGCAGTGGAAGAACCGTACGTACCAAGGTTGTTTCCCGCCCCCAAATCACACACCTCCGCAGAGCCCACGACGCCGTCACCGCAAATGGTGATAACGGCACTGGTTTGTAGATCAACCGCGGAAACTGGTGGAAAAAATATCACACACGCTTCGATGAGAAGCACACATATGCCGAGTGCGGAAAGTATGTTCACCCACACGCGCGCAAACCAACTACCATTTGCGAACATGTGGGCGAGAGGCGCGGCGGCGCGAAAGTGTGAATATGAGACTCAAGAGAACAATAAGTGGAACACCAACAAAGCCGGCCACCTTTAATTTATCGGCATTTGAGAGCCCCATGAATCCGTATCCTTCATAGCCCGCGACACTACCGATAGTCGAGATACTCACATCAAGCACATCCTGCTGAGCCACTTCTTCCCCCTTCATGATGGCGTACTTCGCTTTATAGCGCCCCGCTGGAAGTCGCGTTGGCAGTTCGGCGAGCACCTCTTGAATGGCAAACGGCGGAATCTGTTCAATCCTGTTTGTATTTTCAGTGGTTTCAAGGAGCGTCTCCATGTCGGCGTCATATATCTCAAAGCGCACCGATGTCGGACCATAATCAGTATTCCCCGTATTCTCAATCGTCATAAGAAAACGAATTTTTCCCGGGAAGAAAAGTCCCCATTTCCATCGCCCTTCCTCAAGATCTGAGAGGCGAATCTTTCGCACGGAAAAGTCGAAAATTTTGTCGACGACCTCTATATCGACGTCGATCTGCGCACCGAGTGCAATCGATACGCCACTCCCCGAAGGATTTGTACCCGCAGAGGAGGTGCGCACACGAATCGTACCTTTGTGTGCTTTGTACTCAGCATCTTCAGGCACCTGCACGCGCACAATGATAGGGATCTGCGTCGTGCCTTTCGGCAGAATGAATGATTTTCCGCGATCAATAGAAAACCACGATTCAACCTCCGGAAGGTTCATGGTGATTTCGGCAGTAAGATCATCGGTCGGATCCGATCGAACGAGCGTAATTTTCTGCTCGTACACCGTTCCGCGCGTGAGGCGCTGATTGTTCACATACGGTGGCGTGATACCGAAACCAGCGTGAGCAAAGGGTGCGCATACAAGAAACGCGATCAGCGTTATGAGCGAAACGCGCATAGGCAAAAAGCACCTGTATTTCGCGGCCATGTTCGCCATTTTAGCACCCACTAAAGCCCTTGTTCGCACCTGTACCCATGTCTCCACAGAGGAGTAGAAGCGCTTCATGTTCCCCGTTTAGCCCTACCAGAATGAACTATTACTCTTCTTCGCGGTGATCGTGTTTTGCCCGAGGTAACTACCGGCCTGCGTAATCGTGCCTGGGATATTAATACCCCAATAAGTGTCACGCTCTGCCGGTGTGCTTGTGGCGGTCGTCTTCGGCACTCGAATCTGGAGCTCTGTTGGGGTTGTCGAGCCGGTGAGGGCAAACGCTGTGGTTGAGGCATACCCGACCGACGTTGTGGCGAACTTCTGGTTTGATACAGGAATATCGTTTGTGGCGTTGATTCCGTTCGTGTCGCATGAGTCCGGCGCACTCCAAGATGTACACATGGTGTCGCCATAGAGATCTTCATCGAGACCAACATTTCCTATGGCAATAAGGTCGGTCGTCGTCGCGAGCGGATCATTCTGCTGACCCGGCTCGAGGCCGCCGTAACCGATCGACGTCTCGGTGACATTGAACGCCAGGAAGCTTGTCATTTCATTACCTGTTGAACCTTCAGTAATACCGCTTGAGAAGCCATCGTCATCGAGAATACTGACCGATGTAAGCCAGTTCTCAGCCGTCCACGGCGTTGCCGTGTCGGTCGGATCGGCAACATACCAGAGTGGGAAGGTACACGTCCACGTCGACGTGGTATCCGAAGTGCCACTGCAGGAAGCGCCATCTTGTGTGCATGAGACAAACGGACTGAAATTGGGCGACGAAGAGGCATAGCAGTTATTCGGATTGTATTCACCCGCAGAATCGCACCCAGCTTGGGTAATACCGGAGCGATACACGTTAATTGTTGCCGTCGCAATCTCGTTACCAACGGTGGCCTGGCAGCTATTGTTGTCGGTTGCCGTAAAGCGCACACGGAACGATCCTGTGGTGCCGCTTGGCGTCACTAAAGTAAGATTCCCCGATCCATCGGTGTCTTCGAGACTGATTGTTGCTGCGCCAACGCTCGGAGAGACGTTGTTGACCGTAAACGAAGAGTTGAAGCCTTGGAAAGATGATGTTGCCGCATGACCATGACTATCAATCACAAACACGTAGCCTGCGTACAGCGCATCCTGGGTTGGAATCACGATAGTGGTCGTTGTGGCTGGGTCAGAAGCAGCGAGAGATGACGTCGCCCACGCCCCGCCTGTGCAGGTCCCGTTCGAAAAACCGCTCGTACGGCATACAATGAGTTGCACCGTATCAGCCCCGCCCTCAACGTCAGCATCGGATGCAGTCGAGGTCCATGTGATTGTATCTCCCGGATCAACAGGCCCATCATTCGTCATCGCAGTGAATACAGGAGGGTGATTCACCACAAACGGCGAAGAGGTGGTGCCACTCCCCTGCTGCGAAGTGAGATTGCAGCGCGGAAGTGGGTTGTTGCCGTCGCAGACCCACGCAAACCAATCATTGAGCTCGTTCTGGAATGGGAACGTTTCTTTTGTGGTTGTCGCTGCCGTCGCCACAGCGCCGCTCGCCGTGGAGGCTGAAACCGCCCACAAATTTGAAACACCGCCATTGCAGGTTGGTGGGGCGCTGATATTTGCTGTCGGCGCGCCACTTGTTTTGCAGATGAGCAGATAGTAGTTGTCACCACTCGAGTCGGTTGCGGTGCCGATCCAGGAGACGACGCTACCGGAATTCGTAGGCGTCGTCGTGGAAGAGCCGCCATACTCCTGAGCATCAACTGTCCACGTCGGCGCGGTGTTCAGCACGGTAACTGATGTCGTCACGTCGTCTGCGCGCGCACTCGGCACACTCGTGTCGAAGAAAAAGACGAAAAGAAGTGCAGATAGTAGTGCGAGTATTGCCGCACCACTTCTTCCCTCTCCTTCAAAGAAGCTTTGGCACAAGCGAAGAAGCCCGAACTGGTACGGCATAGTGTCCCTTGATGGTAGCACTCGAGGAAAATCTGCTTTCTATTGAATGTGGATAACAAAGCGCGCAGCGCGCTACTTGTAACGAATGGCGTCGAGCGGGTTGATTTTTGCCGCACGCCGTGCCGGGAAAAGCCCCGTGATCAGACCGACGATGCCGGAGAATGCCGCGATGAACGCGAGGAATGGGAGCGGGTATTTAAATATTCCCACCGCTTCCCCGCCGAATTTGCTCGCCGCGACACTGAGGAGACCATTCGCAAACCATCCAATGCCGACACCGATAAGAATGCCCACGACACCACCAAGCACGCCCACGATAATCGCTTCGGCAACGAAAAGGATTACGATGTCTTTTGATGACGCGCCGATCGTGCGCATGATGCCGATTTCTGCCGTGCGCTCGAGGAGGGTCACCGTCATCGTATTGAACATACCGATTGCGGAAACGGTGAGCGCGATTCCACCAAACACTGCCAAGACCGCCTGGATTCCCTGGAAGATCTTGTTCGCCTGTTCAACCGTCTTTGAGAGCGCAGTTACGACGAATCCTTGCGCGATGATCTCGTCTTGCACCGCAACGAGCGACTCGCTGTCGATCACACGCACCTGCACACGCTCATATGCCGGAATCTGGAAGCGCGAGGAAAATTCATCGAGCGTGATGATTGCGACGAGAGATGACGCATCGTCGGTCACCCCTTTAATGGTATAAGGTGTTTCAATCGCCACCTCGGTAAAATCTTCGCTTCCCTCGTTCGGCACGAGCACGCGAAAGGTGACCTGTCGCCCGAGAGCATCTGCCGGGTTCTCGACGCCGAAAAGTTTGAGCATCGCGGAAGAAACGATGACGCTCCGCTTGTCCTCATCGAGCGTCGCCTCCGTAAAGAGATCCCCTTCCAGCGCTTTTGCGCCGGTGTAGAGGAAATATGATGGACGAACACCCTGCAAAAATGCGTTCCCCGTAAGGCCTTCGTAGGTCGCGAGCGCCGGAAAACTTACCATTGGGGAGACATCCTTCACGAGCTCGTTTCGCGAAAAGCTATCGAGCATTTCCTGATTCAACACCACGACTTTTGACGGCGGATTTGCGACGTTGAGTGAGAGGAGTGTTTCCCCGAAGACGATTCGCTCAAGGATGATGCTCTGCAATCCAAAGCCGAGTCCCACCAAGGCAACGACGGCACCTGTTCCCACACCCATACCAAGAATCGTGAGCCACGTGCGCGACGGGTTCGTCTTGAACATACGCGTCGAGAGCATGGCGATGTCTTGAATGCGCATAGATTATGAATGCGCCCCGAGGAGTTCGTTCGCGCGGATGATGTAGCCGCCTTGCGCAATGAGTTTTTCGAGATGACGTGCAATCTTCCCTGCCGAGTCTTCGCTGTATGCGGCGCCGCCAAGATGCTCGGGGAGAGCGAGCTTTTCTTCAAACTCTGCAGCATTCGTGATACCGCCCACGCGGTCTGCAACTGCATCGCGGAGGATTCCGAGCTGTACACTCGTTGAATCAATGCCGATTTCTTCTTTTATATAGAAGAGTAAGTGATCAATAAATTTACGCTGGTGGAGAAAGAGATTGTCGGAGTGGACTTCTTCGCGAAACTTGTGGACATCTTGCGAATAGGTGACAAGCGCAAAAACTCTCTTCATCACCGCAGTCGCTTCATCAGTGTGCATTCCCACCCCTCCTTCATGCACGCTTTTCGTGAGAAAATCCATGAGGAGATTCTCATCCATCGTGCCGGCAAGCACCTGCAAGACCGCCTTCTCCAATCGCTCAAGCTGCGTAAAGCCGATGGTTTGCGTCGCGAAGTTCACAATACTCTTCACCTTCAACTCCATCGGCTCGGCATAGGGATAGAGACGCGCGAGCTGTTCGATCTCGGTCACGATCGTCTCCCCCGGCTTCGTTCGTTTCACTTGCGGCTTTTCCGGATTCACCACGATGCGACGTAGTTCTCCATCGCGCATGTAGAAGACGCGGTGCGCGTACGGCAAATATTTCGCATCGTGCGTCACGAGAATCACTGTCTTCCGATCTTTTTCATTAATCTCCTCAAATGAATCCATCACGTGCTCGGCTGAAATTGAGTCGAGGTTACCGACCGGTTCATCGGCAAGGAGAATTTCCGGATCGTTCACGAGCGAGCGCGCAACCGCTACACGCTGCTGCTGACCGCCGGACATCATGACCGGTGTCTTGTTTTCGAGGCGCTCAGGAATACCGAAACGGCGCAGAAGCTCTTGTCCGCGCGCATTTCGCTCTGCTGGCGCTTTGTTGAGAAAGATTCTCGGGAGTGCAACATTATCCAGCACGGAAATAGACGTAATGAGGTTGAATTGCTGGTACACAATGCCGATTGTGGATTGCTGATAACGATTCATTTCCGCGGGTGTGTACGCGTAGATATCTTCCCCTTTCACATAGAGGTGGCCAGAATCCGGGACGTTGCCGCCGAGGATGGTGTAGAGAAGCGTGGATTTTCCACAGCCGGACGGGCCGAAGAGAATGATGTATTCGCGGGGATAAATCTCCACGTTGATGTTCTTCAGCGCGTTGAACTCGTTTGATTTACCCTTATTGTAGGTAATCACAAGATTTTCTGCCTGAATCGCTGCTTTTGCCATACCCGCACACCAATCCTAAGCTTGGCGGAGACTAACCGCCAGTCTATTAATAAGCTGTACACGAGCTTGTCCGCGCTGTTTCAAGCGTGACTCTCTCATGCGAGCATCTTCTTCCGCCGCATACGCTTCGTAATACACGAGCTTCAATGGCCTGCGCGGACTTGTCGCGAACGATTTTCCTGCCTGATGTTCGGCAAGTCTCCGCCGCAAATCGTTGGTAGAACCGATATAGAGGTCACCGTCTTTCATGCTTTTCAAAATATACATGTAGTGCATAACGTCGCGAGCTTAGGATTGGTGTGCGGGCATGCTCTATTTCCCTATATTATTAACCCACCCGAATGTGCCCTGGAAGTTTTCAAGAATTATATCGATAATGTTCTTCTCTTTAAATGGAGTTATGAGGACAAAATCCTCGGAGACAGATGAATTACGCCCCTCATCAGAGCATTCGACCCAGAAACGATAGACGGTCGAAGGTGCAAAGCCGACGATTACCTGCGTGTGCTGGGTAAGAGGATTCGCTTCGAGCGGGAGCGAATCCCCTTCGCCACTCCCTGCCGCACCTTGGGTGTAGAACACCTGACACACGGCAGGCTCGTCAGTCTCCCACGAAACGATGGTCTGAATCTTCGTATCTTCCCCTGGAAAAAGGGTGGATTCGTTTTTCACTTTCGTGATTGCGGGCGGAATCACGTCGCGAATGGTGATGAACGTGAACGGATCGCTTGAGAGCGTTTCTCCGCTCTCATTTGTGGCCGTAATGACGGCCGAATAACGCGTACCAAGCTCAAGGTCGGCGAGACGAATGCTTTGTGTTGATGCGTAAATAGGGCTTCCCACTGATTTCTTCGCGTTCGTTCGTGTGTTCGTGTATTCCACCACACCCTTTGCGATCACGTCGGGTGTTGCCCAGCTGACAACTGCGGAATTTTCTTGCACGCGTGACACTTTCACGTCGGCGATGCGCGGCAAGAGCGAACGCGTCTTGAAGGTGTCGTCTGCGGTTTCTGCCGCAAGACCGTCATCGTCTTGGGAAACAACTTTGAAGTGGTAGGTTGTTGCGGCCTCGAGACCGATCACGGAAACGCTGTGTTTGGTGACACGTTCTTTCGCGTCTCCCTGGGTGATCGTGTAAGGATTCTCGGCGCCCGCGCGATACCCACTCTCCGGCACAAGATAGACAGCAGAGCCAGATTCACGATCGGTAGTCCAGGAAATTTCTGCCTTGTTGGTGTCGACAATGACTTTGGTGGCACCGAGAATGGTTGGTGGCTTCAGGATGTCACCCGCTTTATCTTTCAGAGCTTCGTCGACCTCTTTAATATCTTCCGGATCTTCGAGCTTGTTGATGTCTTTAATGATGCGCTGCACCAAAGAATCATCGCCCGCCCGCGTCGTGAACACAAAGCCGCCGGTTGCCGCACGATTTCCAGCCGCGTCAGACGAGATAACGCGAAAATGATATGTTGTTGCGGGCTCCAAATTATCGAGCGTGAGCGAGTGTTTCGTTTTGTCGAAGAGTGGATAACGCACGAGCCCAAAATTAGCATCGAGCCCATAGTTGATCGTCGCGTCAGTATTGACGTCCGTCGTCCACTCTACGACCGCAGAGTTATTGTTCACAGACACAACGTTCACACCGCTAATCTCTGCAGCAAAGGCATACGCGAAACAAAAGAGTCCAAGCGGGAGTACAAGAAAAAGAGCGCCGTATGCACGGAGTGATTTCACTTCTCTAGTGTAACACCTGCATTATCGACGATCGCGGAGAACCCACATCATGATGAGAAATATGCCTAGGATGATGAGTATCGTATGCGGCGCGTCATAGAAATAGTAGGTTGCCGGACGCGTGCAGGAGAGATAGTCAGCGGAATTGCCGTCGCAGTACCGCCCACTCTCAAATCCGAGAAGCCCGACAATGAACAATGCAACGCCAAGAAAGAGATCGACTTCCTTCACGACGAGGTTGACCCGCGCGCCAATCCAAACACCAAAGCGGTCCATCAAATACATAACAAACATCCCTGCAAGCCACAACCGATTGCGCAACCGTACCCCGAATGAATCCCGTGTTTCTTCCATACCCGTATTGTACACAAAAGTTGATCCACTCATTAATCCCGCGACACTTCTCCGAGTGCGACAAGGGCGAGGTCAACGCGCGCGCGGGCGTCCTTGAGGCGCTCGTAGAGCGCCGCGCGGGTATTGAATTGCTCCTCGACGAGAGGGAGCTCGTCGTTGAGCGATTTCGAATATGCGCTCGTCAGCTCTCCCCCATCAAGTAGAATGCGGTTAAATATTTCCGCGGTGTGGAAATTTGCTCGGTACGAAAGGCCGCGAATGTCCGCAATGATGGCAAATTCGTCTTTCGCGGCGGCTATAAGCTCCTTTGTTTCGTCACCCGCCATGATACCGCCGCCTTTTTCTTCAAGATACGCAAGTGCAATCTGCACGCGGTCGCCCGCCTCCCCGATCGCATCAATCTGCGTCTCAACTTCTTTCAGCGCCGCGAGACCCTCCTCTGCGAGCGAGCGACGCTCATCCGGCGTGAGAGGGCGCACCAAGACTGACGCGAGAATGGTGTTGAGCCTCTCCCGCGATTGATTCTCCGGAACTCCGGGAACATAGGCAGCCTGGAGGTGCTCGAATGAGCGTAATCGATACGACTCGAGTGCCTGCGCTGTGTCTTCGGCACTCGTGTGCCACAGATAGAAACCTGCGGCACAGAGTACGAGAAGAACTATCAAAATAATAAGATGGGTGCGCTTCATACTAGGTAGTGTCCACATTATCGACGCAAAAGTGAGCCATGGAAACCCTGCTCGTCTGCCAAAACATGAAAATTTCGGCTGCAAAGCAGCGCTTCGGACTCGACGTATCTCGATACGCCTTGTCCTCCAGCTTGCTTTTCGCTCGAAATTTTCATGTTTTGGGAAGACGCGCTAATGTGAACACTACCTAGTCAGATGTTGCGATAAAGGAGTTTGTACCTGAGTGAAGTGTCGCCGCGGTGCCGTCCGGCACGTTTATACCCCAGTAGAGTTCGTCGGTGATTGGCGTCGAAGTGGACGTCGGCTTCGGAAGATCAAGCTCGAGGTTCGCCGCAGAACCAGTGAGGAACTGACAAATGGCACAACCGCTATACGCAAAGGTCGTTGTTGCGAACTTCTGCTCCCCGACAGGAATTGAGCTTGAACCGTCGGTGAGATTAGTCCCCGAAAGTTGAATGTCGATGTTCGCATTCCCCGTGTTGCGCAGAGTCGTTGTCGCGTTAACGACTCCCGTGTTCTGCCCGACTTCAAGTGATCCGAAATCAATGCCACTCGTGTCGAGCGAGAGCCCGTAAAGCGTAAGGAGGTCAACACCGATTGGAGTCTCAACATCCGATGCACCTCCTGCGTCTGTCACCTGCACTCGAGAGAGCCAGTTTTCAGCGGCATAGGCGCTTCCCGCGTCGGTCGCATCTGCGAAGTAATACACAGACGCGGAGCACGAAATCGTGCATGAATTGCCAGCACAATTCGAGAGCGAGCACGATGTCTCTCCCGGCGGATAGCAGCTGTTGAAGTCGGCGCTACACTGCGCGCCGACCCCCGAGCGGTAGATGGTAGACGTGCCGGAAACAATATCAGCGTAGCCGTTCAAGTCGGTCACGGTACCGGTTGCCGAGACGGTCGTCGTCGCACCTTCGGTGAGCGCGATATCGAGCGCGCCATTCAGCGTGAACCCAGTTATCTGCGGCGCATGGAGGAGTACCACCTCAGCGACCTGCGCGTAGTTATCAAACGCGATTCCGCCATTTGTCGTGCGGAGGCAGTATGAGTTCTGTGTCGCGTTCGAGGTCAGTTCGAAATTGTATTCTATTTCCGTTGCGGCGTTTGTCGGAACCGAAGTGCTTGCCGATTGGTTTGAGGTATCTTCAACCATACGACCCGCAGCAAAGGTCTTGTCTGATGGATACGAAAGAAGACCCGCCGTCGCATCCTGATCAGCGAAGTTTGCTGATGACGTCATGCATGCAGGTGAGCTGCCACAACTACCCGCAGGGGGCACATCATTGTAGTTCACACTCGGCACGGATTCACAGTTCAAGGACGCCCCCTTTGGAGCCACCTGAAGGCGGAAGAGTTGTCCTGAGAGCGGCGCACCCGTGTTCAAGACCGAGAAGCGAAGGCGAATGTTTTCGTCAATCGTTTGACCAGAGAGCGTTGCATCCTCTGCCGCCTTCCAGGAGGCACCATTTGATGATTGCTCAAGCCCGAAGAGATAGGCTGGCTCGGTTTCCGTATAGGGGCGCGCTGTATACAAATCCCACCCACCGTGCATACCCCAGAATCCAAAGCCCATGCCACCTGAGGAATGAGAGCTGTCGTTTGCAGAAACACTTGCAAATAAGTCGCCATTCGAATCATAGACGTATGCGTCAATGTCTCCTCCAGTAAGCCAATCAATCTCAACCTCGTACCATCCCGTGGAATAGGAGACCGTTGTCGATGCGAGCACCGTGCCACTGCCGTCGTTAGACGTCACGTTCTCGGCAATGATAACGCGCTCGTCGGGATAGCGATCGAGACAGAGAGCATAATTTGAGCCCGAGCCTCCTGCCGCAAAGAACGCACAAGGCTCGTCCTCCGCGGAAGCATCGACATACTGGAAAAAGCGGATTGTATCCCCCTGCGCCATCAGAGATCCGGTACGACGAATACCACCACCAGTCGTGCGGGAATCAACGTTTATGCCCGCATCCAACCCGTAGGTGCCTTCGTAATTAAACGAGGTGTCGACGTCGAAGAGACTGGTTTCTCCCGTGTATTCACTGATATTGTCGTCCTCGAAGTCATCAAAGAAACCGAATGTGCCCACCCCATCGGATGCATCGGTGGCACTGCCGTTTCCGTAGTACATATAGAGGACGGCTGAGCCTGACGAAGGCAGTGACGGTACGAGAACCCACACGGTCGACGTCGCAGAGGCATTCACCTCTTCAATCCAATATGCAACACTTGTTGTGCCAGAAGAATCGGTAAATCGGAGATCATCGAAATCACTCTGCATATCGGCATCGTAGGGGACATCGATCTTCACCGCGAGGTTTGTATACGCTACTGCGTCAGCATTGGTAAATGCGACGCGTGTGCGCTTGCTCCACGCTGCATTGAACCACTCGCTGGTCGGCACTCCTTCCCCACCGTCATCGTTCCTGAATCGGAAATGCTCTTGGCTCACGAAGAGACACGCACTGTCTGCCCAGCGGATCGCGCCGCAGGCGTCGCCACCATCGGCGTCATATGCTTCGCCGTCGAGATTACCGTTGGTATCAAAGAATGTCCACGCGCTCACCGGGCTTCCGGTGCGCGTCACGTTCGTTCCGGATGAGACCCCGCTTGATGTCGCAAAACGCACATTGCTCACAATAAGGCTTGCATTCGCGTCGATCGCGCTTCCTGCAAGGGTAAGCATGGTGCCGCCTGAAAGGTCGAGTTCGAAGTCGCCGTTTGAGAGGCTCGATACCGTCGGCGTACCGGAAATACTCAGACCGTTTGCATCTAAATTGCGGAATTCATAGTAGCTCGCGTTGAGTGAACCGCCCGCGAGTGAAAACGCGTAACGACCTGTTCCTTGCACGCGCACCGTGGATGTTGCCCCCGCCTGACCCACAATTGCGAGTGAACCGCCACTAAACGCAACCGATGAACTCGATGCAATGCGCACATCCACTTGGCGACTTGATCCGCCAAGAGCCGTACCGTCGAAGTCGGTTGCATAGCTCCAGTAGTCAGAACCGGTGGAGCGAGTGTATTCTCCCCAGATATACAGATCACCATCGACGTTCGCATGGTCTTGTGAGTAGAGCG
>CAYSUJ010000006.1:0-63257 GCA_964434285.1 uncultured Candidatus Saccharibacteria bacterium | reverse complement strand
ATATTACGCAGGCCGCTCCAGAAGCGATAAATCTTTAGTCTTTCGACACCATCGGGAATTACCCCGCCTTTCGGCGAGCTGTGCCCGACTTCTGGGTACGTTCCTACGCGTTACTATCTCGTCTGCCGGTTACCTTGCGGTCCCCTTGACTTGCATGCCCTATCCACGCCGCCAGCATTCACCCTGAGCTAGGATCAAACTCTCAGTAAAAGACGGAGAAATTAATCTCCGAACTTTTTTGGTTGGACGAAACAAAAGAATGTACATCTTTTTGTTTCGTATGCTTACTTTCTTTCATTGTGTTCTTGCTTTTTGTGTGTGTTACCAACATCCGAAGATGTTGGATGTGTTTTTCTTTCTCTCTTCAGTTTTCAAAGTTCGCACCCCGCAAGCCAAAAAGACCCGTGGGATCCTCGATCTCACGAGTCTTGAAAAGTCGTGGTGAGATATCGATGGGGGCAGTATAGCTCCCAGAGAATGCTTGTCAAGTGCTTGTTTTTAGCCAAAAAAGAGACCCCTCCGGAGAGGGGCTTAGGCATTGCTATTTCCACCCATTCTGCTGTCGCTTGGAGGGCCAGCGCGGGTCACGACCCGTCGGAAACGCCCTCGGCGACTCGGGACGCGAATCGCGGACAGGCGGCTGAGAAAAAAAGAAGTTTCGAATCCACGCCTTCAAACGCTCCAACATCGATTCTCTCCTTTTTACGTGAGTGTATTGTATACACCGAATACACGGCCGAGGCAACTTTGCACGAGCCACAGCGCATGCTAATCTATTCTCATGAATTCTCACCATCGCAGCATTCTTGAAAAAGCAGGCTTCTCATGCTCCTCATGCTCGTGGACCTGGTCTCTATTCCCTTCGTGGGAGAGGATTGCGGTGAAGTAGCGAACAAACAGATTCACCCCAGCCCCCTCCTTCGGAGGGGGCTCTGGTTTCCAGAACTCAGACTTTAGAAGAGGTGGAATATGACATCCGAAAAAACACCTTTCGATAGGACGTATATCGAGTGGCGTGGAGAGAGCGCACTAGGATCGGAAGAATACAAAACCTTCAAAATGTGGTACGACGACGAAGTCGCTCGCGGACGCCCGGCGGAGCAGGTTGTCGATGACATCTCCGACATGCTATGTGCCAAACGTCGAGCGGTATGTGGTAACGGATGGTGAACGAGAGTGGCCGGCAGCGCAGACTGCCGGCTCTTTTTTTACATCTTCTTCCCTTTCCAGCGCTCGTACGCAACGAGGAGCGGAGTCGCAAGCGCTATCGACGAGTAGGTACCAGCGACGACACCGATAATGAGTGTCAATGCAAAATCGCGCGTTGCTTCGGGTCCAAAAAAGAATAGTGCACCGAGTGCAAGGAGTGTTGAGAGAGAGGTGTTGATCGAGCGCACGAAGGTCTGCTCAATAGCGTGACCAGCAACAACTTCAAAGTCTTCTTTCTTCCGCGCTTCAGCATTGAGGCGGAGATTCTCACGCGTGCGGTCGAAGACGACGATGGTGTCGTGTACTGAGTAGCCGAGGATAGTGAGCACCGCCGTCACGAAAAGCGTATCGACCTGCGCACCCCAGAGATAGCCAAAAAGGGCGAAGGCACCAACGGGCACGAGCACGTCATGGATAAGCGTTACGATCGTGATGAGACCATATACCCAGCTTGAAACCGGCTCTGAGACTTTACGAAACGCGAATGCGACATAGAGCACAATGCACAAAACAACGAGCGCGAGAGCAAAGAATGCTTTTGTGCGAAGCTCTTTCCCGAGCGAAGGACCGACATCAGTGAGGCGTTCAATCGTCCCGTCAGTCTCAGTAATCACCGTAGGAAGTGCCGCACGTGCATTTTCTGAAAGTGGCGCTGATCGCAGCGTGTAGCCTGTTTCCGAAGCACGCACAGAAACGTTCGAGAGGCCCGCGTCACTGAGCTTGGCCGTGAGCTCGTCCTGTGTCGGGCGCTCGCTGACGTAGCGCGCCTCGATGAGCGCACCTCCCGTGAAATCGGTTCCTAAGTTTAATCCAAAGGACGCGAGAAGCACCATTGAAGCGACAGTGAGTGCGCCGATAAGACCAAAGAAAATATTTCTGTAGTGAATGAAGAGCATATTAGTTTCGAATACCGCTTCCATAGAAGAATCGGCTGAGGCGCCCCTCCCCAGGCGGGAGTGCGAGAAGGAACGTGCGCGAGACGGTGATTGCAGAGAACATAGAAACCAACACACCAAGCGCGAAGACTAACGCGAATCCTTTTACAATGGACGTGCCAAACCAGAAGAGAATGATTGCGGTGATGATGGAGGAGATGTTCGAATCGCGAATGGAATTCCACGCGCGATTGAATCCCTCGCGCACGGCTTCCTCACCTCGCTTACCTTTCGCCATCTCTTCGCGCATACGCGCAAAGATGAGCACGTTCGCATCAACCGCCATACCGATCGAAAGGATGAATGCTGCAATGCCCGCTGCCGTGAGCGTGACCGGAATGACTTTGAAGAGTGCGAGTGAAAGCACCACATACAGTGAGAGCGCGAGAACCGCAAGGAATCCCGGCACGCGATACCAAAGAATCATAAAAAGCGCAACGATTCCGAATCCGAAAAGACCCGCAAAAAGCCCATCGCGCACCGCTTCCCCACCGAGTGTGCCGGAGACGGTTTGCGTGGAAACGAGTTCGATAGGAACAGGCAAGGCACCGAAATTCAGATTCTTTACCAGATCTCTCGCTTCGACTGCCGTGAAATTGCCGGAGATAACGGCCGTGCCGCCAGGGATAGCTTCGTTGATGACCGGTGTTGAGATCGGTTCACCGTCAAGGAAGATGCCGAACATTTTACCGACGTTTGCGGCAGTCGTATCTGCAAAAATCTTCGTGCCCTCATTGTCAAAAAAGAGAACAACGACCGGTTCATTTGCGAGACCGCCGGCACTGCCAAATTGCAACTCCGCTCGTGCAATGTGACGTCCAGTAAGGATGGCGGGGCCAAAAAAATCATTTGCAGTAATCGGTGTAGTGGTTCCGGAAAGAACAACGTCATCTTCACCAGCAAACATGCGGAATTCGAGAACTGGCGTTTCGCCAATCTGGCGAATTGCTTCGTTCGCATCCGTCACACCCGGAAGCTCAATGATGAGACGCTCCTCTCCTTCCCCCGCGACTGAACTTCCCTTTTCGCGCTGCACCAAGGGCTCGGCTACACCGAAAAGATTGACGCGACGCTCGATGGTCTCGCGCAAAGCATTCAGTGACTCTTCGGTGTCGCCCGCAATCGCGCTCGTATCGGCCCTATAAAGAAGCTGTGTGCCGCCGGAGAGATCCAGCCCGAGACGGAAGGGTCGGCTGCCGGAAACCTCAGAGGTATAGACGTACCACCCGAGAAAGGCCGTTACAAGGATGGCTGCGAGAGCCGAAAAGCGATATGCCCACATGAACGTGCAGTCTACATTCTTGTCGGACTTGAGGCGAGTTGACAAAATGTGTATTTGTGATTAAATACCCTTAGCGAAAAGCACAGAAAGGTGTCCCATGCCTTCACTAGTTCACGCTGCCATCGCCTGCGCCCTCGGATTCTTCTGGGCGCACGTGATGGAGTACGTCGCGATCCACCACTACGGCACGCCCGTGCAGTCTGCGGCCGGCATCGCAGGTATGACGTTCTTCGGAACGTCACTCTTAGCGTTCAGCGTCCTACGCCTATTCTCGGGCGACAGTCGCTGAGACCAAACAACCCCGTCCCCCACTTTGGGATGGGGTTGTTACTTTTTATCCCCACACTATCCACAGAACAGACAACATATATATGATGTGTGCAAAAGGGCGCGCAACACACGGATAGAATTATGTGAGGTTCTTTGAGAGCCATATAGAGTAATAGGAGGTTTGCATGGAGTCTGTAATGCTCGCCCGAGGACGCCCGCCTCTGCAACGGGTCGTTGAAAAAATCCTCACGAGAGGATTTTCTGAGATGGACGTTGACGCATCCATTCTGGCCGAGCATATACCCGCGATCAAGTGGGGTATGCGCGATATGACGAACGACGCATCGGTTCATCCCATTTTTGCCGAACAGGTTCTCGGTGAGGATGAGATGGGATGGAAACAGGAAGCAGGATTGATCGAACGAAACGACAAGGAGCGAAAGTTTTTCTTTCACTATCAGTCGCCAGCTGCAGAGTGGCCGTTTCCAGATCACACATGCCTCAAGCGCTTTGCGCCATTCCTTGAATCGTGCGGCGTTCTGACCGCGAGAGCGCGAGCGATTGCGAATGGTGTTGCACAAACGCTCGACACGCATCTGCGCACAACGGGACGCAACTACAATCTGGCCGAGGCGATGCGTGGCTCGCGAGCCGTCACCCGGGTCCTTCGCTATCTCCCCCTTGAAGGAGATCGCGCTGGCAACGCAGACGCCTACGCACATATGGATCGTGCGTTTCTTACGATCCACTGGTGGGCGTCGGTTGAAGGGCTTCTCATCTTCGATGAACACTGCGCCGCACATCGCATCGCGGAAATAGCATGGGATCGCGTGGCAGTCTTCCCCGGTAAGAAGTTCTTCGGCCTCACGCAAGGAGCGTGCGGCATGAAAGGCATTCACGGTGTGCGTGATTCTCGCGTAACTCGCGATGAAGACCGCATAGCGATCGTGACGTTCGTTCATGCCAACCTCACACCGGAAGCCGTTGCGCTCATGCATGCGAGCCGGGAGGCGTTCAAGGACGCCGAGATGCACTGTGTACTTTGACAACACCCTTAGCCGCTCGTGCGGCTAAGGGTTATTTTTTTGCAAGCTCAAACAGATTCTTGAAAATCATAGCGACTGCAATGGGTCCGACACCTCCTGGGACGGGGGTGAAAAGCGCGGCCTTATCGGCGCAGGATGGATCGGCATCTCCTTTTACTTTTCCATTACTCTCGCTCGTGCCGGCATCAATCAAAACTACCCCGTCTTTAATATGCTCCGACTTCACGAGACCCAGCTCACCCGCACCTAAGACGGCAATATCTGCCTCTTTAAGGGCATCGAGGGAATCGCCCTTTTCGAGCACTGAAACATCCGCCCCGAGCTCGCGGAGGAGGCGCGCCGCCGGCGCGCCGACGAGACGCCCTGAACCGACGACGACAGCCTTCCTTCCGCGGGTTGGCACCAGTTCACTCATAAGAATTTCTTCGACCGCGGCCGCAACCGGCGGACGCACACGGGCAGCCGGTGAAATACCGTCGACATCTTTTGAACCAGGAATCGTGGCTATGAGTGCATCAGTATCGATCTGTGAGGGAAGGGGCAATTGGACGATGATGCCATCCGTCTTCTGTATGAGATCTCCGAGCGCCGCAAGCGCAGATTCGATTGTCGCGTCGGCCGCTATTTCGGCACGCACCAAACGCACACCGAGTCGCGTCGCGGATTTTTCTTTGATATGCACGAAGGAATCCGTCACCGCATTCCCTTTTGCGAGAAGAACACCCAAAGAAAGAGGTTGCGCTGGAAGCATCGCATACACCCTCTCCGCAATAGCGCGTCCGTCGAGAATCATATGAGGCCCCATTCTTTTTTAAGTGCGACAATACCATCCTCGAGCACAATCGATGGCGCCCACGACAGCAACCTTCGCGCACATGAATTCTCAGCCTGAGCGCGCCCTGGTTCGGTACGAGCATCCACATGCGTTGACTCCCCTCCAATTAGAGCCGCGAGAGCATTCACGTCGGTTTCGCGACCCGTACCAATATTGATGACCTCCCCCTTACCCACAGCACTCGACGCTCCCGCGAGTAAATTCGCCTCCGCAACATCGCTCACATGCACGTAGTCACGTGTGTTTGTGCCATCTCCCCAAATCTCTATTATCTGCCCTTCTTTGCGAAGGCGAAGAAACTTGCCTATCGCGAGCGCATAGGCGCCGTTCGGATCAAGTCGCGGACCATACACATTAAAGTACCGAAGCGAGACTGTTTCCAAACCATACAACTCACTCCACAAGGCACACGCTTGTTCCCCCATTGCCTTGTGCAAGGCGTACGGACTTTTGGGTGCCGGTTGCATCGTTTCCACTAACGGCATTGTCGCTTGATCACCATACACCGCAGCAGAAGAAGAAAAGACAAAGCGACGGACATGCGCATCTGAAGCCGCTTTTAAAAGAGCAATCGTGCCGTCAACATTTACTGAAAAGGTTTCGATCGGATTCTCAATTGAGTACTGTACGCGCGGAAGCGCCGCTAGATGGAATACCGTGTCAGTGCCTTGCATGACAGGCGAGACCGCATCAAACGAACGTACATCCACCTCGTGATACATCGCGCGCGCGTTCATTCTTTCCTCAAAGCGACCCGCGATGAAGGTGTCTATGACGTGCACTTCGTGCCCTGCCGCCACGAGCGTATCCACCACGTGTGATCCAATAAATCCACCACCACCGGTTACTATCATCTTCGCCATACGGAAATACTACGACCCGCGCGCGGTCAAGACAATACGAATAGTTTGCAAGATAATAAAGAGATCGAGGAGGAGTGAGCGGTGGAAGAAATAATAGAGATCGTAGGAGAGCTTTTCTTTCGTCGCTGCAACGTCGGTGCCATGATGCGGATGACGGTCGTGATAGATCTGCGCCCAGCCAGTGAGGCCAGGGGTCACGAGGTAGCGTGCGTTGTAGTACGGAATACGGGCGTTGTAGTGCTCGGCGAGTGTTGGGAATTCCGGGCGCGGCCCGACGAGTGAAAGCTCGCCCCTGAGCACGTTCCAAATTTGCGGCAACTCATCAAGACGAAGTGCACGCAACACCTTCCCTACACGCGTCACCGCAAGCTCGGTTTTTCCCTTCTCGCCATACTCCCCACCATCGTTCCCCGTCATCGAACGAAACTTGATCACCTTAATTGGCTTTTGATATCGCCCAACGCGTTTTTGCGTGATGAAAATGTCGCCCCCATCATCCATTTTGATGGCGAGCATGATGAACGGATATAAAACGAGCGAGAGAACGCCGCCGAGGGCGGCGGCGACCACGTCGAGAACTCGCTTCAATACATCGTAACCGAACGAAGCACTGGAATTGCCCAGTACCCATTCGTAACGCACCAGTGAAAGCGGCACACGGTCAAACACCTCTTGATACAAATCCATGACATTCACCATGACAAACTTCTGCTTTTGGAAAGCTGCATCATAGAGAATCGGGAGTGCCGTTTGGATCGCGTTGTCTGAGACATCAACCACCAGGAATGCGATGTGGTCGTCTTCTGCAATACGGCATGCATGCTGAATGATCTCATGCGATGGTGTTTGTGCGGTGTCGATCACATACTCAAATGTAAAAGGATAGCGGGCGTCGGATGCAATTTCTTCGGCAAGTGCTTTTGCATCGGCCCCGGTTGCGAGAAGTACCCCTTTCAATCGTTTGCCGTTCCTGATATGCGGGAACACCATAACGCGCCACGCGAAGATGAGGATGGATGAGACGACGAGATAGATGATGAGTACTGTTTTTGGCGCAATTCCAAAAAGCGGGATGAAGAAGAAAAAGACGGCCGCAAGCGCGATGTTTATGACCTGCGAGTAAAGAATGGTCGGGAGGAGGCGGCTGCGGAAGATCTTGGTATGCTTGCCGTAGAGTCCAGCTAAGAAGAAAACGACAAACCACGCCGCAAAGAGAATACTGAAGGGCGCGAGGTGATCCAAGACCGCGTCAGTCTTAGGGATGGAGAAATAGCGCAGGAAGAGAGACACCCAGAGTGCGAGCGCAAAAACCGCGAGGTCGCCCACGATGAGGAAGAGATAATCCCGTCTCGGGACGAACGACATAGCTCGCATGATGGCACGAAAAATGCTAGGATACAAGCCACATTCGAGGCATGGAAGACATCAAAAAAGTCTTAATTGTCGTCACAAAATCCAATTTCGGTGGGGCCCAAAGGTATTGCCTTGATCTTGCCCGCGAGCTCACCAAGCGCGGGCTTGCTGTTGCAGTTGCGCACGGCGTCGGAGAGGACGGAAAACCAGGAAAACTTGCCTCACTTCTCGTCGACGAAAACATACGAAGCATTCCTCTTCCCTCGCTCGGGCGGGATGTACAATTGGTTCGAGACATTGCAGCATTACGTGAGCTGTACGAGCTATTCGCACGCGAGAAGCCAGATGTCGTGCATCTGAACAGTTCAAAAGCGGGAGGCTTGGGGGCGCTTGCTGCGCGACTCGCCGGCGTACCGCGCATTGTGTTTACCCTCCACGGCTTTCCGGGAGACGAGGCGCGAAGCGCCGCCTCTCGCGCCCTCATCACACTCACCACATGGCTTACGATGCTGCTCGCGCACTCGACGATTACCGTACACACACACGACTACGAACGCATGCGACGCATGCCATTGCTCCGTCGCACCATTGTGCTCATAAGGAACGGTATCGTCTCGCCCACCTTTCTCGCCCCGAAGGATGCCCGCACAGAGCTGCGCACACTTGCCCCCACACTCCCCGAAGAGGGCGCGTGGATTGGCTGCATCGCGGAACTGCATCCAAATAAAGACCATATATCGCTTATTCACGCTCTCAAGAACGTGCCCGACGCACATCTCGTCCTTGTAGGCGAAGGTGAATCGCGCGGAGAGCTTGAAACGCTTGCGCGGGAGCTGCATCTCAACGATCGCATTCATTTCCTCGGCTTCATCCCCGAAGCGGCACGGTACCTGCGCGCATTCGACTGTCTCGCACTCACTTCGCAAAAAGAAGGACTCCCCTACGTCCTCCTTGAAGCTGGGTGCGCCTATGTGCCTGTGGTTGCGACAAACGTTGGCGGCGTTCCCGACATCATCGTCCATGATTTCACGGGAATACTTGTTCCGGCAGGCAAACCCACGGAGATTGGAGCGGCACTAGCGAGAATTCTTTCCGACGCAACACTCGCACGCTCGCTTTCCGAAGAACTTTTGAAGCGTGTCCGTGGTAGCTTCTCACTTGAAGCAATGATCGATAAAACCATTGCTTGCTACGGCCGCAACAGCTCAGCCTCGAATACTGCCTGAGTGCGCGGTCGTGCTTTTGAGAGCCCCACAAGGATACCGAGTGCGACAAACTCAGTGAGGAGGTGTGAACCCCCGTAACTCATAAAGGGAATGGTAGTGCCCGTCACGGGAAGCAAACCGAGATTGATGCCGATGTGCACAATCGTGTGCGTGAGCAGCATGATTGCCACACCCACGCCAAAAAGAACAGTGAAATTGTCGCCCCCTGTTGCGGCAAGCGAAAGCACGCGCGCAACGACGACGCCAAAAAGCCCGAGGACGATCAAGACGCCGATGAATCCCCACTCTTCAGCGAATGCAGCAAAAATGAAGTCGGTTTGGTATTCCGGCAAGAAGCGGAGTTTTGACTGCGTGCCAAAGCCTATCCCTTTTCCAAGAAGCTCTCCGGAACCGACGGCAACTGTTGATTGATAAGCGTTGTAGCCGGTGCCATGGATATCTGCGAGCGGGTGTAAGAAGCTCTCAATACGAGCTTTCTGGTAGTCTTGCAGGGCAAATGTCCACACTGACACGACTGCAATAATGCCCGTGACGAAGAGGAACAGTAGGTGGCGCCACGAAATACCGGCGACCAGCACCATGCCGAACCAGATGGCCCCGATGATGATGGCGCCGCCGAGATCCGGCTGGAGGAATACCATACCGCAGATGAGCGCCGCATAGGCGCCAGATATGAAGATATGTTTCCAATGCGCGATTTCCACGTGCCGGCGCGCGAAATATTTTGCAAGGACAATAATGAGGATAAGCTTCGCCGGATCGGACGGTTGAAGTGCAAAAAGCCCGAGATCAAAGCGCTGTTGCGCTCCCTTCACGACAACACCGAAAATAAAGACGAGCGAGAGTAAAAACAGGGCGAGCGCGTAGAGCGTTGCGACGATGGGAGTGCGCCGGAGAAACGTGTATTCGGGAATGGTTGCGATGAAAAATCCTATGAGCGCGATCGTGATCCACACGATCTGCCGCTCAAAAAACGATTCACCTCCGGCGATTAGGGGATGCATCGTTGCGAGCCCCATAAGCGAAAGAGCAATGGCTGCTCCGAGGAGAAACCAATCTTGAGACGAGCGGAGCGTGCGGCTGACCATCACGCCATTCTGCCGAAAAGTACCGCACTTTGCCAGTCGCTACCGCGGCTCTTCAAGTGGAGCCATGATGGGAAGCACATCAATACGACCCGGAAGATACGGGAACGGATCGCGCCAGGTGAAATACACTTCTTGCTGGTCGCCACGCTCGAGGAATTGCACCTCGGTCGCCGAGCCCGCAAATGCGTTCCCCGCCGTATCAAACACCGTGGCAACGAACTGCGTATTCCGCAGATCCTGCACAGAATCGTTCTTAATGACAGCGCGTAAGCGCGGTTCGGTCGCGGCGTCCAGGATTTCTTTCGTGGGAACCGTGATTGGCTCGGTCGCGTCATACAGACGGTGCCACACTAGTGGCGCGGAAAACTCAAAAAAGACGCGTCCTGCTTTTCGAAAACCAGTGTCGACGCCGCCGATAAATACGGGCGTGACCGTACCCGGCATAACCGCGGTCACACCTTCTATTTCAGTGATAAGTACATTTGCATCATCGTAGAGTTTAAAGCGATACGGTGCGCGCGCAACACCTGCGTTCATGTTCGGATTTTCGATATAAGCAACAGCGCTAAAGCTCCCCTTCTCTTCTCCAGGGAGTCGCACCGGCATTGCACGTGCCCACACAATTGTGACAGGAAGCAACGCCCGCTCGTCGAGAAGTTTACAATCCCCGCCTTTATCAACCGCGGTTTCTCTATTGTTCTGCGCACCATCAAAGCAGTCGCCCGGCTTATTCAGATAGACAAGGAGCGGCAGGACGGTTATAGACCCAAGCACTATGAGAAACCCGGCAATATAGAGAAAGCGGCGACGTGAGGCCCAGGACATACATTAGTTCGTAGAAAGTAGTTTGTAGTTTGTGGTGGAGTGCATAAACACAACTATTATACGACAAAAGCCACCCTACGGGCGGCTTTTGCTTAAAGATTTTGTTCTGGCGACTAGCTACTCTCGCCTTACGACTACCATCGCCTCAACTGGTCTTAACTGCGGTGTTCGGAATGAGAACCGGTGTGACCCCAGCGATAAATCACCAGAACAAAAGCTTCAATTACATTATGGATTCCGAAAGAGGGGGTGGAGTAATGTCTCGACGGAGAGTCGAACACTGACCCTCATGACGGTCGCTCACGTGGGGACCGCCTGGCTGTCAAACCAACGGTTTCTTGAGCTTTGGACACTGAAGTCCGCTGGCTACCCACCCTTTCGGAATCCACAATCAAAGAACATGTCGCAACAACCGAATAACGACATCAAGTACCAAGTACTAGAGCAAAGCTCAGTACCCGGCAAGAAACACAAAAGTGTAGACCCAATGAAAGCGCATTGCGCTTTCTCACGCATGTTTCCCACATTCCAGTGCAGGAGTTCTGATCGACGTATTAGTACGCCTCGGCTGAATGCATTACTGCAATTACACCTAGCGCCTATCAACGTGGTCATCTCCCACGGGTCTATAACGATTCCTTATCTTAGAGTTGGCTTCCCGCTTAGATGCTTTCAGCGGTTATCCATTCCGAACATAGCTACGGGACGGTGCTCCTGGCGGAACAGCCCCCAGACCAGAGGTTCGTTCATTTCGGTCCTCTCGTACTAGAAACGAATCTCTTCAAGAATCAACGCCTACAGCAGATTAAGACCAACCTGTCTCACGCTATATAATGGTCTCCTTTTATATTTGGACTATATCTTCATCCTTCTCTTTGGAGGTTTGGATGGTTGACATGTAGTCTCTACGGGGTTTACTAACTGCGATAGAGGCGGAGTGGAGAGATGTTGTCCAGACGTCACTTTTTCACGGGAGCCGTGTTAAGTTAGTCTACATCTTTCCACCCCTATCGCAGTTAATAAACTTCCCTCGGTATTACCTTTCGGTTCCACCGATATAGTCAACTTGTTAACTCTTGTATTTCTACAAGATACCGCCGTGAATATGTCATTCCTCGGGATTCAAACCGCTCATGAGACCATTGATGATCTACTGAACGGTTTGAACCCAGCTCACGTACCTTTTTAAATGGCGAACAGCCATACCCTTGGGACCTTCTTCAGCCCCGGGATAAGATGAGCCGACATCGAGGTGCCGAACATTGCCGTCGCTTTGGACGCTTAGGCAATACCAGCCTGTTATCCCCAGAGTAACTTTTATCCGTTAATCTTCCGCCGCATCTAATGCGGGCGGTCGGTTCACTTTGCTCCGCTTTCGCGCCTGCTCGTCACGTACGACTTGCAGTCAAGCTACCTTATGCCAATGCACTATCGTCACGGTTTCCATTCGCGACTAGGTAACCTTAATAGGCTCCTCCGTTACTTTTTAGGAGGACAGCGCCCCACCGAAACTGTCCATCAGGTACTGTCTCTTTACGGTTTTGCCGTAGAGGTTAGAAAATACAATTTCTAGGAGTGGTGTTGCATTGACGGCTCCACAAAGGCCAAAACCTTTGCTTCAAAGCCTCCCACTTACGCTACGCGGAGAAATCGTATCCTCAATACCAAATTACAGTAAAGCTTCTGGGGTCTTTTCGTCTAGCTGCAGGAAGGCGGCATCTTCACCGCCCTTGTATTTTCACCGGGCAAATCCTCGAGACAGTTCCCAACTCGTTATACCATTCGTGCGCGTCTGAACTTACCAGACAAGGAATTTCGCTCTACGTTCCTTTAAACGTTTGGACTATATCTTCACCCTCTTGCGAGGGGCACGGCGTGTAGTCTCTGGGGATTCCAGAAATGCTGATTTTTTCTTGCGATTCATCTGTTCGATTTTGCGAGCAATAACTCGCAAACCCGATTCGGAAAGATGCTCCTTGCGGTGCAATCTTTCCACGATGTCTGCAAACAATTCGAAATCATTGTGTTTGGCCGTATACAATTTATTTTTATTCTTTCGGAAAAACGGGATTATCTTTTCCCGCAAATCCACGATTGATCGTACACAGTATCGATACAGATATTCCTTATGATTATCGTATCGAACGTTCTCGTAAATCTTCCCGCATTCAAAGAATGCTTGGAATTTTTCGAGTGCCGGCAAGCTTTTCTTTCCTTGAGTTATTACAAACTCGGGAAATACTTACCATCCAAACTTCGTGGTGGCGTTACGAAACATGCTTATTGAAAAGCACCCTTCGCCGTCGGTAAAACCGACGATCCACCCTTTCATTTCTGGCCTTTCCTGCTGATTAGTCATCTATGGAATAATTATCCCATAGGCTTCCCAGCATATAGCCATGTTTTAAGACCAACTGTGAATTACTTCACAGTGAGGCAGCAACAATATTTACCACTTTTTCTAACCATATCGTCCTAGTCCTTCCGCCTCCCTCTTTCGAGAGGGACGGAACCTTAGGACGATTATAGTTATCGCCGACATTGACCGGGGCTTATGTAGTCCAGCACATGCCCTTGCGGGCACACACCCTCCACACTTGACCTTCCGGCATTGGTCAGGCATCACCCCCTATACTTCCTCTTACGAGTTTGCAGGGAGCTGTGTTTTTGGTAAACAGTCGATTGGGAATCTTTTGCTGCGGCACTCATTGCTGAGTGCGGACCTTATTGCGAACGTACGGTCGCTTTTTTGCCGAGTTCCTTGAGGATCTCTCACCCGTTCATCTTAGGCTACTCGCCCAGAACACCTGTGTCGGTTTGCGGTACGGTTTGAATATACATAAGTTTAGAAGTTTTTCTTGGAAGCGCGCTCCCCCAAATTCCCTTTGACGAATCTCCAGTTCTAGCAACTCCTCTCACTTACATGCCGGATTTACCTAGCACGCATAATCAGAGTCTCTCCCCCAATCCAATAAGGGGGCTGGGATACAGCGCTCCGTCCCTCCATCACTGCATACTCAAGTCACGGAATATTAACCGTGCATCCATCGCCTGCGGCGTTTGCCATTGGCTTAGGACCGACTAACCCTTCGATGATCTCCATTGCGAAGGAAACCTTGTTCTTTCGATGTGCGAGAATCTCACTCGCATTGCGGTTACTCGTGCCAACATTTTCACTTCCACGCGCTCCAGCATGGGTCACCCCTTTGCCTTCATCGCACGTAAAACGCTCTCCTACCACTCGTGGATTTCACAGAGGACTCGACCGAGGTCGAATCCGGCAAGGTGGGTAAAGTCTGTCTTCTTGGGTTCATGACTTCCAATGACAGCATGACTAAGAGCTCGTCCAACGAGGTGTCCTGCACAACCTCTGAGATCAGACTTTCTGCACCGCAGTGCAGTACGCTCCAGGTACATGTGTGGCCGCAAGACCACAACTTTCCCTTTAAGAACTGAGGAATAATCCTCTGTGAAATCCACGAATCCGCATCTTCGGTACAACGCTTAGCCCCGATCATTTGTGGCGCGAGATCTCTAGATGAGTGAGCTGTTACGCTTTCTTTGAATGGTGGCTGCTTCTAAGCCAACATCCTCATTGTCTGAGAAATCTCACCTCCTTATTTGCACTGAGCGTTAATTTAGGGACCTTAGATTGCGATCTGGGCTGTTTCCCTTTTGACGAGTGGAGCTTCGCCCCCACCGTCTAACTGCCGTACTGTAAACCTCTGGTATTCGGAGTTTGATAGGTCCAGTGGTCTTGCGACCTATCCAGACCTTCCAGTGCTCTACCCCCAGAGGGAACATACGACGCAAGCCCGAAAGCTCTTTCGGAGAGAACCAGCTATTACAAGGTTCGATAAGCTTTTCACTCCAACCCACAAGTCATCCCAAGATTTTGCACAATCTACGAGTTCGGCCCTTCATCCCTATTTCTAGGAACTTCAGCCTGCTCATGGGTAGCTCACCTTGCTTCGGGTCTAATACAATCGACAAACGCGCTATTCACACTCGCTTTCGCTGCGGCTCGGGGGGATTACCCCTTAACCAAGCCGATTGCATTAACTCGTTGGCTCATTCTTCAATAGGCACGCCGTCGTGGCTTAAGCCACTCCGACTCCTTGTAGACATGCGGTTTCAGTTCTATTTCACTCCCCTCACCGGGGTTCTTTTCACCTTTCCCTCACGGTACTAGTTCACTATCGATCTGAAAAAATATGTAGCCTTACCAGTTAGTTCTGGCGAATTCACCCGAGCTATTCGTGTCTCGAGTTACTCAAGAACTACAGCCATAGAGATGCTTCGTTTTCGAATACGGGGCTATTACCCTCTGGGGCGTGCCTTCCCAGGCACTTCCTCTAACTAAGCATTTTGTGACTCTACCTATTGCTAGCGCTGTAGCCTTATAACCCCCATCCCCAATAGCGTTGCACGAACAAGTCGCACATCACTATTGTGGCTGAGTTTGGGCTCCTCCCTTTTCGCTCGCCGCTACTAGGGGAATAAACTATTGTTCTCTTTTCCTCTCGGTACTGAGATGTTTCACTTCCCGAGGTACGCTTACTGCAGGTTTAATTGCAGCATCATCAGGGTTTACCTGACGGGGTTGTCCCATTCGGAGATCTCCGGATATAACAATTGCTAGGCATTTTCCCGGAGCTTATCGCAGCCATGCCACGTCCTTCATCGCTTTCTTCAGTCTAGGCATCCACCGCACGCCCTTATCCAGAATCCTGCAAAGGAATCTGGGAACCGCGTGTTTATTTTAATTCGCATCATACGTGTCTAGCGCAGAGGATACGAATGTTTTGGTGTCTACAATCCCTCCTCCTTTCGAAGGAAGGTTCCTGTCTCATTCTGGAAAGACCTGCTCAGCGGCTTACGCCAACTGAACGAGAACCAGAATGAGATACTTTTTGATTCTTTCGTGTTTCATTTTTCTTCAACGTCACACTCAGCTCTCAAAAAATTGACGAGTGACGGGGATCATCGATTCTCAGCGAAAAAGGTGCGCGATGCGCGGCACTGCCGAAAAGAGATCACCCGTCACCCGAGCTCGAGTCGCTGCCACCACTGGGGAGCGCCAAGAGCTGAGTGTGACGTTGAAGCTTGATGTCGTTATTCGATTGTCAACGAGCACCACACGGTCATTAAAAAAGCCGCTCGAGAGCGGCATCGGTAGCACAGATAAAATCAGGCTACAAACGCCATCTCTGTTGCATCAACTTAAGTACCATATGTGCTCGGGAGTATACACCCCCGTTTTACAGACGTCAAGTTTTCGGGAAAATGGCTCAAACGGTGGAAAAGATGTGCACAACTATGGCACAGAAAACCCGCCTTTCGGGCGGGTTTTCTGTGCCATATATAGCCTAAACGCTTACTTATGGTGCATTTCGCCCTGCATGCGCTCTATAGCGCGCGCAGCTGCTTCCTTGCCGCCAAGACCGAAGGCAAGACCGAAGGCGAGGGAGAGTGCGATGACGATACCGGTGAAGAGCGTCTGCCAGAGAACCGCCACAATTCCGAGCTGGTTCAAAGCCTCGAGAATCGCAAAGATCCAGATTGCCCACTTCGCAACAGCACCAGCAAGACCGGCATGATGCACACCCGCTGCGCGGGCCGAGCCAACGACAAGATTGCGCACCACTTCCGCCACAACCGCAGCAAGAATAATGATGAGAACCGCGACGATGACGCGTGGCAAGTATGCGAGGACCACCTGCTGAAGGAAGATGGTGACATAGACGAGACCAAGAATCTCGAGGGACGCGATAAGAAATACGATGATAACAAACCACTTCACGAGTGAACCGAGAAGACGACCTGCGTGGAGGTTAAAGCCCGCATCTTTCACTGCTTCATGGACACCGGACGCCTTGAGAGCATCATCGATGCGCAAGACGTCAACGATTTGCTCGATGACCTTCGCGAGGATCATACCAACGATCCAACCGATGATAAATATCACCGCTGCTGCGATTATCGAGGGAACAAACTGGACGACCGTAAACCACACGTCGCTAAAGGACGTCTGGAGTGTGGCCGCTGATTGTGCAACTATCATAGATAAAGAATGTTAATAAAGGTTATAAAGCTCTTCGACCGAAGAAGTCTATTCATGATAGCAGCCCCCATTTTTTGCGGGGCGTATACAGGCATGCACTGTGGATATGAAAACCCCCTCTTCTAAAGGAGGTTGTGTTTGTCGAGGAGTACCCGATGTGGGTGATCAAGCGTATCGCGCAATATGCGGTCATGGATCGTGAGGCGATATCGGAATTCCGGCGTGGAGAAAACCGCGTAACGAATCTCCCTGCCATACGTCGGCTCAAAGGCGCGCGCCACTTTCTCAAGACGCTCTTCGTCGATGTAATCACCCACGACGATAAGATCTGCGGGGCGTGTCTGATCCCCGACAAATACACCCGAAAGCACTATAGCTGTGAGGCGCCCCACACGGCGCACGGAGCGCGCCACATCTTCGAATTGCTCCGGCGAAACTTCGTGCACAAATGTTGAGAGCGCATTCATGTAGCGATGCGCCGCATCGGCACTATAGCGCGTTGTTTTTGCTCGAAGAGCCGCTGTCTTTCCCTCCCCTTTTTCCTCGCGCACGATACCGGCGTGAGTAAGTGCCGCGAGTTCAGTGCGCACTACACGCGGAGAGAGACCCGTGCGGGACGCAAGCTCGGAAAGTGTAAAGCGTTCAGTGTCGTTCAGAATGATGAGGCGGATGAGTTTAGCGCGGTTCTGAGTAAGGAGCATGTCGAGGATATCAGTGCTTGTTTTTTTCATGACGTGCCGATTGTACCAGAGAGGGATGGGAGCGCAAAAAACCGGCCTTGCGGCCGGTTTTTTGCTCTGATTTTCAGAATGTGAGTTACTTCAACGTCACCTTCGCACCCGCTTCTTCAAGCTTCTTCTTGAGAGCTTCAGCGTCGTCCTTCGACAGGTCCTCCTTCAATACCTTCGGAGCGCCGTCGACGAATGCCTTTGCCTCAGCAAGACCAAGGTTCAAAGCCTCCTTCACCACTTTGATAACGGCAACTTTCTGCTCACCCGCTGCGGTGAGTTCAACGGCAAAGGTGGACTTCTCTTCGCCACCGCCCGCTGCTGCCGGGCCCGCAACTGCGACTGCTGCCGCAGAAACACCCCACTTCTCTTCGATTGCCTTCACGAGCGTGTTGAGCTCGAGCACAGTCATCTTCTCTACCGCCTCAATGATTTGATTCTGATCCATACACTAGTTACTGGTTGTTAGTTAATAGTTGTTAGTTTTTTGTTTTTGCCACCTCAGAGAGCACGATCGCGAATCGCGAACGTGGACTATTGATGACATTCGCAAACATGCCACGCAAACCTTGCATGGAAGGAATGGTTGCTATTTCGCGCATCATCTCCGCGCCAACGAGCTTACCCTCGAAGATACCGCCGAGGATATGAAGCTTGTTCTTCTTATCCGCAGTCTGATACTTCTTGCCAAATTCGTGCACGAGGCGTGCGGGAGCCGTTGCGTCATCACCACCGCCGTAGGCAAGTGCGACTTCGCCCTCCATCGCCACCTCATCATGTGCGTGTCCGAGATTTCCGAGTGCTCGCTTGATGAGTGTTTTCTTCGCGACGGTGTAGGTTACCCCTGCCGCACGAAGACCCTTTCGCATCTCAGTCTCTTCCCCGATGTTCACTCCTTTGAAGTGGAGAATCACCGCGGAGGCAGCATCTTTGAGCGCACCTTCGAGCTTCTCAACAATTGCAACCTTCTGTTGTTTCGTTTGTGCCATATGTGTAAGAACACATAAAACCTAATAATCAGGCTTAGGAGGTGTCGACCCGACACACGCACAGCGTGTGAACGGGCATGCCTCGACCGGACTTCTTCCTTGCGGATGCCGGCTGTCTCTGGCCCTTGCCGACTAAGATACTATGTTTTTTGAATATGTAAAGGATTCTGCTACTTCTGCCATTTCCACACTTCCCACCACTGCGGCTCATTTGGAGTAGCAAGCAGCGCCTCAAGCGCGGCGGCGGCCTGCTTTTCCTTCTCACGCTCAAGTGCAAAGGTTCCCGCCACGACGGTGATTCCAAGGCTCAGCCCAATAAAAATGGTGAATCCGAGGACGAAACGAAAGAATGAATTCATTGAACGTTGCATAGTTGACTCAATACTTTCCGTATTCACTTACGCTGAATGTGCTTTTGTAGCTGGGAGAATATGAGGTAGAGAAAAACGATATTTAGTATGATACTCACCCAACCAAAAAGTCCGGATGTATAGCTATCACCTCCAAAGATGTCGAGTATTAAAAACCACGGCATCCCCGCCAAGAGGGCTGTTAGCCCGCAAAAATCACCAACGCAGTTCGTTGCATATATAAACAACCAAATGACACCCACGATGTACACAATCACTGCTCCCATCCCCCACCCCGAAATTTTGTTAAACATACAATTCATTATAAATCATCGAGCTGCTCGATGAGTCTACTAATAGACCGCACATCGTCTTCAGATATATTTTCTTTTCGCGCTACCTGTGCCAGATGCTTGAGCAGCGTCTTTATCGCTCCCACAACCTGTGGGGTTACACCCTTTCTTAAAGTTTTCTCCTCAAACTTCGCCAGCTTTTTCAGCAGCATCTTTTTAGTGTGCTCTTCCACAGAAAGAGCATTTATTTTCTCGCCAATGAGCGCAATCATTTCAATGATTGGCGGCGCTTCGCCGTCGGGGTTTGCAAGATTGTCAGTCGAACCGTCGCCGTCTTCATCGATCGCGAGCGCGCTTTTGTTCGCGATATCAGTGATGGTAAGTGTTGCGACTGTCGTGGTTGCAACAGGAATATCAGAGTATGTTGCAATATCCACTACTTCATCGCCGACAACCTCTTCAATCTCGAGCGTAAATGTTCCACTCCCGGTTCCCGACAGCAGGATTTCATGCTCGTCACCAACCCGAAAGCCGGCATATTTTCCTTCGCCAAATGCACGGTAGTATGAATTCGGTATCTCATGTATCACAACGGGAATATCGGAAGCCGAATCGGGGTTCGGCTTCATGCCAGTAAAACGCCCCGCGGCATCGTGAACACCGATCGTGACCGGTGAGTGCACAGCGAGGCGCAGGCGTTTGTCCATGGCAGTCGTTTCGGGCTGTGTGACTGTTATGTGCGCAGCTGCACGATCAGTTTCAGTTATAATGTCGCGCAGCAAATCCTGGACAGCGCTCGCGGCAAGTATATTGGCATGAGACCATGCAGTCTGATTCTGAGCATTGAACGCGGACATGTTGAAATAATATGCGCTACCCAGTGCGCTCGCGCTCGGAGCCATGACCGTCCCGTCACCTTCGACAGCCAGAAGCGGCTCAACGTCAAGAAATGTACACCCGGAAAAAAGTGGACAGGATCGTTCTCGGTACCTCAACCCCCGAACAGTATCGAGACCCCACCCGACAATCTGTACCACTTCGATGCCCGACGGAGGTGCCCATGATTCAAGAGAAACGCGCGATGTTGCCGCGCTCATCAACATGCCTTCATTCAAGATGGTGGGTGCGAGCGTATCGTTCTCGCCTGGCTCTGCGCGCCCATCGCCAGTTCCCTTAAGAAAGGAAAAGAGCTCATCACGTGTTTCAATCGCCTCACCATACGCCGCCCTGTATGCACCTGTTGCGGGAGCAACTTCAAACTCGATAACTGGATCTGCAACGGTGTTGAGATAGGTGCCGATTGGCAATAATCCGTATACACCGGGCATGTATTCCGAAAGCGCTCGTGCAGTGGCGGAGCTCATTGCAAATGGCGCTGCGTCTACGGGAAGCCCCTGATCAATACCGTGGAGCATCGCGGGGATTGCCGATGGCGTGCCGAGCTGCGGCGTACCGACCATGATGAGACGATCGATGAGCGCGACATCTTCACCGAGCGCATCAATGAGCGCTTTACCGACCAGCCCCCCGTTTGAGTGCGCGATGAGAGTAACTTTCCCCGTCTTTGACGTCTCTGCAAGAGTATGGATTTGTTCAACCAGGCGCCGAGTCGAACCATCGTGCATCAACTGATCTCGAGTAACAACGTCGTGTACATCATAGCGCCAATCATACGGCGCCGATTGCCAGTCGTTGATGAGACCTTCGGTTTTTAAGTTTTCCATGGTCCCTAAGAAATCGGCATAGATTTCAAGTATCTTTACTGATGCAAAAGTCACCGCGTTAATTGGTTCACCCACCTTGATATCATTAACACTCTCTCCCCCCTCATCCATGGCAAGCCGCTCTCCATCAGAATTAAACAAACCAGGCAGCCAGCGCTTCGACTCTCCTTCGTATAATTCTGTTGCTTTTATCCCCGGCAAAAAGAGGACGTTTGAGAAACAGTTCTCGGTACATTCGGGCACAAGGTTGCCGCGTACTTGCGCGGCGAATGTCCAATTGTCGGCGATAAAAGAAGGATTCGCGACGTAAGTTGCGGGAGCGAGAGCGCCCAGGTGATTTGCCGTCGCGAGCCCTTGCTCATGCCCTGTGCCGAAGACACCTCGCACTCCCCAGAACATGAGGTGCGGCGCTCGGCCACCGCGCGAAGTGCCTCCTTGCGAGTAAGTGTGACAGGCATCACGAATGTTCACGTTCGCAAACGTCGCTGTGCGGGTCGCGACAGGAGAAAATCCACCGATTGTAATGAGGTTAGTGGAAACAATGTCAGGTGTCCCCGTTGCATTTGAAAACCAGAGCGCCGCTTGATATTCGCCGGTGCCAATGCCATTTTTCCCAAGACGAAAATCAATCTCATCGATCGTCCAGCTGGGAAGCGTGTCGCAGGTAAAATCACTTGCAGGAAAAACCGCTTGCTGCGTAAAGACGCGCGGACTTCCTGCACTCAAACCTCCCAACGTCGTGTTTCCCAGCGGAGTTTCAAAAAGCACATCCGCGAAGGAAGCTGCCGGGACAACAAGGAGTGCGAGATGTAATAAAAACGCAGGTGCAAACCACTTTCCCATGCGCGCAATTCTCGCACGCCTGCTTTACTAGCGAGGGATAAGAACATATTGCATGTGCATAACCCCTGTTTCTCATATCGACCAACCCACCCAGGGGAGCCCTGGGTGTACCTAGGGCTCCCCTGGGTATTTGGATATGAGCTTGGTTACGTTGCAAGAAATTTTTCTGCGCGCAGAAAACCATCCTCGTCTTTTTCTTCTTCAAACACTTTGAAAAGTTCATCGTCTTTAATGTCCGAAGCATCGATGGGTAAAGATTTCTGAGAAAGAATTCTGGATTCTTTCCGCTCATGAGAAAAATAGTCCGAGTAGCTTGAGTATGCATATCCAGTAAGATTTCTAGTTGCACGTTTCACATTTTTCACTCCATTCTTTTTCCACTGCGGCTCAAAAAGCTCAAGTGGGTTGAGGTGTACATAGGCAAACACCCAACGAAAGTATTCATCACTATCAATATGTGAAGATCGAAACGGACGACACATGAGTGGGCCGCTGCGCTCATACTTCGTATTGAAATACATGGAATACGAAGTGAGCAGTTTCCCCATAAAAGAACTAATGCCACCCTCCTGCTTTTCTCCGATAATAAGGTGGAAGTGATTCGGCATAAGCGCATACGCAAAAACATCGACACACGTCTCGTCTCGTTCAAAAGTAAATAGATCGGTCGGCAAATCTCGAAACTTCGAAGATTTTTCTGTATTACAAACAAAAAGCGCGTCGCGGAAACGATCTCTGTCGCGCGCATCATGAAAGATGTTTCTCTTATCGACACCGCGATTATAAATATGGTAGTGCTCCCCCACTTCAAATGGCACTTTTCTTTCCATACCAACATCGTACGGCAATATCGCACCACCCAGGGCTCCCCTGGGTAATTTTGGGGATACCTAGGGGAGCCCTGGGTAAGTTACAAAAACTCCCCCTTGCGGGGGAGTTTTTGTTGCTCAGCCAATTCTGAGCTGGAGTCTCTTGCGAGACTGGATCAACTAACGTTAGTTGTTGACCGTGTAGAAGCTCGTGCGGAAGTCTTCCAAAGGCGTCGTGTATACGAACGATTCTGGAGTAAGGTCATCCGCGGTCGAGTGACCGACGCTACCGAGCTGTACGCGCCACTGACCAGTGCTGTTGCCGAGATCAGGGTTGAACGTAACAGAGAGCTGGAAGTCAGCTGAGCTGCCGCCCGAGATACGGACTGCGCTCGTAAGTTCCGTGCCACCTGAAACGCGCGTAAGTGTTGCGCTTGCAGCCGACGTTGTCGCAGAGAGAGCGCTGTTCACTACGTAGTAGTTAGCACCTTCTGTGAGAGCCGCAGTCATGTTTGTGGCTGCAGTCGTCGAAGCGAGGGTTGAGAGTGGGATGTACACGTCATCAGAACCGAAGTTCGTGACGCGAAGTGTCATCTTGAACTCACCCGTCGAGTTCGCTGAAATGTCCTGAGGGTTGTGGGTGAAGCTTTCGCCAACCTTAGAAACCTGGATACCTTCAGAGAAGAGTGTCTGCGTGTAGGTCGTGATCGAGCCAGCGCGATCTGTGATGGACTTGCCATCAGAGACAGCCTTAGCGTCGATATCACCCACTGCAGGAGACGTCGATGCGGTGACCGTGTCGCCCTGGTCGAAGCCAGCGCCGCCCGAAGTCGTACCGATCGAGTTAACCTTAGCGACGATCGAGTAGGTCTGCGTTGCGTCCTTGGCGATCGTTTCCGTGTCGTCAAGATCGAACGTGACTACCTGACCTGTGCCAGATGTTGCTGCAGCTACGTCTGCAATGCGGGTTGAACCGCGCTTGAGGTAGAACTCCTGAACCATATCGCTCGTCGCAGAGACGCCCGTTACAGTCGTTGAAGCCTTAAGGGTGTCAAAGCGCATTTCTGCACCTTCTGCCTTAAGAGTGAACTCAGCAAGCACGATTTCTGTCGAGCCGCTTTCATTAACTTCTACGTTCTTAGCCTTCGGATTGCCCGAGCCCTCTGCCATACGGAGAGTGACGTCAGACGAAGACGAGAGACGAGTGACGTAAACGCCAATCGCGCTGTTTGCCTCGTTCTTGATGCCCGTTGTCGAATCGAAGAGCGTTACGCCCGTCGCATCAACATAGCGAGTCTGAACGAGTTCTGCCGTCCAGTCGTTGGTTGAACCAGTGTCATCCGAGTCGATGCTCGAATTTGCAGTGAAACCAACGTGGAAGGTGACTTCGCCAGCTGAACCCATGCGAACAACCTGGGATACAGGGATGCTTGCAGAGTAGACGCCCGAAGAATCACGGACGAAATCAGATGGAGACATAGAAGCGACCTTCTGGTCGTCTGCCCAGATGCTGATCTCGCTTGCGTAATCCTGGAGACGATCCGAGCTTGCGCTCGTACCGCGGTGCGTGAACTTCACGCGGACGTTCGTCACGCGGACATCACCACCCGAAGCCTCGACATCGAAGCCGAGCACCTTCTCAGTGTCACCAGTGAACACCTCGTCCTCAACATCAACTGATGTCTGAGTGACGGTGATCGAACCCGCAGAACCATTGAGACCGCCGGTTGTTGGGGTCGTTGGTGTCGTTGGAGTTGTTGGCGTCGAGCCTGCACACACCGACGCAACCTTTGCGCGGGTGAGAGGGCCCCAGTAGCCAGCTGCTGGCATAACGCCGTTTGCAGCCTGCCACTTAGCGACAGCAGCCTTCGTCATAGCGCCGAAGTATGCTGTTTCGTTGCCAGGAGAACCTGCGCCTGAAACTGCAACCTGTGCACCATGGCTGTTAAGGAATTTCTGGATCCACATAACTTCACCACCAGAATCATTCTGCTGATGCGTCATTGTGAATGCATAGCAACCTGCACCAGCCGTGGTTGTTGAACCACCTGAGAGGGTTGCGATCTGTGCGAGAAGTGCCTGGACCTGTGCCTGAAGATCGGAGAGCAAGTCTGCCTTTGCCGGTGTGACAAAAGCAAACGAGAGACCGAGGATCAAAGCAGAACCAACGAGCACTGTCGCAATGTTTTTCATTGCTAAACTCATAGTTTGTTTAATTTTGATTTTTGACCTTTGAATTTCTTCATCGCTGAAGAAACCGCTTGCGTTTTCCTTCGACGGGAAAACGCTTGCTCAGCGTACGCAGTTGCGTGCGAACGCGTTTAATAAATTGCTAGCCCCAGATCATTAATAATTTGACTGAGGGTTAGCACCTATATGGAAGTGGATTGTCTGTCGTGCAGTCGTAACGGAACAGTACCGAAGTGCAGTAGATACTCACTATATATAGTGAGCGATAAATCCCTATTAAATTTTCAAGGAACACCGCCACGAGAGCATCTCGCGACGAAGCGCACACCCGAAGCCGGGTGACGTTCTCACGATTATATAACGTGGTTGTCCGAAGAATCTTACACACCCCCGCCTCTCTTTGTGGATAACTAGTCGTCTCGTTTCGGGAGGTACTTTCACCCCTACCAGAGCCGCTAGCTATGCGGTCAGACTACTCTAGAGGGGTGGTTTCGTCAACGCTCGGAGGGGCGACGACGTGTGGCTAAAAATACTAAAAAGACAGATTGAATATACCCAATCAGACAAGCGAATACCTGCTCCAACGCTTCTCACCAGTTTTCTGAATCTTACCCAAAGAGACAAGCTCTAACAGCTCACGCTGTATCATCTTTTCGCTGTATTGCGGAAGATTGGCCGCTATGTCTTTTATCCCAATCTCACCACCAAACTTGAGTATGTCCATTATCTGTTGCGAGCGGTCGGTAGTCCCCGTCGTCCTCGTCATGTCTTTTACGTCCTTTTTTGGTTCTGGCCGCGCATGATACGCACTTGCGCGTGGCATCTCGGGGGTCGGGGGCGGGGTCAATTCGGTGCGCGAGATTGCAAACTGCTCAGCAAGACTTGAGCGCTGCGATACCACAATCAGGCTGCCAAGCTCGTCTAATGCCTCGGTAATAGCGCCTGCATTCTGCGCCGATATGAAGCCTGAGATCGCGAGAAGACGGACGCATGAGATAAGCTCGCGAATACGCGCGAGCACCGCCTGCCCCTTTTCAGAGGCTGGTGCACGAAGACCAGAGCGCATGTCGAGAATAAGCGTCAAAAGCTCAAGCGCCTTCTCCCGCGTCAGGCGACGAAGCGGTTCCGACTCCTCAACGTGACCTGTGATGAGGTGGAGTGCCGCACTGATACGCTCTGCCCTTTTATACGAGTTCTCGCCGGATACATTTGCCCCAAATGGAGCCGTTTTTATAGGGTGCGAGTCCAATATACTTAATACGTTTGATACGTCCCTTGTATCTTTAGATGAGTCGGGGACAGGGCTTTGCATTGTCTTCTGCACATCCTTTTCCTGTCCTTTAGGCATTTTTGCAGTATATATCCTCCCTCTACGAGCGCAATGACGTCTCCCGACGAGTACGCATGATCATCGTGGTATGATTTATGCACATTTCATATGGCAAAACGCGAGCGAAAGCGGAAGAATCACGTGGCAGATGATGAGCCGCGAAAAATGCCCGTGAGCATTGAGGCCTTGCGCGGAGTTTCTGCAGTGTTTGCATTTGCACTTGCCATTTTCCTTGCTCTTGCCGGCTTTGGGATTGGCGGCATGGTGGGTGAGGTTATTTTTTCGGCGCTCTCAATGCTTCTGGGGGTCGGCTACATGCTTCTTCCTCTTTCACTCATATTACTCGCCGTTGCCCTCATGCGACCGTTTGAGAATAGGTTTGGTGCAGTTGAAATCGTGAGTATTTTCGTCTTTCTCCTTTCCGCGCTTGGTCTCATCGCACTTGTGCTCCCCGAACAAGCAGGCATCGTGGGGAACGCGATCGTCTACCCTATGCTTGCCGCGGTGGATACCGTCGCGACTGTCATTTTCCTTCTCTCCTTTATTGTGATCGCGCTCATCATCGCCTTTGACGTGCACCTCGGTGCGCTCGCCCAGAGAATACGAGAGAGCATGCGCGGCGATATTTCTCCTACTTTCAGTGATGAAAAGGAAGTGACGGTGAGCGGTCTTCAAGAAACCGATACCGAGGAGCCCGAAGACATCGAACCTGCACCACAACAACTTGAGGAAGAGGCTCCGGACGAGCCTGCACAACCTCGCGTGCAAATAGCTGAAATGAGTTCGGGAGGCGGCGAGGGGTTCCCCATTATTGCTGCATCGGGTTCGGTATACACACCGCCACCCCTCTCACTCCTTGGAAAAAATAAGGGGAAACCGGAAGTTGGCGACGTGAAGGCAAACATGAACATCATCAAGCGCACGCTCCAAAACTTTGGCATCCAGGTGGAGATGGATGAAGTATCAATCGGCCCCACCGTGACGCGCTACTCGATGAAGCCTGCTGAGGGCGTGCGCCTTGCGAAGATTGTGGCGCTCCAATCGAATCTCGAGCTCGCGCTTGCCGCCTCCCCTGTGCGCATCGAAGCCCCGATTCCGGGGAAATCACTCGTGGGTATTGAAGTGCCAAACATCTCGCGCACGACGCTTGGGCTTGCGCCACTCTTCTCCGACGGCGAGTTCGCCCAATCCACAAAGCCACTCCTTCTTGGCCTTGGCCGCTCCATCACCGGCCAAGCTCACTTTGCGGATCTTGCGCGCATGCCACACATGCTGATTGCGGGAACGACCGGCTCGGGAAAATCGGTGTGTATTCATGACTTCGTCGTCTCCCTTCTCTATCGCGCCGGGCCTGAGCGCCTACGTTTTGTGATGATTGATCCGAAGCGCGTTGAGCTCACGCTTTACAACAACATCCCCCACCTCCTCTCCCCCGTCATCACTGACGCAAAGAAGGCAATCTTTGCCCTGAAGTGGCTCGCAAAAGAGATGGATCGCCGCTACGATGTGCTGCAAACTGAGAAGGTGCGCGACATTGCCTCCTATCACGAGAACGTCGTCGCGCCCGCGGTGGAAAAAGGAGGAGAGCCCGACAAAATGCCGGAAGCAATGCCGTATATCGTCGTCATCATCGATGAGCTCGCTGACATTATGCAGAGCTATCCACGCGAGCTTGAGGCCGGCATCGTGCGCTTGGCGCAAATGAGCCGCGCCGTCGGCATCCATCTCATCCTCTCGACGCAGCGCCCGAGCGTGAAGGTGATTACTGGCCTCATCAAGGCAAACGTGCCGGCGCGTGTTGCCTTCCAAGTGGCGTCCCAGATTGATTCACGCACTATTCTCGACACCGGCGGCGCGGAAAAACTCCTTGGCGCAGGTGATATGCTCTTCCTCTCGAACGACAACGCGAAGCCGCGCCGTATCCAGGGCCCCTATATCTCTGAAACAGAAGTAAAGAAAATCGTCTCGCACATCATCAACAATAATGACGCAGGACCACTCGATGGTGTGGACTTCACCGAGAGCGCAAATGCGGGAAGTGGCGCTGCGTCCATCTTCGATTCAATGGCCGAGGAAGACGGCGACGAGAAGTATGCCGAGGCAAAGGCAGCGGTTCTCGAAGCCGGGAAGGCCTCCACCTCCTACCTGCAGCGCAAGCTCGGCGTGGGATATTCGCGCGCAGCCAAACTCATCGATATGCTTGAGGAGCGTGGCGTGATTGGGCGCGGCGAGGGCTCGAAGCCGCGTGAAGTGATTGGCGCCGGAAACGCCGACGACCTGGTGCGCGAAGCCGAGGCCCAGGAAGATGGTCGCGTATAGTATGAAAGGAAGTGATTCTCGCCTACTAAAGATCATACTGCTCGTCTTTTTTGTACTCGCGCTCCTCTACGCCCTCTTTGAAGCTCGCGGCATGGTGCAGGGACCCGTGATTCAGGTGCCGGAAACGATCGTTTTTGCGGAAAGTGAATTTATTGCCATTCAGGGACAAGTGGAGCGCATATCCGAACTCCGCCTCAATGGCGGGCGTATTTCTGTCACCGAAGAGGGCTTTTTTGCCGAACCCTATGTGCTTGCGCACGGCGTCAACCGAATCGTGCTCGAGGCGCGCGACGCCCGGGGGCGCGAGACGAAGGAGGTGCTAGAGATCGTCTACACCGGCGAAACAACCACCCCCTCCCCGAGCGAAGTTGGCACCTCGAGCCCCGCGACCACGAGCGCGGTATACTAGATAACACTTACCCGCTCAGATAATCCCGCATGAAAAAGAAACCGAAAGCACCACCGAAAGAAGTAGGAACTGGCACCGACAAAGACATCGACCGAGCACTCTCCGAGATCAAGACGAAATTTGGCGACGAGGCCATCATGAAGCTCGGAGACACGCCAAAGGTGGACGTGAACGCCATTTCGACCGGCTCGATCGGCGTCGACTGGGCACTCGGCATCGGCGGACTTCCCCGCGGACGCATTATCGAGATATTCGGCCCTGAATCGAGCGGTAAGACAACGCTCTCCTTACACGCGATTGCAGAAGCGCAACGCAAAGGCGGCATTTGTGCGTTCATCGATGCAGAGCATGCGCTCGATCCGGAATACGCGAAGAAGCTTGGCGTCGACATCAATTCCCTCCTCGTTTCGCAGCCAGATACCGGTGAGCAGGCACTTGAGATCACCGAATCCCTGGTGCGCTCGGGAAAAATTGATGTGATCGTGGTTGACTCCGTTGCTGCCCTCACCCCGAAGGATGAAATTGAGGGGGACATGGGTGCACAGCATGTGGGCAAGCAGGCGCGACTCATGTCGCAGGCGCTTCGAAAACTGACTGCAATCGTCTCGCGCACGAAGACGGTGGTTATTTTCATCAACCAGATCCGCATGCAGATTGGCGTCATGTTTGGGAATCCTGAGACCACGCCGGGAGGAAAAGCGCTCAAATTCTATACTTCCGTGCGCATCGACATCCGTCGCATCGCGCAGATAAAGAAGGGCGATGAGGTGATGGGCGGCAGACACCGCGTGAAAATCGTGAAGAATAAAGTGGCAGCACCGTTTCGCCAGACGGAATTCGACATGATGTATGGCGAGGGAATCTCGCGCGAGGGCGAAGCTCTCGCACTTGGCGAAAAGCTCGGCGTGATTGAGAAATCTTCTGGTGGCGCGTATTCGTATGGTGACGCAAAAATGGGGCGCGGCTATGACGCTGCACGCACGTTTCTCAAGGAGAATAAGCCGGTACTCAATTCCCTACTTAAGGATATTCGGAAGGGTTTGGAGAGCGGGAGTGCGTCGAGTAGCAGGAGTGCAAGTGGCGACGATACGGAGTAAACGTATGCATCCGGAAAATTTTGCAAAGCCAGAACTATCAGATACACGTGCGACAAAGCTAGGCAACGACGGAGTTCGTATGAAGCGCGAACTTGAAGAACGCCGCAGATGGCTTATAGAAGAAAAAGCGAAGATGTCTTCTACGGGGCATAAGAGGTCGATCGAGAACGAAATATCGAAGATCGCGCAGGTGCTCGCGGATTTGCATGCACACGAACAAAATTTTACAGAAGACGATGCTGTGCGCTTCCTCCATGACGCAGCACACATACTTGGTCACGCACAGTATGCAGGCACTGCGGATGTAGTTGCCTTCAAGCCCCGAGAGAAGTAGACAAATCGGTAATTCTGCATAGAATACCCCGATATGTTGAACTACAACGAAGTGAAGCCTGGCGTCGCGGTCATCGTTGAGGGCGAACCCTATGTCTGCACATGGAATAACATCATGCAGAAGCAACAGCGCCGCCCGGTGAATCAGACCAAACTCCGCCACCTCATCAAAGGTAATCAGATCGAATACTCCTTTCAGCAATCGGATAAGCTTAATGAAGCCGAGATCGAAAAAAAGCCGGCCGTGTTCGTCTTTCAAGACATGCGCAAGGGCGAGTGGGTATTCCATGAGGCCGCCAACAAATCTGCACGCTTTACCCTCACAGACGAGATGGTGGGCGACGGCGGCAAATTCCTGAAGCCGAATACAGAGGTGGAGACAAACGCATTTGACGGCAAGATCTTCTCGGTGAAGCTCCCCATAAAGGTGGAATTAAAGGTGAAAGAGGCACCGCCGGACGTGCGCGGCAACACGGCCCAAGGTGGCTCGAAGGTGGTGACGCTCGAAACAGGTGCGACACTCAATGTGCCAATGTTTATCAAGGAGGGCGACGTGCTCCGCATCAATACGGAGACGGGTGAATACGTTGAGAGGGTGTGAGGGGCAGTTTGTAGAACATAGTTTGTAGTCTGTAGTGAATGCAAAATGCCGGTGAAAACCGGCATTTTGACTACAAACTACAGTCTACACACTGCAAACTATTTCTGGATGTACGGTAAAAGCCCCATAAACCGCGCGCGTTTGACCGCCTCTTCTATCATGCGCTGCTGCTTTGCGGTGAGGCCCGACTTGCGGCGATCCAACACGCGGCCGTGCGGATTAAGGAAATTCTTCAAGAGATCCACGTCTTTGTAGTCGACGACGCGGATATCATTTTGGGTAAGAATATTGTTCTGTGCCATAGATTCGTGCTAATTGCGATTAAAACGGAATGTCATCCGGGTTGATATCATCTTTCGGGTAGTCGATGCCACTTGGAGCAGCATCATCGTGCGGAGCAGCGTCGCGGCCGCCAGCTCCTCCCTCCCCGCGATTAGGACCAAACTGCACACGCTCAGCAACGATCTCGGTGCGGTATTGCTTCTGCCCTTCTTTCTCCCAACTTCGGGTCTGGATGCGACCTTCGATAAAGACACCTCGACCCTTCTTCAGATACTGATTCACGATATCTGCCTGACGCCCAAAGACGACGATGTTGTGATAATCAGCCTGATCCTGCTTCTTGCCATCCTTCCCGGTGTAGGTGCGATTCGTGGCGATTGAAAAATTGACGACGTTCATGCCGGAAGGCAGCGCGCGGAGTTCTGGATCGCGTGTGAGGTTTCCGTAGAGCAATACCTTATTCAAATACATACGAAGATAAGTGAAAAGTCAGAAGTCAAAAGTCAAAAGGTAAAAGTTGGATGCACTGGATTATACGCTATTCAGCCGTCAGCGTTTCGAGCGCCTTCTCAAGATCAGCTTCGGAAACTGGCTCAGCTTCCTCAGAGGTTTCAATCTTACGCGGTGCGGCCTTGAGAGTGTCGGTGCGCTTCACTTCGCGGAGCTGTGGCGCCTTATACTTTGCGCGCGTATCTTCACGGATGGTCTTAAAGACGATGGAGCGGAAGATTTGCTTGTGGGCGTTCAAGGCGTCCGTAAGCGCCTTTGCGGCGTGCGTTCCCGCTTCAAACTTGAGCCAGCCGAAGTAGCCGCGATCATACGTGACGAGTTTTTCGCCCACACGCTGCTCCATATCGAAGGCAAGCTTCATAAGGCTCGGCGCGCCTTCTGCGATGAGAGAACCTCCCTGCTTCTCGATCTCTGCACGGATACCGGACACAACCTGATCCACATCTTCCTCTTTAACCGAGGGGATGATGTGATAGCCCGCCTCGTAGATGCGGGAGATTGTTTCTTCACTGTGCGTGTCTGACATATGTGGGGCGCACTGTAGCACGAGGCTGCTTCCGGCGCAAACGTCAGAATTTGAGAGCTATTTCAGTCCAAACACCCTCCGCGCATTAGCAGCGAGCTGCTCGCGAACCTTTTCTAACGGCTCACCGCGGATTTCGGCGATTGCTTTAACTACCTCCACCACATACGCGGGCTCGTTCCGCTTGCCGCGATAGGGCCTGGGCGAGACATACGGCGCGTCGGTCTCCGAAAGGAGCATGTCGGGAGGTGCGTTTCTGACGATCTCGTCATAATCACGAGCGAAGGTGAGTACGCCGGTGAACGAGAGTGTAAAACCAGTATCGAGCCACTTTTTGGCGGTCTCCCAATTGCCCGCGAAGAAATGGACATCGCCAGAGACTTTTGCATGCGCTTTCACAAGCGCGAGTGCGTCGTCGTAGGCGTCCTGAGCACCTTGCGAGGAGCGAATGTGGAGCATGAGGGGCTTCCCGAGACGATTCGCGAGCTCGATCTGTTGAATAAACGCCTCTTCCTGCACTTTCTTTGTGTCGCCTTCGAGGCGGTAATAATCCAAGCCACACTCCCCTATCGCGACCACCTTCCGCGACTGCCCGAGCGCAACATATTTCTCCATATCAAACACCTCGCCCCGCGATACAAAACCTTCCTTGCCCTCCGAAGCTTCAGCGAAGGAGGGGCCCAGCTCTTTTTCATCGTGATACGACTTTGTGCTGTGAATCGGGTGGAGACCGATAGCCGCATACACATCGTCATGTGCCTCCGCCACGCGCACGCCGTCCGCTGAGGTATCAAACTGCGTGCCCACGAGAATCATCCCCACTTGCTGCTCCTGCGCACGCGTAATGGTCGCATCCGCATCATCCTTGAATGCGACGAAGTTTACGTGCGTGTGGCAGTCGTAGTAGTTCATGGAATTTAGTGATTATACGTTGTATCGCCTTTGAAGCCGATCTTCGTAATGATGTTTCCGACTTTTGTTTTTGCGAACTGAATACGTACGGCACCGACGCGTATGCGGTACTCGTTATCACGTCCTCCCAACTTCGTACAATCAAGACTCTCAAGTTCATTACGGATGATGCGCGCAGCGATCGGCATGACCTGCTCACGCCTGTCGCGCGGCAATTTGATCAGAAATTTACTTACCTTGTCCATGGAGTCGTTCAAGTGCCGCAAGAAGCTCTTCTGCTGGAACACCTCCTTTTTTGATCTTTGTGAGATCAAAATCTACCCACCCCGGCCCGTCGCGCCGATTGAGTTCGTCGAGGTCATATTCAATCTCTTTCGCTGGAACGACAGCGAAAACCGGCTTTGAGTGGCGATATACCGTAAACGTCTTCCCCTTTTTTACCTGAGCGACGTATTTCGCAGTGTTCTCGCGAAACTCACGAAGCCCGATATTCCCGCTGGAAGCGGTTATCTTTACCATGTAAAAAGAGTATCAATTGATAATCAATTGTCAAGCTACTCGTGAATCGAAAGAGCGGAGATGGTGGTCTCCGCTCCATACTTCCTACTCATCCATAGTAAACTCGCGCACAATATCTGATGCCACCGGTTCGTATGTCGACGTACCTCTCCACTCTTCCCCGCTGAACGAGGCGAAGTAGAGAAACATAGACATCGTCTTCGCTGGGAATCTTCTGCCCGAGCGCGATCAATTTTTCCGTGTGAGCGAGATTCTGGACGATAGCTGTTATCGGACGACAGCCCGCATTCGATGCCTGCTTTACAGCGCGCAAAACAAGTCGATCGATGGTGGCATTCCCGAGCCAATGTTCCATCATGTGCCTCCAAATCAACCGAGGGCACCCTAACACATCAACTTACTCCTTGCGAGGAAACAAATTCTCCGGTTTTTTGTTGGCGAGGATGGCGGATTTGATAGCATTGCTTGTGGTGGGAATGATGGGTTGAAGGAGGCGGGCTATCACATAGAGGCGGGCAGTCATAGCGGCGATCATTGCCTTCCCCCTCTCCGGATCTTCTTTCACCACACTGAAGGGCTTTGTGTCAGTGAGCTCTTTGTCGAGCTCGCCGATGAGTTTCCACACATAATCGCATGCCGCGTTGTAATCGTAGCGGTCGAAGGCGCTTGTGTAGATAGACGGGAAATCTTCTGGCACCGGCTGGGGCTTTTCGATCGGCTTCTCAAGATTCGCCTGCGCGAGAGTGAGAATGCGTGCGGAAAGATTCCCGAGCCCATTCGCGAGATCGGCGTTGTAGCTTTCTTTAAATTTCGCAATGGTGAAGTCAGAATCCTCGAATGGATGGATGTGGCGGAGCAAGAAGAGGCGCAGGGCGTCGGTGCCGTATTCGTCGATGAGTGCGTAGGGATCAACGACGTTCCCCAAGGACTTAGACATCTTCTGACCGTGCGACGTGATGAACCCATGGATCACGATCTGGCGCGTGGAGGCGATGTCGGCGGAAATGAGCATCGCCTGCCACATCGCTGATTGCTGGCGGAGATTATCTTTCCCCGCCACTTGGAGTGCCTTTGGTGACGGAATAATGCCCCAGAATTTCTCGAGAGCGGCTTCGTCCTCGGGCCAACCGAGCGTGGAAATGTAATTAACCAAGGCATCAAACCAGACATACATCACTTGCGAGTCATCGCCGGGCACTGGCACTCCCCATGGCATCTTTTCCTTGCGACGTGAAATGGAGAAATCTTCAAGACCACGCGCAACAAACGCGCGTATTTCATTGAAGCGATAATCGGGAAGCACGAAATCGGGGCGACGGGCATAGAGATCGAGGAGCGACGTCTGGTAGCGCGAAAAGCGGAAGAAGTAGTTCTCTTCATTGATGAGCTCGAGTTCGAGCGTGGGATGAATCGGGCATTTGCCGTTTTCGAGCTCGCTGTCAGTCTTTTCGAGCTCGCAGCCGACACAGTACTTCACGCTGTAGTTTTTTTTGTAGATATCGCCGGAAGCCAAGCACCTGTTCCAGAATTCCTGTGCCGCGGCTTTGTGATGCACATCGGTCGTGCGAATAAAGTGGAGATCGGCAAAGAGATTGAGTTTCTCCTTCAAAAGCTTAAAGCGGGCGGCATACTCATCGACGTAAGCCTGCATGTCTTTCCCTTGCTCCTTGGCTTTGCGGTAGATCTTGATGCCGTGCTCATCGGTGCCAGTGTTGAAGAAGACCTCATCACCGAGGAGCGCGCGGTAACGCGCGATACTGTCTGCTTGCGTAATCTCGAGCGCGAAGCCAATGTGCGGATCCGCATTTACATACGGGAGCGTCGTCGTTATGTAGAAGGGTTTACCCATGGTGAGCACATTACGCCGCTTCGCCCTCTTTCACAAACATTTTTCCCTTGCTCCAGTCGCTCACAAATTCTTGAATAGCGGCGGAGATGGGCACGGAAAGGAGAATTCCGAGAAAGCCCGCGACGTTCCAGCCGATGATGAGCCCGAGAATGACGAGGAGCGGCGGCACGCCGACGACTTTCGTCACAACCAAGGGATAGATGAGATGGTTTTCAAATTGCTGAATGATGACATAGAGCGCAATCACGACAAGGCCGAGTGTGACGCCACCATCGGCAAATGCAATCAAGACGGCCGGTACTGCGGAAATGGTGGGGCCGAAGACTGGGATGAGTTCTAACACGGCGGCAAGGACGGCAAGTAGGAGCGCGTGCTTCACGCCGATGATCGTGAGAGAGAGATAGACAAGCACGCCGACAATCACACCAAGCAGGACCTGCCCTTGCATCCACAGGCCGATCTTGTGGCGCGTGCGGAACCAGAGGTTGAGAAGATAGGGCTGATACTTTTTTGGCGCTATGACACGAAGAAAATCATCAACACCGGTCTCTGCGACAGTGAAATAAAATGAAAAGACGAGGATGAGAATAAGAGAAAATACGCTCCCCAGCACCGTTGCGGCAGCGCTAAAAGAATTACCAAACACATTTGCGAGACTGAGGTTTTGATTAATGTATGCAAAAATTTCGGATGGCGCGGTGTCTGGTGCGAGACCGAATAGAAATGCAAAATCCTCGATCGCAACAACCGTGCTCACTGCATTCAAATACTCGGGCAGTGCCGCGACAAAACTCCTGACATCATTCAGAACAGTTGGCAGAAAGAAATAGAACATCCCGAAGAGGAAGATAAAAAGTGCAAGGTAGAGTACGATAACCGCCACGAGGCGCGGGATGCGCGCACGCATAAAGAAGCGGACAGCTGGCTCGCAGGCGGAGGAGATGACGACTGCCGTGAGGACAACAAGCACGAGCTCGCGCAGATAATAGAGGAGAAAGAGCCCGATCCCGATGAGGGCGGTTTTCACTATCGTGCCGGTCGTAATGGAGATGGTAGCCTCTTTCATGAGGCAATCATAGCACTCTTAGCTCTTGAGAAAAGCGGCGAGGTCTGCGATTTTCATGCGGATTTGCTCGCCCGTATCGCGATCACGAACTGTGACGGTGTCTTTCTTCTCTTCCCCGCTCTCGCCGAGGGTATCGAAGTCAATGGTAATCGTGTGCGGAGTGCCGATTTCGTCTTGACGACGGTAGCGTTTGCCGACATTGCCGTTGTCGTCCCACATGATGTTCGGAATCTCTTTTTTGAGCATCATGTAGACTTCGCGCGCCTTTGCTACGAGCTCTGGTTTGTTTTTGAGGAGTGGAAAGACGGCGGCGCGGACGGGAGCAAGATGCTTCGGCAACTTGAGGTACACGCGCTCACCACCACCGAGGCCGTCTTCAGTGTAGGCCTTTGCAAGGACAGCCATCACGTGTCGCCCGAGACCAAATGTAGGCTCTATCACGTGCGGTACAACCTTGACGCTACTCTCCTGATCGAGGTACGAAAGATCAATACCCGAATTCTCAATGTGATTTTTGAGATCAAAATCTGTGCGGTACGCGAGACCGCCAATCTCGTCGAACTTGTGCGGATACTTGAAGTGAAAATCAACGGTGCGCTTCGAGTAGTGTGCTCGCTCGCCGTCGGCAATCTCCACCTCTTTAATATCCTCTGGTGCGAAACCGAGAGAGGCAAACCACGCACGCATCTCACGAAGCCAAAGATCAAAGGCGCTCTCCCACTCCGCTTCTTTGACGAAGTATTCGAGCTCCATGATCTCGAGTTCACGAACGCGAAAAATGAAGTCGCGCGGCGCGATCTCGTTTCGGAACGCTTTACCTATTTGCCCGATACCAAACGGAAGCTTGGGATGATATGCGTCGAGTGTGTTTTTGAAATTTACAAACATCCCTTGCGCCGTTTCCGGTCGGAGGTACACGGGAATGTCGGCACCATCGACAGAACCTGTGGATGTTTTAAACATCATGTTGAACTGCTGCGGTTCTGAAAGTGGATTACCTTCAGGGCTCACGATCTTCTTTGCGGAAATCACCTCTCCCATCTGCACGAGCGTCATACCGGTCGGATCAATCCCTGCCTCTTCAAGCAGATGGTCGGCGCGATAGCGTTTCTTGGTCTTCTTGTCTTCGACAAGCGGATCATTAAACCCGCCGACATGCCCCGAAGCTTCCCATACGCGTGAATTCATGAGGATCGCAGAATCAATGCCATACATATCCTCGCGCCCGCTCACGAACTGACGCCACCAAAGGCGCTCGATGTTCTTCTTAAGCTCGAGACCGAGATGTCCGTAATCCCAGGTCCCCGCGAGGCCGCCATAAATCTCAGAACCTTGGAAAATAAAGCCGCGGCGCTTGCAGAGGGAGACGATTTTTTCCATCGTGACATCAGTCATATCGGCTCTGTATAGCGCATTTGTGCCGACTTTGCTAGCGCACGACGTTCGCGCTGTTGGGGCTGAAGCCGGGGTCGCCCTGAATGTTCGTCGTCACGTCGTCCGCGTTCCGCGTGATCGGCGCACCCGTCGCCTCATCGGTACCAGTGAGGCGGACATCGCGGATGAGAATGGGCTGCTGCCCGATTTGCGAGGTAGAGGGAGTGAAGCCAATCGCGATTGCAGCCTGCTTAGGCGGCACACCATTCACACCAACACCGGTCTCAATATCGCCAACTTTCCAGGTGATGGAGCTATCTGCTTGATTGAAGACGATCTTTTCTTGCGAGGGGCTGTAGATACCGACCCAGCGGACATAAGGGGGAAGTATCGCGCGCATTTCTCCATTGGTGATGCGATTGGTTGTGTTCGTGATACTGAAGACGAGCGCATAGGTTGTCTCCTGCTCTGCTTTCGGCGGCAAGGGGCCGGTGGAGCCAAACGGGTTTGCGTAATACAAGCCCTGGGCGATGAGCTGCACATCGCTCGCAAGACGAATCTCCTGTGTTGCCGTTGATTGCAGCGTCTCGGGAACATTGTTTTCAGAAATACGCCTGCCCGCCGCGTGCACACTGAGTGTGAGCTTTGGGCTTTGCTCGCTTGCGAGCGAATCGCTCTGCGGCATTTGGAACGAGAAATTCAGCGTCCCCTTTCCTCCTGCAGGAATGCGCGCAAGCGAACCGCGTGTCGTCGTCTTGTCCCACAGAACCGTTTTGTCCGTTGAGCGATAGAAACCGTCCGTGGATTGTACGGTCGAGCCGTCGATGCCGATCCCGGAGAGGCGCGCGACGATAACCGCATCAGTTACCTCCGTAGAAAGGTTGTTTTCATAGGCAACGGCAACGTTCACTGTCTCTCCTGGTGATACAATCGCGCTCCCGCCGAGAATCGGTTTGTTGATTGTCACCCCAAGCCCGAGGAAGGGCCGCGAAACAGTGACACGATGCGCATAGTCGGCGAGCGTTGCAGAAACAGCGGTCGCGTTCGGCTCTGACCGCGTGCCGGCAGTAAAGCGGAAAACGCGCTCATCACCCTGCTCCCCCGTGAGTGCCCCACGCACCGTTATGGTCTTTTTGCTACCCGGCGGGATGTCCCCCAAAACCCAAAGGTTGCCCTCTTTTGTTTTCTGCGGTGTGGGATCGGCGTAGTCCATCGAGAAGCCGAATGGTGTCGCAATGGAGAGTAAGACGTCTTTCACTGCCGATTCAGCATTCGAGGCAAGTGTCACCGTAAACTCAACGGGCTGACCGGAGACGGTCTCGTTGTTTGCGTCAACACTGAGTGAGAGCGGAGACGATGCGAAGACAATTTGATAATCAGCATCGGCGACGAAGATTGCACTTGAGTTTTCAAGGCGGTATTCAAGTTCAATTTTGATGGCGCCTCGATCACCCTCGACACCCGCGAAAACGGCAGAAACGGTGCCTTGTCTTCGTCCACCAGGCTCAATATCGCCGAGCGGGATTCGTTGATCCTTAAGTGACGTTGAGAGATCGACTGGCGAGCGAGTGCCATCCGGATATTTGATCACGAGATCGGCGCGCTCAAGCGGCATGCGGTTTCTGTTCACGACAGCAATCTGAAGCTCGGTCGGAGCACCGCTCGCCACCTGCAAGGGGCCCGAAACCGAGATATCGATATTCCCTGGTGAAACCGTGCTCGAGCCCTCGCCGATGAAAAAGTAGTAACCAAAGAAGCCGACTGCTCCCACAAAAAACGCAACACCCGCGGCAAGAATCCAGTTGATGACTGCACGCACAAAACGCACGCGGCTCGGCGCAACCACACCACTCTTCACACCACGCTCTTCATGAATAAAATCTTCACCGACGGGCGGACGCGTGAGCTCAAGCTCGCGCCGCGGCTTCTCTTTTATGAGTGGTTCGAGCTTGCGCGAATACATCGCTTCGCGCAGCCGCCGTATGCGTTCTTCGTTCTCTTCTTGCATAGAAGGCTCCCTGCCTGCCATCGCATTATTTTAGCACGCGAGAGGGTTAGAGCTGGGTTGCTTGCAGGGCTTTGTTGACCGATGCAAGCAATGACGTTTTCTCGGGTGCGGTCACGAGAGTCACTTGTTCGTAGGTGGTAGACGCGGCGGCAACTCCCAACGATTCCGCCGAAAGATAGCCGAGCGCAAAGAGGATGCGCGCAACAGCTAGAAGTTCGATCGCATGATGTTCTTCACGCGGGAGGATTTGAAGCGCCTCATGTGCCGAGGTGCACGAGGCAAAGAGGTATGGATTTGCTTCCTCCCCCTGCAGGAGGCGCTCAAGCAGTGCCGAAAGGCGCGCAAACACGCCGAGCGCACTGAGGTTCTCAGGCGAGATGTTTCCTGCTGCTTCGGCTCCCGCAATGCGCCAACCACGGCTCCCGCGAATGAGGGAAACGCGAGCGCATGAACCTGTTTGCAGCGCATATCTCTGCCGCGAGTTTTCACGCCGTACCGCGCTCGCGCGTGCACGCACGAGGCCAAAGTCTTCTGTGAGAAGCGCAAAAACCCTATCCGCCTCCCCGCGCTCGTACGAGCGGAGTACCAAGGCTTCAGTGTGATATTTCTGGTACATGCGCCCTAATGGAAACCGCCAGGATTTCGGCCTTTTGAACCTCGAATGTATCGGTCTTCAATGCGCTCCGGATGTCCTCTGCGTGCTCCTTGGTGGCACGAATAACTTCGTCTCCGCCATGGATTGTGACAAGCTTCAGATGATCGCTCGGCTCACACCCCGCCTTCTTCCGCTCATCCTGTCCCATGCGAATGATTTCGCGTACCAAACCCTCGCGCGCGAGTTCTGGCGTGATTTCGGTATCAAGATACACGTCATCACCAAGTGTCGCGTCTGTTACCACCTCTTTCACGTTCACTTCATCCGCAACGATTTGTGCAAGTTCTTCTTTGAGCGCAACACCGATCGAAAGGCGGCGAAGTGGCTGACGCACTTTCAGCTTCGCCTTGTCGCGGGCCTCCAGCGCTTTTGTGACAATCGTGCGCACCTGCCTCATGTCTGCAAGCACCGAATCCTTCGGCGCGAAGAGACCTGCGAAAAATCCTTTCTTCGGTACCTCCGGCCACGCTTCAAGATGCACGCTGCCGCCGTCTGCGATCGGACGGTAAATACTCTCCGCAAGGAACGGCATCACAGGAGCGATTAGTTTTGCAAACGTAAGCAACACTTCACGCTGCGTCGCGAGCGCGAAGTGCCTATCGTGCCATTCGCTCTTCACGCGCTCGCGTGAGCGGCGCACGTACCATGTGGAATATTCGTCCACAAAGCCCTTGATGGCGCGGCATGCGCGTGGAGTATCGTAGGCATCGAGTGCCGCAGTGATTTCTTTACTCGTCTCATCCAAGAGTGCCACAACCCATCTATCAAGCACATGCGTGCTCTTTCGCGCCTCCGCGCTTCCGTCATATTCCTTCTGGTAGAGGTCGAAGAATTTAAAGCTGTTCCAGAGGATGCCGATCACACGATTGTGCGCGTCGCGCACGTCTTCGTCGCGGAAGCGGAGATCCTCGGCCTGCATGACAGGTGAATTCATTAAATAGAGGCGCAAGGCGTCAGCACCATAGCGCTCGATGAGTTCAAGTGGATCGGTGTAGTTCCCCTTTGATTTCGACATCTTCGCGCCGTCTGCCGCGACGATCGTTCCTGTCGTGACGACATTCCTGAACGCAAGGTGATCGAAAAGCAGAACGCCAATCGCATGCATGTAGTAGAACCAGGTACGCGTCTGCGCGATATATTCAGCGATGAAATCTCCTGGCGTGCGCTTCTCGAATTCCGCTTTCCCTTCGAACGGATAGTGATATTCGGCAAACGGCATGCAGCCGCTCTCCACCCAACAATCCACGACTTCCGGAATGCGACGGTATTCGACTCCGTCATCGTCGACGAGCACAAGGTCGTCCGTGTAGGGGCGATGCAAATCGAGTTCGTATTCAGCGTTGACTGGCATTGGTGCGTAATCGAGGGCCTGCACCGCGGCATTGTTCGGATATCCCGGCAGAAAGCGCAGCGCAGTTTCCTCTTTCGAGAGTCCATTTACCGCGGAGTGCAAAAGCCAGAGCGGCGTGCCGTGCGAGACGATAAGAATTGTCTTTCCGACTTCTTTTTCTTCCAGTTCCTGAACAACACGCATCATGCGAAGACGCACTTGCATGTCATTCTCGCCACCTGGCACGCCTTTGTAGAACCGATCCACACTCAGTGGATACTTCTCATGCCACTCGATCATTGAGATGCCGTTAAGTTCGCCAAAGTTATATTCGCCAAGCCGCTCCTCGAAACGAATGTTTTCCTCCGAGACGCCAAGCTCACCCGCGAATATTTCGACAGTCTCTTTCGTCCGCACGAAGGGTGAAGCAACAATAAGATCAACACTCTTTCCAGATGCCTTAAATGCACGTGCCGCCTCGAGAACGCCATGGCGACCTTCTTTCGTCAGCGGATACGGTGCATCTTTTTCACAATTTAAAATACCTTGCGCATTTGTCTCCGATTCGCCGTGCCGCATGGTGAAATAGGTGTTACCACTCTTCTTGACCTTCTCCTTCAATTCTTCAAGCGAGCCAATCACCATCACCCTCCCTTCTTTACTCTTCCAAATCGGAAGCGGCGACGCCCAAAAGCGATTGCGGGAAATCGTCCAATCGGGCGCGCTCTCCACGATCTTCCCAAAACGGCCATTTTTCAAATGCTCCGGCACCCAGTTCACCTTTTGGTTTTCACTGAGCATATTCTGCTTCACGTCTTGAATATTGATGAACCATGAGGAGACGGCGTTGTAGATAAGCGGCGTCGCACAACGATAGCAGTGCGGATACGAGTGCGTGTGATTATTGCGAGCAAACAGAATGCCGCGCTCGTCGAGATTTTTCTTGATGTCTTTATTCGCCTCCTTCCAGCGCGCTCCGCGGAGGAATTCGGGTGCGAGGTCGTTGTAGGTGCCGTTCGCATTCAAGAGCTGCACTTGCGGCAACCCTTCGCGCGCGCCAAGTTGGAAGTCGTCTTCACCATACATCGGCGCAATGTGCACGATGCCCGTGCCGTCTTCGGTCGTCACAAATTCCGCCACCTGCACGCGATATGATTTTTCTGATTGGAGCGGAGTAACATCAAAAAGCGGCTCATATGCCTTCCCCACCAAATCACTTCCCTTCACCGTGCCGACGATAACGTGCGTCGTATCTTTAAGAACCGTCGCGACGCGCTCTTTCGCAAGGATGTAGGTCGTGTCGCCGACACTCGCTTTCACGTATTCAATTTCCGGTCCGACCGCGAGCGCCACGTTCCCCGGAAGCGTCCACGGCGTCGTCGTCCATGCGAGGAAAAATGTTTTCGGCTGATCTTTGAGTGCAAACTTCACCGTGACCGCCTCTTCCGTCACATCTTTATATGTGTTGTCCATCGCAATCTCCGCTTTTGCCAAGGGTGTCTCGCAATGTGTGCAGTACATTAAAACCTTTTTCCCCTCGTAGAGATGTCCCTTGTCGTAGATGGATTTCAGCGCCCACCATACGCTCTCGATGTAGGTGTTGTCCATCGTTTTGTAGGAATTCCCGAAATCCACCCACCGCCCCACGCGCTCGACGTACTGCTCCCAATCGTGCACGAATTTCAAAACCATCGAACGCGCTTTCTCATTGAATGCGGCGATGCCCACATCAAGAATGTCTTTCTTGATTTTAAGCCCCAGCTCTTTCTCAACAAGTGATTCGATAGGAAGCCCGTGGGTGTCCCAGCCCCATCTGCGGCGCACATGATAGCCGCGCATGGTTTTGTAGCGCGGAATAACGTCTTTAATGATTGATGAGAGCAGTGAGCCCGTATGCGGAAGTCCCGTCGCAAACGGCGGGCCATCATAGAAGACAAACTCACCCTTCGAGGCCTTCTTCTCAAGCGAGCGCTCAAAAGTCTTGTTCTCTTTCCAAAACGCCAAAACCTCCTCCTCGCGCTTCGCCGCGTCCGATTTCCCTAGATTTTCAGCCATGCTGGGTATCGTAGCAAAGCTACTCACTATACGCGAGAGTTTCTTGCGTTTGCTGCTATGGAGCCGTTACCGCGTAGTTCGGACTGCCAATGCCACCATCACTAAGTATGACGAGATTCCTCTGCCAAATACAGTAGCTAAGCGTCGACTTTATTATTTCCCGCGAGTCATGCCAATGCACCTGATTCTTCTAGGCATCCTCCACACGCCACGACCCTCTACTGCTCAATCTTTAGGGACGTCAGTATTTCTTCCTTCCATGCTCGGGATGCGCAATTACGGCTTGATCACAATGGTTTCGTTGGGACCAAGTGTGAGCTGTATTTTTTTCGGATCAGCAGCAGTCGCTCCGTCAATAATTCGAAGATCGTGTTTCCAAGTCATGCCCTCCAGATTGTCGTCGATACTCGCTGCATCGAGTGTCCTCCACGTCAGGCTCCGCTGCATGATGCCGACATAGTTACTTCCTGACTTCCAATTATTATCCACCAGCGGCAGAATGACATTGAACGCATTGGGAACAACGGTCTTATCTTTCGAAACCATGTCGAGCGCGGCAACACACAGGGGCCACGTTTTTACTTCTCCGCCACCACACACAGCCGCTTCAAAATCCGAGTTTAACTTACCGGCTTTTTTAAGATCATACTGCATCCTGCTATGGGCGCTGTCGATGATAGATGGAGAGTAACGAATGAATTTCCACGATGACGCCGTATTTAGCTTAATCGAGGAAGGAACCTCAATTTCGACACGCGTTGGCTTTGGCGATGTCCCATAATCAATATCGAAGTTTGAAACCATGATACCCCGCGGAACTGCCCAATCAATGAAAGCGACGGCCTGCACTTCACCCGTCGAAGATCCGTCAGGTATTGGCATTTCATTGATGCCCAGCTGCCAAACCTGGTTACCCTGGAACGTATCCAATATCATGGTCAGCCACCCGTTTCCGTTGAGCATGTAGTTGATACCGTTCGATCCACGCGCTACATTTACCCCTCCCCACTGCGAAAATACATCGTAGTCAACCGATTGAAGCGAGCGCGTTATGAGGTGGAACCGGTGCGCTGCCATAATGGGACCGTGATCTTGATATGAAGCCGAATTTGGCATTCCTGTTGGCATGTGCCAAAAAGAATATTGAGTCACGGATTTCTTGTAGTTATCATACACCGCCTCGTTTACCGGGCGTTGCACAAAGGATTCGACAAGCGTCTTAACTGTGTTTTCCATTCGGTGACCAACAACCGTTCGAACATCATCCCATGCAGGATAGAATTGGCGCGCCACACCGAAGTAGTACAGATTATTTGCCTCCAAAAAACGTAACAATCCGCGAAGACCGTGATTACAGGTTTTTACGGCACCACCCGACGCAATCAACTCCTGCGATGTTTTTGCATTGCAAATTATGAGCCCGCCTGAGTTCGCAACACGAACTCCCGGACCAGCAACGGCTTTCAGAGTGTTGAAAGTGTATGCCGCAAATTGATATGCAAGATTTTGATTGTTATCACCATCTTGATCATAAGGTACATTTAGATACCCTTTCGAATCCACGTCGATAATGTACGCCATTTGATTTAACGCGCTTCCGTAGCGCCCCTGCAGTGTTTGAACAAAATGAGTAATGAGCGCTCCCCACTCATTCATGTCTCGTGGCGGATTAACCTGACCAATCCAATCCTGTCCATTCGCCCCACCGTCAGGCACGAGGTTTGCCTTCACTTCATAGGCATAACAACCACCTGTGCGTACAGCGCCATCTGGATCCACTGGTGTGAAGGGGTTCTTTACACACATTGCATTACTGTTAGAGCCCTCTTCGTAATCCTTCGCAATGTCCCATGGAATATTCGTTATATGGTATGCGAGATCAGAGAAAGCATAACCCGCTTGAACATACGGGTCGATCGTTGCGATTTGCAGATAATCCTGGTAGTGCCATGCACCATCCGGCTGTATGCGCGCATAGTCAAGCGAGCGCTGTGGCTGGTTAGTGTCAAACATGTTTTTGTAACTTTCGCCCTCAGTGTACTTATCAAACAACGCATCAGCGACCTCTCCAGAGCACACATACGAGTAAATCGGTGATTTTGGAGCCCCAACGCCATTGCAGACGGCATTCCATTGATTTTTGTATGCTGTTTGGTAATACCTCATTGCCTCTGCACAATCATCAGTATTGGGTGTCGCGGTGAATTTATTCATGCTGCAGCGCACCGACGTAAAGGGATGGGCAAAGAGGATCTTGTCGATAAAGGGAACCTCGTGCGACCTTGTCACGCCTGTGGCGGGATCTTTCCGCTGCTTATACGTAATCATTCCGCTCGGTATTGCGATGCGATCCGAATTCCCTGCCACCAGATATGGCAGTTTCGTCTTTATATCCATCAACCCACCCCCGCCGCCGTCTCCCAGAGACGGGGCTTGCATGTTCATTGAGCGGTAAAAATTACCCAGCGTACCTAAGTCGTTGGCGCTAACGGCGTAGCGACCAGGGATAGTTGTTCCCGCGCCATTTTTCAACGTCACGTACACGAGATTATTCGTGAGCTGATCCATGATAAATGCCGCACTTGTAGTTGCACTTGAGTGCTGTGGCGCAGCAAGCGCGGTACTAAGATTGATAAGGAGCACAGGATTATCAGTACCTGTTTTCGAACTGACGCTGATGGGTGCCGTTGTTACGCTTGCCGCCTTGCCGGTCACGGGATCTGGTTTTACGGACTGAAAGGTCACCGTATATGAGTTAGACGTAAAGCTCGGATTACCATTAATCTTTAACAAAACGTAATTTGTCCCGTTGGTGCTTCCAAACGGACAGAGCGCAGCGTTACGGATCAAACAGAATACTTTTGAAGAAACAATGTATTTGTGTGCCGTTAGATTCAGAATCTCGGAGCCACCACCCGCTTCTGTCACGCTAATTGACACACCGGTGTTGCTTTCGTACTGACGCAAGACATCGGCGTCACTAAAAGTGAGATTAATCTGACCCCCCTTCGCGTTAGCCTTCACCGACTTTCTTCCACCAACGATCGCAGGCCCTGACAAGATGATATTGTACTGCCCGTCACCTATACTCGAGTCGTTGAACCAAATTGTATTGTTCCCCAGACCACTAACACCATAATTACCAGCACTTGCAGAGAGCACTGCAGCATGCTGATTTGTCGCCGTCCCATACCCGCCCAGCCAGTCAGTAGCAAAGAGGAGGACGAGCGCAAGCACTATTGCACCGGCGCTAATTGCGTCTTTCTTAGTCAAATAATTCTTTTTCGGCATAATTAATGCTATTCTGATACGCACATGAATTAATAGTGTTCTTTGCGAACCAACACGCACCAGACTCCGGCGAGTGTAATGTTTTCAAAAAATACTTCTAAACGCAGTACAACTCAATTTTTTTCTCTGTGAACACGCCATTGTTATTACGCGCACTTATGTTGTCACTGGTTGGCACATTTTGGAACCGGGCAAGGAAACGTAGGGCACTGCGAGCTACAAAAAACTGAAATACTGAGAGCGTCGTCAGAAACGTATTACGCACCCGTACGACCTTGAGTATACTACGTGATCAGCTACATTCCCTTGAATGGACACATTCATGTTAATAACGATATCGGACTATTAAAAAGTCCTACTTCATTGGCGCCCCCGACTTCCCGCACGACACCTTTCTCGAGTGGTCGCATAAAAGTCCTGCATGGCAAAGTATCTAAAGTAATTAATCCAGGTTGTACTGACTATCGCAGAAACAGCTCATTGCATGTAAGACGTCTGTAATCTCTTCTCCTTCGCGTGTCGCTCAAGCGCGAGTTGAATGAGCATGTCGATAAGCTTTGAATACGGCAGCCCACTTGCCTCCCACATCTTGGGATACATGCTGATGCTGGTGAAGCCCGGGATGGTGTTTATTTCATTCACAAAAATCTTGCCTTTCTTGGTCACAAAGAAATCCACCCGCCCCATGCCTTCAGAACAAAGCGCCTTGAACGCGCGCACTGCCATAGCCTGAATATCGTTGGTGAGTTTCTTTGAGAGCTTCGCAGGAATCTCCGGCACCATGGCGTCCGGTTCAAGATACTTCGCTTCGTAGGAATAGAATTCGCTCTTCAGAATCAATTCACCCGGAAGAGATGCTCTCGGTTTTTCGTTACCCAAGACCGAACACTCGATTTCCCTCCCTTGAATGTATGTCTCGATGAGAACTTTTGAATCAAACTGAAACGCGTGCGCAATGGCTTTCTTGAATTCTGCTTCGGTGCGCACTTTTGAAATGCCCACCGATGAACCGAGATTTGCCGGCTTCACAAAGACCGGCAACCCGAGCTTTTTCTTCACGTCCGCAAACCGAATCTTTTCGTGTGCATGCAGAACGACAAAATCCCCAACCGGAATGCCGGCATCACGCAGCAGCCGCTTCATCACATCCTTGTCCATCCCCACCGCGGAGCCAAGCACTCCCGCACCCACAAACGGCACATCCGCTAATTTCAAAAGCCCTTGCACCGTACCATCTTCACCGAAAGGGCCGTGCAAGACAGGAAATACAACGTCTATCTTTGTTCCGCCCATCATACCCTCGCTCCCCGGCGCAAACATTACTGTGTTTTTTGCCTTTGTATCCACCCCTTTATTGCTGGAAAGTGCTAAGTACCGCTCCGACACCGCGGGCGGTAACCATCTCCCCCGCTTATCAATACCGATTAGCACAACTTCGTACTTCTTTGGGTCAAGCGCGCGAGCAACATTCCGCGCCGATTGGAGCGAAACCTCATGCTCCGCCGACTTCCCGCCAAACAGCATTCCGACCCGTAGTTTCTTCATTTCCCGACTATACAGGCGCGATCTTGCGGGTCAAATGGTCGGAGGGTCAAATAGCGCTATTTGACCCTCAAAGGGGTTCGTAGTGCTGGTGTCCGGGAGCTCCCACGCGTCGTAGACGCACCTGTACGACGAGTGAATTGAGGTATCGCGTAGCGGTTGAGTCAGACACGAGGAGAAGTTTTTGCACATCATCATTCGTAATCACCCGCTTCTCCCGCGCCAGCTGCACGATTTTTTCGAGCCGCTCGGCTCGGCGAGCGCGGACGACTTCAAGCATGCGATTTTTGGAAGACGCTTTGCGTGGTTTTTGCGAGGACTGAGACGGCTCGGATGCGGGTGCCGGGGGTGGAACGGCTACAGACACCGACGGTGCAGATGGTTCGGGCGCGGGTGGTGCGGGCATTGGCGAGGGTTCAGCCACCAACACGATTGGTTCTGGAACAGGTTCCGGAACAACTTCTGGAACAGATTCAGCCTGCACAGGCACTGCAACCTCGAGCGCAGGTGCCTCGGGTTCGGAAGGAGCCGCTTCCCCTGCGACCGGCGCGGGTTCCGGCGCTCGCACCACACTCTCTTCCCCTGTCATTAGTGCAGTGTAACAAGGATGCCGTGCCATAGTTGCATTTTTGCACGGGAGTACGTATAACATCCGTGGTTTCAAACCAATGGAGACACCTATGCGTGCACAACGCTACGCCTTCACCGCGCTCTTTGCCGCACTGCTCTGGCCGCTCATCATGCGAGTGGCGGATAATCCGCTTCTCGGGATACTGATCCAGCTCATGCCGCTCGGTATCATCGTGACGATCGCCCTCTCGCTTGCAACTGTGGCGGGAATCTGGGTCGTCGACGGCATGAGCGGGTGGAGCGGCGGGACACAGCCCCTCGGCGGGACACACGCGACTATGCTGCGCCTCGGCATCGGTCTTGTCGCGATGATCGTATTCTGCATTCCACTCCGCGTCGTGATGTCGAAGCTTACCGGCTCTGATTTCACATTCGCCCATGTTGTGGCGAGCCAAGGACTCGGCGTCTTCGCTGCCGTATTGATCGCGGTGCAGATCGTCGACATCCTGGTGCGTACATACCAGAAACGATGATACCGCGTCTCACTGACAAGAACCTGCTTCGGCAGGTTCTTCGTTTTTCTCAACTTTCACGCACCGCAGAACTGCATTATGCTGCAGGGGCGCAACCAGGGAGAAATCTCATGCCTCGCACGCCAGGCGGACCGAAAAGCCCGCTCGCACGCTACGCATTCGAGTGGTCAGACGAGAAGCCCGACAAAACGTTTTGGGCGATCGTCGCCCTTATGTTCTTGTACGTCGTGTACAAATTTGCAACGCTCTGAAAACCGGCGGCGCCCTTTGGGCGCCGCCATTCTCTTCTAGAGCCTGAACACTGTCTTCAACCGCGCGTCAACGACTGATTGTACAGACGCCTCGAGCATCCCCAGTTCCCCAACGACTATCTTTTTCTGTAGCGTTGCAATCTTGTCGATTCGGATTACTGAATCCACCTTGAGACCATTCTTTTTTGACGGAACGATTCGAATATCAAACGGAGATTTCTTTTTCGATACACGTGAGGAAATGAATGCCACAATACAATCTTCGCCTCGAGAGACATGGAGGATGAGAGCCGGACGCACTTTCTGGCCAGAGAGGTCAGTGAAAGGAAATGGCACGAGGACGATTGCCCCCTTACGCATACCGCTTCTTCAGATCCGCAACCGAGTAGAGATCGGGCTCCTCGCTCAAGAAATCGAAACTTTTGGAGTACGCATTCACATTGGTAATGTCGTTCATCTCGTGATTGAACGCCTGAGGAAAACCAATGAGTACGGCGTCGAGCGCATTGCGCCGCCCGATCACAAACACTTCGCCCCCATACCGGGCGCGATTCACGATCTCTTTAATGCTCTTGCGTGCGTTTGTGGTTGAAATCACTTTCATGTACATAATGTACATGAAAGAACTATGCACGCAAGCGTGCGCGGTCCCGTAATAACTTCACCAAAGGCTCTTCCCATTCGAAGCATGTTTCAATTCCCTCCAGCGCCTCAAAGGTTGATACACATGCCGGATCTAAATGCGCGTATTCCTGCAAAACAGCAACAACTCCCTCGATGAATGAGCCGACAGTGCCGTCGGAATCATCAATGCCGCCATGCGAAAGCTTGCGGTCAAGACGAAGGAGCGTATCAACAAGTATGTCTGCTGTTTGCCCGCTCACCGGAAGCTCGCCCACGATTTTTGAGAGTCGTGCGCAACCTTCTTGCAGAGAGCCCTGGTAACGAAACCACGTCCTTGAGGGGCCGCGATACGGTTTGATGTATCGCAGCGTGATGGTGATGAGCTTTTTCAGCGCGGCTACATCCTCTTTTCCAAGAGCACCAATGCGCCCGCTGCACATCGGGTGCGAAAAGGTTTGTTTATCGTCTCTGGAGAGTGGGCGACCACCGCATGCCGCGTAGAGCGCAGTGGCGACCATGTGTTTACACAGTACATCCTTCTGCCCCAGGTAGCATGTGCATGATCCTTCATCAAACGAACTTGCCGATACAACCACCTCGTAACGATGCGATCCAATGACGACGGCTGTGGCACCGTACGCATCGCACTTGAATCTCGTCACCTTACCAGATTCATACAACCCCACCACGCGCTCAAACGTCGCTTCATCGGTAGAAAACTTGATTGCGTCCAGATCGTATTTCGTATCCACGCCCGCATCGTACACCCAGTGGGCGAATTATAAAGGACGGTCCTTTATATTTTTTGTCCGCGGTCTTGGCTTCTTTTTTCAGCCCACGGATCTTCGATGAGACCCAGTTTTGCGAGACGGGCGATGATGGCTGTTGGTTTGCGCCCGAAGGTTTTTGCAATGCTTGCATGTGAAATGTTCTCAGTAAACATCTCGGTGAGTTTTGCGTCATCGTCTTTCGTCCATGGTCGCCCAACGTTCGGGTGCTTTTCGCGGATGGCCGCGAGCTTGCCCGAGCCGCCGACCGCTCCGCGGTCGGCGGCGAATTCCTTCTTTTCAATCTTCTGAGGTTCCCTTGCTCCAATCGCCCTCAAGAAGTTCTTCTCGAGCGTTTCGCGTTCATCTCTTGGAATCGTCGAAATACGCCGCTCTGCCGCATCCGACTTCGCACGAAAGATTGCATCCTGCCGAGCAACTTCCGGATGAAGCATCAGCGCACGCTCGTTGAATCCCTCAAGAAAAAGCCCCTCAAGTGAACGCACGCGCGAGAGTGCCACATATCCCTGCCCGAATTCAAACGCCTTCGAGAGATCAATCACCGCCGCATCCAAGGACATCCCCTGGCTTTTGTGAATCGTAATTGCCCATGCCAGCCGAAGCGGCAGCTGCTTTATCTGCGCCAGAATCTTCGCGCCGTCCACAATGCTCCACTCACCCAAACCCACTTCAATCCGTCGCCCCGCGCGCGTTTTAACTATTGGCGCGCCGTTCACCGCGAAGTCCACCACTTCACCAAGCGTGCCATTCACATATCCTTCGTCGAAGTTGTTGCGGGTAAACATGACGGAGGCGCCGATTTTCAATGTGAGCGTTTCCGGCGAAAGACAGTTCTGTTTCAGCGCGTCCACGAGTGTTCGCGCCCCGCGCGTCGTCATATGGAACACATGCGATTTTTCTTCTATCTTCCCCAAAGATTCATCGTTCACCTTATCTGCATCCGCATTGTGGGTGTGCAGACGCGTCGCTTTCACTTTCTTCTCACCCTTCATGCGTCCGCGCAGGAGTTCATGGTGCCGCCCTTCCACCTCATTCCGCCGCACGGCGCCCAAGAGATCCAAGAAGGCGCCGTCATCCTGGCGATGCTGTTCGGAGAGATAGCAGACGACCGGATTCGCTTCTTTCCACGCCTCCGACGCGAACGCAAAACGTACTGCCTCGCCACGAGAAACCGGCGGGAGTTGAAAAAAATCTCCCACAAACACCACCTGCAAACCGCCAAACGGGCGACTCTCCTGCAAAATCGGCTGACGGAGCGCGCGAAGGACAGCATCCACGCTCTCTAAAGTATCCGCATCGAGCATCGATATCTCATCGATGATGAGGATTTTCGCGTCATAAATGCGCTTCGCCGTTTTCTCCCGCGCTTGAATGTTCTCAATATCCCAATCCGTGAGACGCTTTTTTACGCCGATCCCGCTCCACGAGTGAATCGTCATCCCACCCACGTGCGTCGCCGCAATGCCGGTCGACGCCGTGACCGCCGGCTCCACGCCCCGCTCGCGCAGCCACTCAATGTATTGATTGATCACATGCGTCTTCCCCGCCCCCGGCTCACCGGTCAGAAACACATTCACGCCGAGTTTGAGAATCGAAAGCGCTTCTGCCTGGGTCATTCCGAGAGTGTAGCAAATCGAAGGGTCACGCAGTCTCTTGCGCGTATCCTAAAGCAAAAACACGGAAGTGTATGTAACGACGAAACCCACACAATGAGAATGGTCATTGTGTGGGTCATTGCCGAAAAAAGACTAATTTCTGTCTTTGGGGCGGCTTGCACGATCCTCGAGCTCAAAGTCGAGTACACTCGAGACAAGCGCAGTATCAAGACCGAAGTGCGAGGCCACCTCAAGGACGAGTGCAGCACGATCGCGCGTGGAGGTCTCGTAATACGATTTCACATTGTTTATCTCAACCTTAACCAGCGTAATATCAGTAAAGACGTCTGCCTCGACCTGCACGAAAGCGTTCGCCACTCCCGTCGCACCCGAAGCCTGAGTTGGAGTTGGAGTTGGAGTTGGAGACACTACAACATCTCCCTTACCCTGATCCGCGGTTCCATCATCATCGACTCGTGAAGTGGTGCCCTGTGAAGCGGCGCTATTCTTTACACCATCGTCAGCTCCTCGCTTTGCGAGCGCAAGAGTAGACACAGAAAAGACAACGGCTAATACAATAGCAAGACCCGCAACTGCCCACGGCATCGATATACCCTGTTTATGCATACTTCTTAATGAATTACCTTATAACAACATACCTGACGACCACTACTCACTACTCTTACAGTCCGACGCGGCGTCCCAAACACGATGGCGTTAGCAGCAACGAACAAACTACACCTTTTCCGGCGCTGGAATACCAAGAAGCCACAGGCCATTTTTGAGCGTGAGGCGAGTGATGTCGGTGAGGGCGACTTTGTGCGCTGCGAGAGGAGTGCCATCGAGAATGTGCTCTTGTGCATACCAACTATTGAACGTGGCGGCGACTTGGATGAGGTAATTCGCCACATGGTGCGGCTCGAGCTCTTCTTGCGAGCGCTTCACGGTCTCGAAAAAGCGGAAGATGAGCCGAGCCAATTCACTTGCCGGGGTGCTCTCATCGAACTTCGCGTGCACTCCCGCTTCTTTCGCCTTCTCCACAATGGCATGCGTGCGCGCATGCGTGTATTGCAGGTATGGTCCCGAATCTCCCTCGACAGAAAGTGCTCGTTCGCGCTCGAAAATGATGTCTTTACTCGTCCCGCCCTTCAAAATCTGAAACTTGATCGCGCCCACCGCAATATCTTGCGCAAGCCGCTCCACATCCTCCGCACGACTCTCGGCAGCGCGCTCTTTCGCAACGAGAGCTATATCGTTGATGAGCGATTCGCCGGTAATGACATTCCCCGTCCGACTCGACATCTTCCCCTCCGGCAACTTCATCATGCCGTGCGCAACGTGCGTGAGCTTTGCGGCGATTTCCGGATGCACCTCTGCAAGCGCCTTTTTTACGACGCGAAAGAAATCAACAACCTCATTCGCGGTGACGATGTAGAGCGTCTCAACATCGGGATAGAGATCGGTTTTCAGTTTCTCAAGTCCCAGCTCTTTCGCTTCGTACGTCGGAAGTCCCTGGGAATTGAGAAAGACGCGCGTATGGAGGCCGTGCTCCTCGCCCTTAAAGACGCGCGCACCATCTGAGAGCGGGAAGATTTCCGGATGCGCTTCAACTATCTCTTTGCCGACAGGGCCCGTCTCGCTCTCGAAGAAGTAGTGGTCAAACTTTGTACCGAGAATCGCATAGATGCGCTCGAACGCCGCGAGTGATTCGGTGCGCCCCGTGTCATAGAGCGCATTGAGTTCAGCGTCTGAGCGCTCATACAACTTCTTATTGATCGCATCTATTTCCACTTTTGCCTCAGCGCTCTCCTTGTAGGCCGTCGCACCCTCGGCATATGCCCGCCCGAATTCATCGGCATTCTCAGGATGGATGCCGAGCTTTTTAATTCCCCACAATGCACATGCCACGTGCACACCAAGATCGCCCTGGTAGTTTGCTCGAATTACCTCGGCGCCCGCGAATTCCTGCAAACGTGCGAGCGATTCGCCTATCGTGTTGCTCATTAAATGCCCGATATGAAATGCCTTAAAGGGATTCGGGTCCGTGTACTCCACCATCACCTTCTTTCCCGCGAGAGCACCACCGCTTCCCCATTTATCTCCATGTGCACGACCGACATTGAGATTTTCATAAAGATACTCGGGAGAGAGCGTAAAGTTGATGAATCCCGGCCCCGCAATTTCAATTTTTGAAACCCCCTCGATGTCCCCCATTGAAACGACAAGTTTTTCTGCGAGCACCCTTGGATTCACACCGAGCTGTTTTGAAAACGCGAGCGCCACACTCGACGCGTAGTCGCCATGTGCAAAATCTGCCGTGTGTTCAACTGGTATCTCGACACCCGAAACACCCTCTTTGGCGAGGGCGGCTACAAGAGCAGCATGGATCTGAAGCATGCGCGAATTGTACACAATATATCGAAATAAAAAGAGCCGCCGAAAGCTATCGCTTCGGCGGCTGCGTATTCAACGCATGAATATGAATTGTTTCCTGTTTACGATTTGCAGGCTTCGTCCCTGAACCACCACAATCCGTGCAATCCCTGAATGAATCTTTGAGCCGCCTCACAATCGTCTTCCCATCAGGATCGATATGACGCGGTCGAAATAGCCTTTTGAGGCCGCGACATCTTTTGCATATCATGGCGAATCTCCATAGCTTGCAAGACATTACATGAGAAACGACGAATTGCAAAATCGCCCCGACTGGGGCGATTTTGCAATTCACTTTCCAATTTACAGCTCCGAATCGATCCCCATCGAGCGCGCGGTGCCGGCGATAATCTTCTTCGCCTGCTCCACGTCGTATGCGTTTAAATCCTCCATCTTCTCCTCCGCAATCTCGGTGAGCTGCTGCTTCGTGAGTTTTGCCACCTTGTTCTGTGCCTTCGTAGAACCCTTCTCGATACCAAGCTTCTTCAATACAAGACGAGATGCAGGTGGCTTCTTTACAATGAACGAGAAGGTGCGGTCTTTGTAGACAGTGAGGACGACAGGGACCACGTTCCCCATCATTGGGCGGGTCTGGGTGTTGAACTGGTTGACGAACTCGCCAATGTTCACACCCGCAGGACCAAGCGCGGTACCCACAGGAGGAGCCGGAGTCGCCGCCCCTGCCTGAATCTGCAATTTAATGATTTTGGTGATTTCCTTTGCCATAGTTTAGAGTCGTTGTACCTGATCAGCTTCGAGTTCCACGGGGGTCTCGCGACCGAACATAGGAACCAGCACTTTAACCTTTCCTCGCTCTTCGTCAATCTCTCCCACTTTTCCTTCCAAGTCTTTAAACGGGCCGTCGACAATTGCAACCGCATCACCTTCGGCGAGATCAATTGCATGTCGCACCTGCTCGCCCGCCGTGCGCTTAAGGATTTTCTCCACTTCATCCGGCGAGAGTGGCACCGCCTGGTTCGCCGTGCCGACGAAACCGGTAACCTGCGGGGTGTTGCGCACCACCGACCACGCCTCGTCTGTCGCGATCATGTCCACCAAGACATAACCCGGGAATGTCTTTTCCTTCACCTCAGTCTTCCGACCGTTCTTGATCTTGATCTTCTTCTCCGTTGGGACAACAACGTCAAAAATCTTCTCCTGCATGCCGAAGGACTCCACACGCTGCTTTAAATTGCGCGCAACCGCGTCTTCATAGCCAGAGTAGGTGTGCACTGCATACCACTGTCTGTCGGTGCCGTAGGTTTGCTTCATATTATTGTTCTGTTGAAGTGCTTACCGTTGTTGTTGAAAGCTCGATAGTCTGTTCGAAGGGAATCTCTTGCGCTGCCTGTGGGAGGCGTGAGACGACTTCGCCGAGACCCGTCGTAAAGAGATAGTCAAACACGCCAAGATAGAGCGACACGAATGCAGAGAGGAGAATGACGAGCACTGTGAATATGATCGTTTGCACACGCGTTGGCCATGCGACGTGGTTGAGTTCGCCTTGAGTGTCTTTGATGTATTGGATGAGTCCCATGGTTTGCCTAAATTAAAACCCCCTGCGGGGGCTTAACTGACACCCGTATTGTAGCCCCGAGAAGAGCGCTCGTCAAGGTGGCGACGTGATTAAAAGTGACGCCCGCCGAACCTTCGGTTCGGCGGGCACGAATTCAGATCAGCGCCACAGAGTCGCGCTCCGACTCTTTTTGGACCTGCACGGAGCTGATGACACTCATCTCAACCAACACTCGCTGGTAAGCTGCATTTACGCATGCAGCGACGACGGCATCCACCACCCACTTAGGCCCTTTCAGAGTTACAGTGGTAATGATCGTTTGCGACTGGTCCATCACAACCTCCTTATCTGATGGTAGACGGATTGATCCGCCCACTCACTCTGCCACTACCCATCAATAATGTCGAGGAAACCGCTAGCGCCCCGTCAATCCTGTGCAGACATAATTCTTGCCATGATTTGCTCCCCAAACTCTTTTCCAGCATTAAAAATCTCATTGATCGGCACCTTTTCGGAAAGTTTGACGATGACATCAATGACTACTGCTGCAAATGCGCTGTCGGGATCTATTTTCTCATTTTCATGCCCCTCAATCTGCATGATGTATTTCTTTTCAACGTCGTATTCAACAGTTACCAGCGGGGCTCGACAAACTTTAGTGTGCGCCGTTTTGTGCGCCCACACAGAGACCCGCTGTCGATCCTCATCGGACACGTAACTGTACGAAAGATTGGGATCGTCCAAGTCGGCTGCATCCCAATCGATAAATGGGTTAATTTTCTCCAAATACAGTTTGCGCTCCGTATCACCTAGATCCGACAAAGTTTCCCCATTGGGAATCTCTCTGCCAAATGAAAATATACGCGTCTTCCCCTCCTGCACTTCTCGAACCCAACGATCTTCTCCGACACAATTTTCCATCATCACCCCCTCCAACGGTAAATCTTCGGCCTGAAGCTCCCACAATACATATGTGTCCCCCTCATTGTTCGGCATAAACATATCATCGACCACGCGTTGCGGCATGCGCATACACACGCGCTCATCCAAATCTGGCAACCATGTATGTCTCCGGCGCACATGCTGATCAACCAAATGGACAATAAGATTATTCGCACCAACATCGGGATGGGCCTTGAGCCAGGGGTATAAATTCCCGGTGACTATCTCGTCATTTATCGAATCACGTATAGTTGAAAGACTCACGCGATTCCTGCCAAGAATACGCGCCACACCATATATTTTTCTAAAGGTGGCCTTATTCGCGCCATGCGCTTCATCTTTTCGCGCCCCCAATTCTTCTGCAGCGTGGGAAACACTGTCTTTAGCGAGGCGATACAGGTGCATTTCATATCCGACGCACGCTTGTTTGAGAATGCCGTATTCACCATATTCCCTATCATGGCAACCTTCTTCGCTTAGATAATACTCTGACTCCCCATGCAGTAACATCTCAATGAGATCACGATATAACTTGTCCCCCTGTTCACGAACCTCCACCGGCGCCTCCCGTAGCCATGCCGGAGTCAAAACGGGGTTTGGTGTTTTTTCTGACATAATGCAAAGCAAGTGCGTTAAGTATAAACCACGCCCCCTAGCGAAAAAGACCACCGAAAGGCGGTCCTTTTCTCCTGTCTTAAAGAGTTACCTATCACCGAATCTCATACGTCACGTTCACGTTCGATGTGATTTTGTTCTCCCCCGTCGGTAGTTCCGGCGCAGGAGCAGCCTCGGCACGTGCCGACATGGCCACATCCATCATCACACCGCCCTTTCCATAGTAAGGCTCTGGATAGCCATATGAATCCTCATAGAATCCGACGACGCGCACGAGGGACACGCCCAATTGTTTTGCGAGCGCCTCAGCCTTTTCCTCTGCTTCCGTGATCGCCATCTCGCGTGCCTGCGATTTAAGGGCATCTTCATCTTCTATTGTGAAGGAAAGACCGCTCACCTCAGACGCACCCCGAGAGCCCACTCCCGTAAGAAGATCCCCCGCCTTCTTCGGATCTTGCACCTTCACCTCGATACTCTGCCAGACCTCAAAACCCACAAGCTTCTGGTTACCCGGTTCACAGTAGGAACCTGCAACACACACTTTTTGCTCCCACTCGTACTTCGGGTTCACGTTGTAATTCACGGTCTTTATGTCTTTTTCCTCGACACCAGAACTCTTGAGATAGCTGATGATCGCATTCGCCTTCTCCGTCGCCTTATCCTGTGCATCCGCCACTTCCACACCCTCTTCGCGAATAGTCACACTAAACGTTGCACGATCCGGCACCGCAAACACCTCACCCATACCAGAAACGGTGATGGTGTTCGTCGCCGTCACTCCACTCCCCACAAAACGATACTCCTTGAAGGCTTTTGCGGTCTCTACCAACAAAAAGAGTGCAAGCAAGCCGAGCGCCGCTGCGCCGGCCTTTACGATAATGTCCGGCGGGCTAATGTGCAGCTCGCGCTTTTGTATTGATTCATCCATACGTATAAAAATGGCTTATAACTCTGTTAATGGTAGCACGTTGCTGCAGGAGACGAGCGCCACCCTACAGACTTACATGCGACACGGGCCGCCCCCGCAGGGAGCCGCCCGTGTCAAAAATCCCCTACATCATGGGACCGGAACCTCCCCACTTATGCGTGAGGAGCTGGTAGACGGCCGAAAGGCCGACGAGGATATAAACGATCTTCGCGATCATAGAATCCATACCGCCGAGAATGCCGCCCACGTCCATGCCGGTAAGGGCAAAGAGGAGCCAGTTCAAACCTCCCACGATGAGGAGGACGAACGAAATGGTATTGAGTGAGCCCATAGTCACAAAGGTGCCTCAAGCTAAATCGACCTTTACGTCAGTGTACCTGTACCACCCCCTCTCTCAAGGTTGGGTGGTGCATAACTTTTTTGGGTGAACGATGGGACTTGAACCCACAACCACCGGTACCACAAACCGGGGCTCTACCAATTGAGCTACGTCCACCATTCTTCTGTGCGATTGTTATAACAAATCCACGGCAGATTAGCGAACCAGGCTCTCCACATCGACTGCGCTTGGCACATTCTTTACCTCAAATGAGACCCTCCCCACAAGCCTCCCATCTGCAGTCCGCACATTCACCCGCCAATCGCCCGGCGAGAGTGATTCTTGTATGGTGAATCCCCGATATCCCCCATCGCGCCCACCCTGAATCGGATAACTGACCTTACTCATGGTCCTCCAATCTTTGCGCGCCATGTCATAGAACTGCCACTCGTGGGTGATTGTGGTTGCAAGCTTCGTTGGCGCAAAGACCGACGTGAACACATACGCCCGCTCGCCCGGCGCTCTGTGAAAGACAGTGTTATAACGCAGATACTGCTGATACCACAAAAGCGGTTCGGCTTTTAGCATATATTCGTCGCCTGATTTCTGCACCCCGTGGTAGATGCCTGCCTCTTTCAGAGCGAGTGGCAAGGGCGGAATCGCATTTGTAAAGTAAAGAAGATTGAAAACGAGCAGTATGGAAGCACAGACCCGCCACAACTCGACGCGCGCCTCGCGATATATAGCCGGCACCACAATTGAAAAAAGATACGCGAATCCGATCATGGCACTTATGCCGATAAGTTGGCTTGCGAGGAATATTTCTATCCCGACGCGCCCCGACACAACTGGCAAAAAGAAGATGAGAAACGACACCAAGACGACGAAAAACATACTCGCCTGGAAAACGAAACGCGTGTAAAGCTTTCGGAAGCGCTCATTGCCAACGAGAAGCAGTGCGAGGCCTGCCACAAATATCCAGCTCGTTGCGTACGCCGCGCTCTGGCTGTAAAGGATAACGAACGCGCTAAAAAGACCTCCGAAACCGAATTGCATCGCGACAGGCACAAACGGGAGAATGGTCAAAAAAAACTTTCCCCGCAATTTCCCCGACTGAATGAGGTGGTAGAGCAGAATCGCGACCGCAACCACCGTGAGATACGTGAAGAGAAGTATGTTACTTAACAACAGATCCACGCGACGAAACGCGAGAGAATCAATCGTGAACGCAATGACGAGCGTCAAGGGCGAAATATACCGCTCATACCACTGGAGCAGTTCTTCTGTCGATTTCGGTAGCTTCCCCAAGTACCGGCGCATACACGCATCATACCTTGAATAGCTGCAATCGTTGGCGCACTACGCAAGAATACAGAACATGCTTACCACGAACTGCACGCTGGCTCGCCACTACAAATCATCCACGCCCACGTCGGACGCCGAGGATCATAAAATGCCTCATTGGCACTAGGAAAACTTTCAGGACCATTGATGTGATTGATCAACTTATAATTAACGCCGTTAGAGCGGTAGTTGAAGCCGGACCACGCGCTTGTGTCCCCTCCAGGATCTGCGGGCAAAACTGACATGAACGTCGGCGTTAGTCCAGGAATGTAGGCACTGTCGCCGCTTGTTGTTTTACTCCCTCCGTTGACAGACAAACCTAGCCAGATGTTTCCTGAATGAGGATAGACATTATGCGTACCATAATAGAGCTCGAGTGCCGTCTGTAGTTCTCTCAGAGACGATTTCCGATACGCGTCGCGTGCTTTCGCCCGAGCGCTCTTCAAGCTTCCTAAGACGACTGAAGACAAAATACCAATAATGGCTATTACCACTAAGAGCTCGATCAGAGTGAATCCCTTCTCATTGGGTGCACTATGCATAATCATCTGCGATTATCGGTGGATTCCTCAAGCATGGGAGGAGCGCCTTCAGAGTAGATGATTCGCTGCCCTGGAGGTGCCGCAATGTGATTACGTTCGCTATTGCCAAAAATTGATATAGCAACATACACAAAGGCAACCATCACAAAACTCATTAACACATAGGTCGCCGTCACCTGGTCATTCACATAGCCCCCTGAATACCGCATGGTCCACTCGATTAACTTCGGCGTTTGAGGTTGGTAAAGACTGCCGAGTACTTGCGGTTCATTTCTCTCCGTTGTGTCCGAAAATATATCGGGGGTCATATATTATCCATTATACTGAAAAGTACCCAGTCCTCCACATAACAAAAGGCGCCGAAAAATTACTGACTCCCACAATGCGCCGCGCGCCGCGCATACGTTTCACCGTTCAGAATATAGCCATCCGACAGCCACGCATGATTCGTTTTCTCACGAGCGCTCCCCAGTCTTTCAAGTCGCCTGTTGATGCAGAAGTAAAAAATCAAAAACCATGTTGCCCAACTTAACTTTTTAAGTACAGACTAGTGGACGAAGCGAGAAACTCTTTTTGTGTATATTCCTCAACAATTTCTAGCGCTTTATAAAAAAGAGAACCGCCTACCGTTTGGGTTGGTAAGCGGTCCGAAGCGAAGCGAGATTTACTCCGCGTTCGAGAATTTCATTACCCCCTTTCGATCCTGCGCGTTGTATTCGACAAAAATCCAATTAAACGGGGGCAACTTTTCCATGTCTGGTGCCCGTACTTGCACCAAACACCCTCCAAGGGAGTAGTTTGGTGCGTGGGCAGCAACATAACTGAAGTTGTAAATCCTCAGTCCAATCACCAAAGGTTCGCCCGCCACGAAAATCGTGAACCTGGCTTCCGCGCCCAAATTACGGGCTACGAATGCCTGCTCCAAATCACGTTGGCCAGGGCCGTTGGTGATATCCAGAGACGGAAGGGTCATAAAGACCTCCAGAGTTTGAGAAGAACTATCACACCGCACATTAAGAACGATGTGTGCCGTCAGTTCATCCGACAGCTATGCAACCATGCGTTATTTTTTGTCATTAGTCAACGCATAATGGTTATCACCGTTAGAACCGCAAGAACTTTTATATTTCTCAATCTCTTTTCTAAAAATCGCAGATTTTCCTATCCATCGGACAGGATGATGTTGGAACCACCGAAAGAGGTCGGAAAGCAACGACAGATTCAGGAAAGTTATGACAATAATCCTATGTTGTGCGCAGGAGAGGACTCGAACCTCCATGCCCTTGCGGGCGCTACCACCTCAAGGTAGTACGTCTACCAATTTCGCCAC
>CAYSUJ010000005.1:0-63835 GCA_964434285.1 uncultured Candidatus Saccharibacteria bacterium | reverse complement strand
AATGGCTCACCAAGGCTATGACCAGTAGGGGGGCTGAGAGGCTGTTCCCCATCGATGGAACTGAGACACGGTCCATACTCCTACGGGAGGCTGCAGTCGAGAATATTCGACAATGGGCGAAAGCCTGATCGAGCGACGCCGCGTGGTGGATGAAGTCCTTCGGGACGTAAACATCTTTTATGAGGGAGGAAGTAATTGACGTTACCTCATGAATAAGGGGCTCCTAACTCTGTGCCAGCAGGAGCGGTAATACAGAGGCCCCGAGCATTACCCGGAATCATTGGGCGTAAAGGGTGCGTAGGTGGTCGTGTTAGTCGTTTGTGAAATACCGGGGCTTAACTCCGGCAACGCGGGCGAAACGGCACGACTCGAGGACGTAAGAGGTGAATGGAACTCATGGTGTAGGGGTGAAATCCGTTGATATCATGGGGAACACCGAAAGCGAAAGCAATTCACTGGTACGTTTCTGACACTCAAGCACGAAAGCGTGGGTAGCGAACGGGATTAGATACCCCGGTAGTCCACGCCCTAAACGATGATAACTGGATTTGGGGAGTATCGACCCTCTCCGAGTCGAAGCTAACGCGTTAAGTTATCCGCCTGGGTAGTACGGTCGCAAGACTAAAACTCAAAGGAATAGACGGGGGCTTGCACAAGTGGTGGAGCGTGTGGCTTAATTCGTCGCTAAGCGAAGAACCTTACCAAGGTTAGAAATCCTACTGCACGCCTATCGAAAGATAGGAAGCCTTCGAGGGTGTAGGACAGGTGATGCATGGCTGTCGTCAGTTCGTGGTTTGAATCGTTCCCTTCAGTGGGGTAACGAACGCAACCCTCGTTGCCTGTTATATTTGTCAGGCGAGACTGCCCCCTCACGGGGGAGGAAGGTGGGGATGACGCCAAGTCAGCATGTCCCTCTGATATCTTGGGCTGCACACGCGCTACAATCGCCGTTACAACGAGGCGCAATGTCGTAAGACGGAGCAAATCTTTAAAAGCGGCGCCAGTTCGGATTGAGGTCTGCAACCCGACCTCATGAAGCCGGAATCACTAGTAATCGCGGGTCAGCCACACCGCGGTGAATACGTTCTCAAGCCTTGTACTCACAATAAAAGCGCACAGCAGTGTGTATTTCTACGCGGTTTAAATCCGCGCCCCTCGTAACCGTCGAGGGCGTAGCTAAGGGCAGCTGTTTCCCGCGAGGGAAATAGTGGAGGGCCTGTATGCAAATAGCAGTCATTGAACACAAAGAGTCAGCCGACCCATAAGTGGGTGGTGAGAATGGGGAAGGCTCAAGGAAAGCTCTCAATGAATGCTAGGAATAGAAATAAACATGACCTGTGGAGATCTGACGCTGATATCCCAGTAATGGGATACAATGAATCTGACGCAGCGTCAGAAGTCAGCTGAGTCATAGTATGGCACAAACCAGAAGGACTCACTCAAAGCAGAATCTTAGTCCAGAGTATGTTGTTGGGCTCGTAGATGGAGAAGGAAGCTTCACTGTCTACGTAAGAAATCCTGATGCAGAGAAACGAGTTGCCCGAAGAGTGGTGGTAGAACCAAAATTCTACATAAAGCTCATCGAGCGCGACAAAGACATTCTCATCGCACTTCAAGATTTTTTCGGATGTGGAAGTATTTACTTCCAGAAAGATAATCGTCCGAACCATCAGCATTGTTATCGCTATGAAGTCTTTCGGTGGGAAGAACTTCAAACGATAATCATTCCGTTTTTCAAGAGAAACTGTCTCAAATTCGTATCAAAAAGACACGATTTTGAAGTTTTTTGCGAAATGATGTTCCTTCTAAAACAAGAAGCACATCGCACGGAGAAAGGATTACGAGAGTTGTTTAAGTTGAAACAGCAAATGCACTGAGCTCGCGTAGTGCGGGAAATCCGCTCGCTACGTGGGAACATCAATTCTTAGATTCAAGAAGATAATCGCCCGTCAACTCAGGGAAGTTGGGAGTGCCCGAAGCGCATCCTTGCGATGCATCAAGGCAAACTCAATGACAAAGAGTAAGTCGTAGACGCATACTGCGTCCGTTGCGACGCCAGGGAGTAATTCCTGGAAAAATAAAATTGGCTATATGCTGGAAACACTGAGAATCCTGGGCTACAAATCGTGATAAAATTGCGATTTGTGACAATGCTTCAGGTGCAGAAAATCAGCAGGGAAGTCGTAATTGACCCCTCAGAGACTACACGCCAATCGCCTTTCTCGCGAAAAGAAATAGAAGCGTACTTACAAGGAGCATTGCATGATGCTTCGCGAAACAAACGAACACGCATTCGGTTCGTCCAAAAAGGCACTGAATAGCTCGATGTTTTGAAGAGTCTTCTTCAAGAACTCGGGTATAAATCGTGGATGTATCGCGAAGGAAAAGATCGAGATGTGTATGCGTTGGAAACAACCGCACAATTTCTCGACTTCAATCTTGATCCAGTTCAGTTGAAAGAGCTAGTAGAACGAATCGCGTATATTCGCGGTTTCTTCGATGCAGAAGGAGGGATCCCCCGCAATCTGCAAAGTAAATTCTACATTCAACTCGTTCAAAAAGATCCAATCAAGATTGCAAAACTAAAAGCAATGTTATCTGCTTTGCACATATCGTCGGGGTTAGTCCATAACCCAAGCATCAATGTTGATCCGGATTATTGGCGGATATTCGTATCCACCAAATCACATCAACAATTCGTTACAACGATAGGTTCATGGCATCCACGGAAGTTCGCAATCATGCGAGAGAGGATGATGATATAGTCCATGCCTTGTAGCGATACGAGGGAAAAACATGAACAAGGCACGGGTAGCGGAAGCTGCTCGTGGATTCATTCTAATCAACGGTTTTGTCTCCTCGGAGACTTCAAACACGTGATGTCGATTTCTGTGTCTCGATCGAGCACAGAAGGGTCATGACATTAGACCCTTCAATATGTCGGACGCCGGGAAAGACCGGGGTATTGGACGAAACAAAAGAGTGTGTATGCGAGCAGCGTCGAGCTGCGAGTGTCTAGCGTATAGAAAAATACAGACACAAAACGCCCGGTAGGGTGGTTTTGTGTTGAGCATGTTCGTTAAGTTGAATTTGTGAGAGAATGGAACGATGACTCAAGATAATAAAAATGGTCAGCAGTGATATGGGGCGCTTTGGGTGGAGTTTTTTATCGCGTTCATATTTGCGCGACTTGCACAGTACACTTTTTTGCCCGACATCGGAATGATATTCTTGTTGCCACCTTCCTGGTTACTCGTTCATATAGTCTTGGGGCGGATACTGAGAAAAGGTGAAGAGACTGAAATTCCTTGGCTATCACGACTCGACGATTTATTCGGGAGTAAGAAGAAATAAAGTGTGGACTTGGTATCGTGTGGCGTACGACTACCCAAAAGACACCATCTGTCTCTGGTTTGAGAAAGATGCACTTGCTACGGTTAGCTAAATCACCCGATCGTCCATAATGCCGTTCATCTGCTTCCACTGCTCGATCGCCTCAGGGTGCTCGCCGCGCTTGCAGGCTGCGACCCAGGCTTCAGCTTCAGCACCGCTCGGGAACGACATATAGGCGAGGGATTCGGTGCAGATGGTAACAATATTGAGTTTGCTTGTGGGTTCTGGATAGTTGCCTTCGTTACCGGGGGCGGGGGTGCCAATGGAGGTCGTGGGTTGCATATTCGGCTCTGCCGGTTGCATGACAAAGAAGTAATAACCCGCTGCGCCAAGAATGATAATGAGGGCACCAATGAGAAATGTTTTCATATGATTGATGATAGCACTCATGACGGAGGTGGTCAGGGATACTTACAAAGAAAGCGGCGCGCCTATGGCGCGCCGCACGGTGGAATGAGTCGAGGATGTTACGTTGAGGCTCGGTGGCCCGGCTGGCTTGCGCGCTCGGTGTGGAGGCGCATGGCATCTTGCTCTGCTTTGCGTCGAGCGGCCTTGCCGGCCTTGAAACGACGCCCGGGTTGCTTTTTGGATTTGCCACCGTTTTTCTGCGTATCAGTCGACGACATTCGAAGCTCCTTCTCTAGATGCGCGACTCACTAGTCGCGCTCGGAAAGGTAGCATATTCGCCTTATTTTTGCTACCATCCTATCCACGCTGGGGAAGGCCCAGCAATACACCAGAAGCGCGCATAGCTCAGCTGGTAGAGCATTCGACTGATACTCGAAAGGTCCTAGGTTCGACCCCTAGTGCGCGCACTAACGACGAAAAGAGCTGGCCTGCGCCAGCTTTTTTCGCGTTAGTGCGAGACGGACGCATGTTCCGCTAGCAAGCGGAACAGCGGAGTCCGGGTCGGGAAAATCTTTTTGCGACGGCAAAAAGATTATTCCTGACCACAAGTACAGAAAGACCTGCCCTGCGGCAGGTTTTCTGCGTCAGTGCGAGCCGGAGCGATGTTTCGTCAGCAGACGAAACCGCGAGGCAGGGTCGTGCGGCAGTTTGCGCGTCGTCTGCCGACCCCAGACAGCAAACTGAACGCCTGACCACAAGGTGCGAGAGCGGGAAGCCTTAGACAGAGTCTCCCGTCCATGTAAAACTAATCATCACCTATGAACTACCGCGTCATCGGGGGGAAAGCGCTTTCGGGGGAAGTGACCACAAACATCTCAAAGAACGCCGCGGTGGCGCTTCTTGCTGCGTCGCTCTTGAATAGGGGCAGGACGACCTTGAAGCGCATGCCTCATATTGAGGAGGTGAACCGACTTATCGAAGTGCTCCAATCCATCGGTGTTTCCGTCGAATGGCAAAATGGTGACGTAGTCATTCAGCCTCCCACCACATTCAACCTGGCGGGGATTAACCAGGAAGCCGCTCAGCGCACACGCTCAATCGCGCTCTTTGTGGCACCACTCGCGCACCTGCTATCGTCATTTGATTTGCCGGCACCACAGGGGTGCAATTTAGGAAAGCGTTCGCTCGGCGCGCACATCGATGCGCTTGAACGGTTGGGCATCAATCTTGTCGGAAGCGAAGAGACACACAGCTATCACGTTGAGGTGGGCGACAAGAAGCCGCGCGAAATCATCATGTATGAAGCGTCCGACACGGGGGTTGAGAATGTGCTTATGGCTGCGGCGAAGATTTCGGGCGTCACGACAATCAAATTTGCGAGCGCAAACTACATGGTGCAGGATCTCTGCTTCTTCCTTGAGCGTTGCGGCGTGAAGATTGAAGGTATCGGCACTTCGACGCTTGTCGTGCATGGTGTTGAGGAAATCAACGCCGATGTTATTGGGTATCCGAGCGAGGATCCGATAGAGAGCATGTTTTTTATCTCGCTTGCTGCGACGACGCGTTCCGCGATCACGATTAAACGCTGCCCAATAGACTTCCTCGAGCTCGAACTTGCGACGCTCTGGAGCATGGGTGTACGCCATACGCGCACCGAAGAGTATCTTGCAGAAAATAGACACACACGGCTCGTGGATATCACTGTGCAGAAAGGTGGCGTCTTAAAGGCGCCGCCGGAAAAAATTGCGCCGCGTCCGTATCCGGGCATCAACATCGACAACCTCCCGTTTTTCGTGCCCGTTGCCACACAAGCTGGAGGCACAACACTTATTCACGATTGGGTGTATGAAGGTCGCGCTCAGTACTACATGCTGATGAACAAGTTTGGTGCGCACATTTCACAGCTCGATCCGCATCGCGTCGAGATAACCGGCCCCTCGAAACTTCATTCTGTGCAGCTGGAAGCGCCGCCCGCGCTCCGCCCAGCAACCATGCTTCTCATCGGCATGCTCACCGCGGAAGGGGAATCCGAGCTTCAGAATGTGTACCCCATCAACCGCGGGTACGAAAACCTGCACGAACGATTGAAAGTGCTGGGTGCTTCTATTGAGGCTACATAGTATGGAGGGAATACAGAATGAGCCGAGCGTTTCTATAGCATGGGAGAGTCGCGATCAGGAAAGTGTCGAGCGTGGCATCGTTACCTATGCGGGGGAGAATGTCGGGGTCGTTCGCATTCAGCGGGACGACGATGCAAAAGAAATAACACTTAGGCACTACGGCATAGACGAAAAATTTCACGGTCGGAAAGAGGGTGCACAAAAGCGCTCCCTCGGCGAACTCGTACTCCGCACTATTATCAGGAGCTTCCCGGGCTACACCATTCATGCGAGTGTTGAGGCGCAGAACGTGGCAAGCTGCATATCACTCCAGCGCGCTGGTTTCGCGCGCTTGAGTGAAAGTGGTGGGACGATCGCATATCAATTTCTCCCGCCTACGGCAGGAGCACAAAACGATTGAGTAACGGGTCACTTCTGCGTACAATGGCTTTCTTGCCGTGGTGGCGGAACTGGCATACGCGCACGTCTCAGAAGCGTGTCCCGCAAGGGTTGAGGGTTCAACTCCCTCTCACGGCACTCGGGTTTGTGCATCTCGGTAAGTAACTATAGAATCGCCTCATGAACCACCCAATCCCTGGCCCGTCCTTTTTCATTGGAAAGGGAGATGATTCGCTCATTTCATTTGGCTCCGGGCAGCCGGATTTGCCGCCGCCAGAAGAGGCGTTTGCTATTCTTGCGAGCCATCGCGGGTTTAAGTATGGGCCTGTCGCCGGCTCCGTTGCGCTTCGAAGTGAACTCGCAAAGCAGTATCCCGACGCAGAGCCAGATGATTTTGTCATAACGAATGGCGCTTCGGAGGCGATTGATCTTGTGCTGCGCGCAATTGCTCCAGAAGATCGGGGTACAGTGGGGAAGGTGGCGCTTCCGCGCCCGTACTACTATTCGTATCCGCACAATGTTCGCCTCGCAGGCATGGAGCCCGTGTATTACGACCTGGTGGGTGGAAAGATCGATCTTGAAGCGTTTGAGAAGGCTGCGAAGGGCGCTGTCGCGGTCATGATCAATTCACCCTCAAATCCGACAGGTACGGTGCAGGATGTCGAAACGCTGAAAGCTGTCGAACAATTCTGCGCACGCGAAGGAATCTACATTCTCTCCGACGAAGTCTACAAGGATCTTATTTACGTTCGAGAAAATTATCTTCTGCACGGGCCGCACGTGGTCACGATCAACTCATTTTCGAAAACCTACGCTATGTGTGGTTTGCGTGTTGGGTATTTGTTTTCAAAAGATGCAGAGCTCGTTCGGAAAGTGGTGGAAATGAAAACACACACAGCGATGAACACGTCGATTCTCGCGCAAGACATGGCGCTCGCCGCCCTTCTTTCGCCGCGCTCCTACGTCACCTCCTATGTCGACACATGGAAGGAGCGACGCGATCGCATGTTTGGGGGCATGTGTGCATTAGGGCTTCAATTGTGGGAGCCAGAGGGTGCGTTTTACGTGCTCCCCAAACTTAAAAATTCGGGTCGTGTTGTGAGTGACTTATACTATACCTACCGCATGATTACGTATGACGGCGCGTGGTTCGGTGCGCCCGATCATGTGCGCTTTAGCTACGCGCTTGATGTGGCGAAAATCGACGAAGGATTGAGAAGACTGAAGGAGTTTCTTGATAACGAATACACACACTACTAAACCATGATCGGACTTTTTGATTCAGGCTCTGGAGGATTATCTGTGCTCCAGGCGATACGGAGGCGCAATCCGCTGGCCGATGTCGTCTATTTCGGTGACATCAAGCACGCGCCGTATGGCACGCGAGCGAGCCACGAACTCGTGCACCTTGCGACGAACGGTCTCCGCACACTCCGTATGTTTGGCTCGCAAGAGATCGTGAGCGCGTGCAACACGGTATCCCCCCACGTACTGAATCATGGCGCTGAAGGAGCAGATGTCATTGAAATGACGCGCCCAGCTGCGCGTGGCATGCGTCACTACGCCGGAGGACGTGTGCTCCTTCTAGCAACTCCAGCAACGGTAACTTCACGCATCTATGAAAGCGCGTTTGGTGGCATGGTCATTTTGCATCAACACGCAGTTCGCGATCTCGCTGGAGCAATTGAATTTGGAGCTCACGATGACAAAATTCGAGATATTGTGCGAACAGAGTTTCAGAAACGCTGGCGGCAGCCGCTCGACTATGTCTTCCTCGGGTGTACACACTATCCGTTCGCGCGCCACATTATTGAGGAAGAGGCTCGGGTAGCGTTTGGAAGTGTAGAGATACTTGACCCCGCTGATTCTGTCGCAGAGGAGGCGGATCGTCGTTTCGAAACAAATGGTTCGGGCTCTATTTATTTCCGTGCCTCACAGGACTCCGAGCATTTTCGACGTCGGATAGAGGAGTTGTTTCCGGAGTACGAACATACTATAAAGATCATTCAACCCTATGGCTCCTTATGAAGCACTTTTTAAAGGTAAACGGGTCACAATCCTAGGGCTCGGACTTCTCGGACGTTCGGTAGGTGATGCCAAGTTCGTCGCAGCGTGTGGCGGGCACGTGACGGTAACCGACCTCAAAACGAAAGAGGACTTGGCAGAATCAGTCGCGAGGTTGGGCGGTCTTCCCATTTCTTTTCATCTTGGGGGGCATCAGATGAGCGACTTTGTCGACGCCGACATTGTCATAAAGAGTGCGGGTGTGCGACTCGACTCAAAAGAAATAGCTGCCGCTCGCGATGCAGGAGTGCCTGTCTACATGTCGACTGCTCTTGCCACGCAATTTGCACGCGATATGAGCGTGAAGATTATTGGTGTCACGGGCACGAGAGGGAAATCCACCGTCGCGCACATGATTCATCATGCACTCGTTGCGGCAGGGAAGCGTGCGCATCTCGGTGGCAATATCCGCGGAGTCTCCACACTCGCAATGGTTCCCGAGTTCTGCGAAGGTGATGTGCTCGTCCTCGAGCTCGATTCCTGGCAGCTGCAGGGCTTCGGTGATCTGAAATTAAGTCCTGATATCGCTGTTTTCACCAATCTCATGCCGGATCATCAGAATTACTACTCGGATATGGAGGTGTATTTTGCCGACAAAGCGAACATCTTTCGTTTCCAGAAGAAGGGCGACACCCTTATCGCAACTCCTGAGCTTGCTGAACGGATCGCATCCTTGGGCGTGCCGAGTGCGTATCAGAAGCACATCGAGAAGCCGGTGCCGCACGAATGGGGAATTAAAATGCCGGGGGAACATAATCGCGTCAACGCCGCTCTTGCTGCCGCCGCTCTTGAGGCGTATGGTCTTACCGGAGACGAAGTTCGCGAAGGCCTCGCATCGTTCGGTGGTGTCGAAGGTCGCCTACAATTCGTGCGCGAAATTCAAGGCGTGAAAATCTACAACGACAACAATGCCACAACTCCCGAGGCGACAATTGCCGCATTACAGGCGCTTACGAATGACGGACATCGTAAGTCCGTCATACTAATCATAGGTGGCGCAGACAAAGGACTCGATATGGGTGGTTTGGTGGAAGAAATCAATCGCACCTGCAAGGCAGTTGTCTTCCTCACTGGCTCGGGCACCGATGCATTACTACGTTCTACGAACTACGTACTACGTACTGACACTAGTGGTCCCTTCGACAGCCTAGACGTCGCAGTCAAAAAAGCTCTCGAACTTGCCGCAGCAGGCGACACCATTCTCTTCAGCCCTGCCTTCGCCTCATTCGGCATGTTCAAGAACGAGTATGATAGGAATGATCAGTTTCTGAGGATCATGCGCTCTCTATGAATATCCCCAAACACATCTACATGGTCGGTATTGGCGGGATTGGGATGTCTGCGCTCGCGCAACTACTTGCTTCGCGAGGTCATGTTGTTTTGGGCTCCGACAGGGAAGAGTCGCCGACGACCGCGCTTCTGAGGGAGAAAGGCGTACACGTCTTCATTGGACACAGCGCTGAAAATGTATCTTCGGATACAGGTCTCCTCGTCTATAGTGACGCCGTGCGCGCAGAGAATGCAGAGCGGTTGAGAGCGCACGATATGCACATACCGCAAAAGTCCTACTTTGAAGTGCTGGGTGAGGTATCACGGAGCGTGAAAACGATTGCAGTCACGGGGACGCATGGTAAGACGACGGTGACTGGCATGGTCGCGAAGATTCTTGCGGATGCGGGTGAGAAGCCGACTGCAATCGTGGGATCCATTGTGAGAGATTTTCATTCCAATTTTCTTCCCGGGCGCGACGACCTTTTCATTGTTGAGGCGTGTGAGTACCGGGACCATGTACTCGAACTCTCGCCAGAGGTTCTGGTCGTCACCAATATTGAGCTCGATCACACTGATTTCTTTCCATCGCTCCACGCGCTACAAAGCACGTTTCATCAGGCGGCGGAGCGCGTCCCTGCGGACGGCGTGATTGTCGCGAATCCGAGCGACCACAACGTTATTCCAGTGTTACAAGACGTTTCCGCGCGCGTCATCGATTACACCCAGATGGCGGTGGGGGAATTACAGCTGCTCGGCGAGTTTAATCGCGAGAATGCGCGGGCGGCGCTTGCCGCCGCCCGCGCTGCAGCTCCACACATCGAGCTCGAAGCGGCAGTAAAATCACTTTCAGAATTTAAAGGTTCGTGGCGTCGGTTTGAATTAAAAGGCGAGACGCCGAACGGTGCTCTGGTATATGATGACTACGCACACCATCCGACAGCCGTCGCAAAAACCATCGCTGCCGCGCGCGAGAAGTTTCCGGGGAAGAAAATTGTCGTCGCGTTCCACCCGCACCTCCACAGCCGCACCGAAAGCTTTTTGCAAGAATTCGCCAACGCGCTGGATACCGCCGACCGCGCAATCGTCGCTCCCATCTACGAAGCGCGCACTGAAGCGTCGCACACTGTCTCAAACCACTCCCTCGCGGAAGCGGGGAGCCGTATTGAAGCTCTCGACTCCTTCGATGCTATTCGCGAGGCGCTTTTGCAGGAACCAGCAGGCACCCTCATCATCACCATGGGCGCGGGGGATATTTATAAAGTGGCAGAGCAGATAGTTATATGATTGATTTTATGGGCTTCAAAGGTCCCAAATCTCCGGAGCGTAGGAAGGATGTCTTGCCTGCGCCTCGCGAGTTGATCGCCGAACACGCACGTGGTCGCAGTACTCAAGTGTTTCTTAATTCTCCGCAACTCATCGGTCAAGGCCACTTTGGTGTTGTGTATGCCGTGACCGCTCGCACTATTGGCATGCTCCCGCGAGCAGGACACGATGCGCCTTTTGACAGCATTCGCCGTGGTCACGAATCTCGCGCGGTCATCAAGGTGTTTTATGAAGAAATACAGGCACAGTCAGCCTTCTCGTTGTATGACGTATGTAAAGATGCTGGGTTGCATGTAGCGACAACGTATCGCCTTGATGCCAAACAGAAAACCATCATCATGACTGAGTTTGGTGGAGGCGATAGCTACGCAGTCTCGGGGAACAACTGGAGTGTCGGTGCCGAGGTTCTTGAAAAAAATAAGCTGGGTCGTATTGAAAACTGGGATGCATTAATGCAGCAATTATTTACCGAGCCCGCAGTTGTAGATGAGAGAAAGAACATGATTGCGGGCAGCGATGTTTTGCGAGCGACGGTCCATGAGATAGAGTTGCAACACGATGTCTATTTTTTTATCACGCCTATTGCGGCGAACCCGTCGATTGAAGCAGTGGCGGGAGATTTCGACCTCATTCTGCATCCCTCGAAACTTCCGCGCCGGCAGCTCTTGGAACACAACGTGAAGGCGCTTGGCTCTAGTTGTATGCAATTTATCAAACGATTCGTGCATGAGGATGCCCGGAAAGAGCACCTTGACAAGCTTTTTGCTGCCTGTGACACGGTGCTGGCGCGCAGGTCGTAAGATAGATTGTATGGGAACCATCTCAATCGTTGCATCGCCAATCGGTAATTTGGAAGACATTACGCTGCGCGCGTTACGAGTGCTCAAAGAAGTGGATGCGATTTTTTGTGAGGATACGAGGGTGACGAGTAAACTTCTCGCACGTTATGAAATAACGGGGAAGACCTTGGTACGCGCAGATGAGGCGAGTGAAGAGAAGGCTGCGCAGAGGGCAATCGAAATGCTTGAGGAAGGGAAGAACATTGCCTATGTGTCTGATGCGGGAACTCCGGGGATTTCGGATCCGGGTTCAAGGCTTGTGGCGCGCGCCCGCGAAGCGGGCGCGCAGGTCGTTGCCATCCCTGGCCCCTCCGCACTTACCGCCGCGCTCTCCATCGCAGGCAATTATAAAGGACCGTCCTTTATATTTTTGGGATTCTTGCCCCACAAAAAAGGACGCCAGACCGCGCTCAAAGAAATCGCCGCGGAACAACGAACCGTCATCCTCTATGAGTCTCCACATCGCATCCTGAAACTCCTCGAAGAACTTGAGTCCTTGGGTGAGCGCCCGATCTCAATAGGCCGCGAACTCACCAAGATGCATGAAGAATTCCTCTCGGGCACCGCCTACGAGCTCCGCATGCGCCTTGATACCGCCGGCACCGCCCGCGGCGAATTTGTGGTCATTGTCCACGCGCAGTAGCTGAGTATAATTGCCCGATGACCCTCGATATTCTCATCATGTTCGTCGGTGCGCTCGTCGCACTCCTTCCGTTTCTTGGTTTTCCTATTGCGTGGGACAACGTAATCCTCATCGCTCTCGGCCTCATCACCATTGTTCTCGGCATCGTCGTACGCCGTCGCGGTTTGGGGCTGCGCACCCGCAGGCCAACCACGTTTGTCGAGAGTACGCCGCATGATGCGCCCCAAGCGTAGCAAGATTCCACTTGCGTTCATGCTCGGCGGCGGATTGATACTCTCCGCTGGCGTCGCCTCGGGTTCCGCGGGGGCACTCTTAGACCGTGTTGCGAATGCCACTCTTCCGAGTAGTGTCTCCTTCTCGCGCTCAGCGACCTCCAGCGATATGGTGGGAAGTGAACCGCCCCCGCCCGAGAAACCGAAAGTCGCTCATGTCGGAACACCCGATACTGTCAAAGCAATATATATGTCACAATGCGTCGTCGGGACTCCTTCGTTTCGCGACGAACTTGTAAAGCTTATCGAAACCACCGAACTAAACTCTGTGGTGATAGATATTCGCGACTACACCGGCGGCATCGCGTTTCCCACAGAGCACCCGCTTCTAAAAGACATGATGTCTGATCAATGTGGCGCACGCGATATGAAGGCGTTCATAGAACGTTTGCATGAGAAGGGGATCTACGTCATTGGCCGCATTACCACCTTCCAGAACCCGCTCTATACGAAAATGCACCCCGAGCAGGCGGTGCAGAGCATAAAGGGTGGTGTCTGGAAGGATCACAAAGGCCTCGCGTTCGTGGATGTCGGGGCAACGGCCTACTGGGAGAGTGTAGTAGTGCTAGCGAAAGAGTCGTATGAGATCGGCTTTGATGAAATCAACTTCGACTACATCCGCTATCCATCCGATGGCAACATGGCAGATGCAAACTACATCAAGCGTGATGGGAAAACGAAACAGGAAATGCTTGAAGATTTCTATAAGTATCTCGACGACTCGATCCCCCAAGAAATCGTCATGTCCGCCGATCTCTTTGGCATGGTGACAACAAATTACGACGATCTCAACATCGGGCAAGTCTTGGAGCGCGCGCTCCCTTATTTTGATTACATCGGCCCCATGGTGTATCCCTCGCACTATCCGAAAGGATTCAACGGTTGGAACAACGTGAATGCGGTCCCGTATGAGCTGATGAAATTCGTCATGAAAAGCGCAGTCGAGAGAACAATGGCCACAACGACGCAAATTGCCTCGCTTGCATACACGCGCATCGGCACATCCACCCCCGCCCTCTACTCAAAACCTTCCTACGACAAAAAGAAGATGCGCGCATGGATCCAAGACTTTGACTATCCAGTCGAATATACGCCCGCGATGGTTGAGGCTCAAATTCGTGCCAACAGAGAGCTTGGCCTTGATTCCTACATGGTGTGGGATCCGGGGAACAAGTATTCGAGTTTAAGAAAAATTGTTGACAAAATTTCTGAGCAGTAATAGTATTTTTGTGGGTTGTCCTTTCGAGGATGAGAATCGGTCTCGGCTGGTTTCAGGTGTGCCGTGGGGAATAGCGTCCGTATACTTGCATACGGGAGGTCCTCTGCTAGCACGACCGTAAAACTAATACCGCATACGCCCGCAAGGGGAAAGATTTATCGCGGCGCCCAACCCATCTCCATTCTTTCGCTCGACCTAACGGTCGAGCGTTTCTTTTGTATACTAGTGCAATGACCCCCAAGGGAAACGGGAGCCAGAACGATGAGCGCCGCATCACGTACTTTGCGACGACGCACACACGCGGCAAACGCGAAATGTTTGGCATTCGCGCAATTGATCGCGGGAAACATATGTATGTGATCGGGAAGACGGGTATGGGTAAATCGACCATGCTCGAGAACATGGCCATTCAAGACATTCAGAATGGCGAAGGCATCGCGTATATTGACCCGCACGGTTCAACCGCGGAGAAGCTTCTCGACTTCGTCCCGCATGAGCGCATCAAGGATGTGATTTATTTTGCCCCCTTCGACGTTGATTATCCTGTCGGCTTTAACGTAATGGAAGATGTGGGGTACGAGCGCCGACACCTTGTGGTCTCAGGGCTCATGGGGGCTTTCAAGCGTATCTGGGTGGATGCTTGGAGCGCGCGTATGGAATACATCCTGCAGAACGTGCTTTTGGCGCTTCTTGAATATCCGGGCTCGACACTCATCGACGTAAACCGCATGCTCACCAATAAACCTTTCCGTGCTGCAGTCATAGAAAAGATTACCGATCCTATTGTCCGTGATTTCTGGACGGTTGAATTCGCGTCCTACACCGATCGCTATACACAGGAAGCAACGCCAGCGATTCAGAACAAGGTTGGTCAGTTCGTGTCGAATCCTTTGGTACGCAATATTGTTGGGCAATCGAAGTCTACCTTCGATCTGCGGAAGATAATGGACGAGAAAAAGATTTTCATCGTGAACCTCTCAAAGGGAAGAATGGGCGAGAGTAACGCCGCGCTTCTCGGCTCTATGCTCACGGTGAAGATTTATCTCGCCGCGATGTCGCGCGCAGACGAGCCGCCGGCGCGCATGAACGCGCTCCCACGTTGCTACTTCTACGTGGACGAGTTCCAGTCGATGATGAACGAGGCATTTGCCGATATTCTCTCCGAATCACGCAAATACAAGCTCGCGCTTACACTTGCAAACCAATACATCGAGCAGATGGAAGAGAATGTGCGCAATGCGGTGTTTGGCAACGTGGGCACACTCATCACCTTCCGCGTGGGACCCTTTGACGCAGAGGTCTTGAAGACGGTCTTTGAGCCGACGTTCGAAGCTGAAGATCTCGTGCAACTTGGGCTAGGACAGATCTATCTCACACTCATGATTGACGGCGTTGGCTCGGCACCATTTTCTGCGGAAACCATTCCGCCGATAGAAGCGCCAACGATTTCGTATCGCGAAGATGTTATCCATCACTCTCGTGCGGAATATGCGCGTACGCGCGAAGAAGTTGAGAAACAGATAGGTGAGTGGCAGAGCGCCTTTGCGGCACCACCACCGAAGCCAAAATCCGACAGATCGAGCGGACCGCCGCGCGCCGGTAGTGCGTCACGTGATTTTGGGAACGCTGGCCCGCGGAGAGAGTCGCGTCGGGACGAGCGGCCGCACGAAGCGCGACCGTCTATGCCGCCTCGCGAACCGCGTCCGCAACCGGTTCAACCACGAGAGCCAGCGCTGGTGCCAATGCCACCGCGTTCGATTACATCACCTCCCGTAGAGAAAAATGATCGTGATGCACTCAAGAGTGCTATTGCATCTGCTCGTCATGTCACGCAAGAGAAGGGTGCGCGCTCTCCTGCAGACATAATGCGTGCGCGAAAAGAAGCCCGGGAAGCGCGCCGCAATGATGCATCAAGCGAACAGTCTCGAATTCAAGAGGAGAAACCTCGCACCCAAGCTCAACGGCCAACGATGTTGACTCCAGCTGCTGACCCCATTTCACCCGAAGATCTCCGCAAAGTCCTGCATGGTTCGTAGTATCTTCGCAGTCGCTTTGTTGTTTCCGGCGCTCACCTCTGGGCAGGTGCTTATTTCCGAAATTATGTATGACCTTGCCGAGGGGTCGGATTCAGGGCGCGAATGGATTGAGGTGTATAACACAGGTGGAACTTCCATCGTCCTCACTGAACTCACACTTTTTGAAAGTAATAGAAAACACGGCATCACGGGCGAACAGAACACATTGCCGTCCGGAGCATTCGCCGTCATCGCGGACAAGCCTGAAAAGTTCCGTGCTGATTATCCCGCGTATGTTGGACTTTTGTTCGATAGTGCGTTCAGCTTAAACAACGACGGTGAATCGCTCGAAATACGCAAAGGTGATTCTGTGCTCGATATTGCCACCTACACGAAGTCCCTTGGCGGCAATGGTTCAGGAGAATCGCTTCAGAGAACCATGCTTGAGTCGGGTGCTGCATTCGCGCCCGGCGCTCCGACGCCGGGCGCGAGCGTTCCTGCGGGTGGTCTCGTACGCATCGCCCAGCCCGCCAAAAAAGCAAAAACAACGTCATCGCAAACATCAACAGCCTCAGTGTCTGCGCTACAAGTCCTTGGTGCGCAGACGGAGCGCGAATCATTTGAACCCTTCGAGCTTGAGAGCGAAACGCCTCGCCTTGGTCTCTGGCTCCTTGGTGTCGGTACGATTGCGGGTGTCAGTATCACAGGTGTCGTTCTCGGTCGCAGACGCGATGAGCTCGACGGGTGGACCATCATTGAAGAAGAGTGAATGGCAGTATATGGCCCCTGAATTCAGGCTCGCGAAGAATCATGGAGCATATAGCAACGACGCAAGGAGGACTATGAAAGCAAGCTTTCGCATTCTCCTCGCTTGTTGCTATAGTCTACGCGTATGCAGGGAAAACTCGTTGTGGTAACCGGCGGTGCCGGATTCGTTGGTTCGAATCTCATTCGTCGTCTCGTCGAGGAAGGTGCGCGCGTCATTTCGCTCGATAACTATTTTGCCGGCACCGAAGCCGCACATGTGGATGGTGTCGAATATCGCACAGGGCACACGAAAGATGTCGAGCGCCTCGTGCCGGAGAGTCCCGATCTCATCTATCACCTCGGCGAATACTCCCGCGTGGAGCAAAGCCTGGAAGAGCCGGATGTGGTTAATGATCTCAACACCGTTGGCACGGCCGCGGTTCTTGAATACTGGCGGAAGCGCGGCTGCAAACTCGTCTATGCCGGCTCTTCAACAAAGTTTGGCGATGGCGGGCTCGCACGCAACGCAACGCCGTATGCCTACACGAAAGCCGCAAACACCGAGCTCGTGAAGAACTACGGCGAATGGTACAAATTGCCCTACGCGATCACCTATTTCTACAATGTGTACGGTCACGGTGAGCGAAGCGGCCGCTACGGAACGGTCATCGCGATTTTTGGGGAACAAGTGCGCAATGGTCAGCCGGTAACGGTAACGTCTCCCGGCACGCAACTGCGCAATTTCACGCATATCGATGACATCGTTGATGGTCTCATCCTCGTTGGCGAAAAAGGAGAAGGTGACGAATATGGCTTAGGGAATGAAAAATCGTTTTCAATGCTCCACGTCGCACGCCTCTTCAGTGAAGATGTCGTGATGCTTCCCGAGCGTGCAGGGAACCGCATGAGTGCAGGTATCGATACCTCGAAATCACGCGCGCTCGGCTGGGAACCGAAGCGCAATCTTGAGGATGAAATTTATGAGCTTGTGGAGCATGTGCCGAAGCGCGAGGAGAAACGCGAACGCCGTGTCTTGGTCTTCACGACCACCTTCCATCCCATCGCTGGCGTTGCCGAAGAGGCGCTCTGCGACTTGATGGCAGCCATGCCCGACGTGCATTTTGATGTGGTTACGACGAAATATCATCCGGATTCGGAAACCGCGGTGTGTCCGGTGGGAAATGCGACGATCTATCGCGTGGGATATGGCAGACCGACCGACAAATTCTTGCTCCCGATTCTCGGGTTTTCAAAGGCTCGAGAACTCCATGCGAAACACCAATATCTTTTCTCGTGGTCACTCATGGCAAGTTATGGCGGCCTTGCGGCCCTCATGTTGAAACAGGTGAGCAACCTCCCGCTCCTCATCACACTCGCCGACCAATCTCTTCAAGATGCACCACTCGTCACGCGCCTGTTGCTTCGAGTCCTTCTGCGTCGTGCGGATCAAGTCTATGCTTCGGAATTCTCGCAGGAAAAAGATGCGAGTCGCGTGAGTGCTCGCATCAAGCTCCGCTCTTCGATGGGCGAGGGAGACGCTTTTGCAAACCAAATCCGTTTTGCGTATGCCGGATTTTTGCGAGAGCGCCTCAAAAATACATGAAAAAAATACTCATCTTCTCCCTCGCGTATTTTCCGCGACCAGTCGGCGGTGCGGAGATTGCGGTTAAAGAAATAACGGCGCGGATTCCTGATATCGAATTCCACGTCCTCACGCATCGTTTTGATGCGACTCTTCCGCGAGAAGAGAAGATGGGGAACGTGCGTGTACATCGCATCGGCGACGGCACGTCGTACATCGCGAAGATATTTTTCGTGGTGCGCGCGGCTTTTGCCGCGCGCCGCTTGCACACTGAGCACCAGTTTGATGCCGCGTGGGCGATGATGAGTTACATGTCGCTTCCGTTGATACTCTTGCGTCTCATCGGTGTGCACCTTCCGTATGCGCTGAGTCTGCAAGAAGGGGATCCCTTTGAACATGTTTTCAAACGTCCGCACATTCGCATCTTTGCGCCTCTGCTCCGAGCGGGTTTCAAGAATGCAACAGTGACTCAAACCATCTCCACTTTTCTCGCCGGATGGGCAAAGCAGGCGGGATTCCCAGGCGAGCCTATAGTCATACCAAATGGTGTCGATACGGATGCGTTCGCGCGCGCATATCCGGAGCCTGTCATTAACGAGATAAAAGATCGTCTCGGCAAGCGCATGGGCGATGTGTTTGTGGTGACGACTTCGCGTCTCGTGCATAAAAATGCACTGGACGTGTGTATTGATGCCATGAGAAAACTTCCCCCAAACGTACACTTCATCATTCTCGGCACCGGTCCTCTTGAAAAAGAATTGAGACTACAAACTACAAACTACGAATTACAGTCTCGCGTCCATTTCCTCGGCCATATCGAGCACGACGAGCTTCCAAGATATCTCAAGGCATGTGATATCTTCCTGCGTCCGTCTCGCTCGGAGGGGATGGGGAATTCATTTGTGGAGGCAATGACGGCAGGGCTCCCGGTTATCGCGACGCAAGAAGGCGGGCTTTCTGATCTTATTTTCGATACGAAGCAGAATCCCGAGATGCCGAAGACCGCGTGGGTGGTAAAGAAAGATTCGGCGGAGGACATTGAGCGCGCGGTCCGCGATATCATGGATCGTGCGGAGATTGTTCGTGGCGTGACAGCGACCGCGAGGCAGATGGTTGTTGAAAAATTTGATTGGAATCTTGTTGCTCGAGACATGCGGGAAAAGGTCTTTGCAAAAGTACTCGGTGTATAACTTGCTTGCAAAATTCTGGTTTCGGGGTAGGTTGGTGGTAGTCCACATGGTGATCCGTGTGGCTGTTGAAGGGAGCTGAACAATGGTAAAGCGATTCCGTCTCGCCATCAGCAACTTTATCCGGAGGGCTCTGCTCAACTTTGAATACCACTGTGTCCGGCCAGGCTCAGCCTGACGCCTGACGCAGGCCCCGCTGAGGGGTACGATACTCGGAAAAGGAGCCCTCTCAGGCTCCTTTTTCTCGTGATAGAGTCTCTCCATGAAGGTTGTCATAGCGACCGCTTTTTACCCGCCGCGCGCCGGAGTGCACGCGACCTATGCGGCAGGTATTGAAAAAGGCTTGAAATCTCTTGGTCACCAGGTAGTGGTCTGCACCCCATATCATCTTCCGGCGGGTCTTTCGCATCTCGTCTATATGTGTCAGATATACTTCGCACTCCATGGTGCATCGTTCGTGCTCGCACTCGACACGTGGAGTGTGGGTATGCCGGCGTATATCGCGGCACGCCTCCGCGGCGTGCCGCTTGCACTTCGCATTGGCGGCGATTTCTTATGGGAGTCGTATGTTGCGCGCACAGGAGAGGTGGTGCGGCTCTCGGATTTTTACACGAAGCTGCCCAAACTATCTCTCAAAGAAAGGCTCATCTTCCGCTTCACACGCACGCTCCTTGAAACGGCATACCCGCTCTTCACCACCCGATTTCAGCGAGATCTCTGGAAACGTGCGTACGGAATCCCCGACGATCGCATGCAGATCATTGAAAACCAGGTGTCTCCGTCGCTCGGTACTTATCTTCCCGCAACTGGCCTTACGCTCGTCTCCGCCGGACGTCCAATCGGACTCAAGAATACCGATCTGCTTGCGCGCGTCGTTGCTCGACTTGCGAATGACCATCCTGGACTCACGCTCGATACACGCCTTCTTCCGCGTGACGAGCATTTGAAACGCATTGCCGCTTCTTACGCCGTCATTATCCCGTCGTTTTCCGAAGTATGTTCAAATACTGCATTCGATGCAGTGATGTGCGGGAAGCCCTTCGTGATGACGAGCGACACGGGGACGAGCGAGCGACTTTCAGAGTGTGGGCTATTCGTCGACACGCGTTCAGAATCCGCGCTCACCCAGGCTATTGAATCTCTCCTTGACCCCAGTACCTATGAGCGCCTTGCGACGAACGCGCGGAATTTTTCCCACCAGCACTCCTGGGAAGAGATCGCGAAAGAAATCCTCGCAGCTGTAAATATAAAGGACCGTCCTTTATAATACGCATATGCAAAGGGAAACACCGCTTGCCACCGATGAGACGTACCATGTGTTTAATCGCGGAGCACACAAGCGCAAGATTTTTTACACGGACGGCGAGCGACAACGTTTCCAAGCACTTCTTTTAGTGGCGAATCAGGTAGGGCCAGTCCATCTCGGTAACTTACTCACAAGATATAAAGGACCGTCCTTTATAAATATTTCAAGGAAGAGGCACCTGATCCATCAAAGCGCATTGTGGACATTCTTGGGTACTGTCTTATGCCAAATCATATACACCTCGTTTTGAGGCAGAAAGCGGACAATGGGATTACAACTTTTATGCGGAAAGTGGGCACTGCATACTCGATGTATTTTAATGCGAAACATGAGCATGGAGGTACGCTCTGGCAAGGACGCTTCAAGAGCTTGCATGTGTCAGATGACGACTATCTCGGGTGGCTCATACAATACGTGCACCTCAACCCGCTCGATCTCATTGAATCTGGATGGAGAAAGGAGGGGTACAGCGTGCGCAATCGCGCTCGTGTTGAGAAACTTCTTCGCTCGTACCCATGGTCGAGCTATGTTGACTATGCGGTAAATAAGCGTGCGGAAACAACGTTGCTCTCGAAAGAAGAATACGATGACATCGACTTTTCCGAAGCTCTTTCCCTCGTCCAGGAAAATATAAAGGACGGTCCTTTATATATATGAGACTTCTGGCGATCGGTTCAGACAGAGGTGTGTGTAATAAGGGGAGTGCGAGTGCGAGGCGCCAGATTGCGTATGGTGAACGATTGGGCGAGCTCGACATCATAGTTTTTTCACTGCGCTCGCAGGCATGCACGCACACAGAGCTTTCCGAGCGCGTACGTGTGTGTCCGACGAATTCCTGGAACAGATTTTTCTCCCTTTTTGATGCGTACCGAGTTGCCTGCTCACTTCCAAAGCCTGATGTCGTTACCGCGCAGGACCCATTTGAAGCAGGGTTCGTTGCGCTTCTTGTTGCGCGCGCCTTCGGCGCGCGCCTGCATGTGCAAATCCACACCGACTTCCTCGCCCCCGAATTCGCAAAGGGTTCGCTCCTGAATCGCGTACGCTGCCTCATCGCACGCATTGTTCTTCCATATGCCGACGGCATTCGTGTGGTATCGGAGAGAATCAAAGAATCTCTAATATCTAAGAACTATCAACTATCAACTATTCCTACCGTTCTTCCCATCTTCGTCGATACGGCACAGTTCGCAAACCTCCAGCGGCTCAAGCACCCGCGTTTCAAAATTTCGCTCCTCATGATGAGCCGACTTGAAGCAGAAAAGGGCATTGAGACCGCGATCGAGTCGCTTAAACACGTGCGTGACGCGGGGCACGATGCGGGGCTCACGATTCTTGGCGACGGCTCGCTCAAAACTGCGCTCCAGAGCCGAGTGCGTGCACTCGGTCTTGAGCGCTTCGTCGACTTCAAAGGATTCCAAAAAGATGTTCGCCCGTTTCTCGCCGAGGCAGATCTTGTGCTCTCGCCATCAGAGTATGAAGGCTACGGGCTCTCTATCATCACGGCACTCGCCGCAGGAGTGCCGGTCCTCTCGACTGACGCTGGTATCGCACGCGAAGCCGGCGCCATAGTTGCCTCGAAAGAGAAATTCTCCGACGCGCTTCTCGAATGGATTGAGCATGGTCCCCGCTCTACGACTCTCGCATTACCGCTCCCCGAGTCATTCGACGCCTACGTCGAGTCGTGGTGTGCTGACATTGAGCACACACACGCATAGTGGTATCGTTGAGTCTCATGAAAATACTTGTTACAGGATCCGATGGGTTCATTGGTGGACATGTTATGGCCCGTTTGAGAGAGGCAGGACACGAGGTTGTCCCGTTTGATATTCGTTCGGGCGGCGACATCCTGAATCGTGATGTCATTGATACAGCCGTTGCAGATGGTGTCGAGGTTGTCTATCACATTGCGGCACAAGCGGATCTCACTAAAGTCAAATCGTTTGATGATGCGTATCTCTGCACCGAACTCAATGTGACCGGAACACACAATGTGGCGTATGCGTGCGCCAAGCACAAAGTATGGCTTGTCTACGCTTCCACGTGTTGTGTGTATGGTAATCAGGAACAACATCCTGAGACGGAAGACACTACGCTTCCAAACCCTGCCGAACTCTACGCAGCCACGAAACTTGCGGGGGAAGATGTTATCAAAGGATATGGTCTCAATTTCGGTATGCCGTGGACCATTCTTCGTTTTGCGACTATTTACGGGCCCGGCATGCGTGATGCACTCGCAACGCATGTCTTTTTTGATCAGGCATATAACGGTGCGGATATCACCGTGCATGGTACTGGCGAGCAAGACCGCACACTCACCTTCATCGAAGACTTAGTGGATGGCATCGTGCGTACGCACGAACATTCGGAAAGCCAAGGGCATGTCATCAATCTCACAGCGTCTGAACCAATCTCAGCAAACAAAATGGCGGAAGATATTAAGCGCATTATCGGTTCGCCCTCAAACATCGTGCACGTGACCGATCGTCCGCGTCAGACGTATCACGAAGAGTTCAGTGTCGAGAAAGCAAAAGCGCTTCTTGGTGGATGGTATGCAAAAACAGAGTGGGAAGACGGCCTAAAAAAGACGGCCGAGTGGCTTGAGAAAGATAAAGGCTACACCAAAAGTTGGAAATAAAGTATGCAGATCGGATTCATCGGGCAAGGCTTTATCGGCAAGAACTACGCAGACGATTTTGAGCGTCGCGGGCACGCGACCATTCGCTATGCTTTGGAAGAACCCTACGTGCAGAATAGGGAGAAGATCAAAGAGTGCGAGATCGTCTTCATCGCCGTTCCTACGCCAACGACGCCCGAAGGCTACGATGATTCTATTGTTCGTGCTGCGGTGGAGGTCACGGCGCCCGGCACAACAGTGGTTATCAAATCCACTATTATTCCTGGGACAACCGAATCTATTCAAAAACAGTTTTCAGACCGCATCGTAATGCACTCGCCAGAATTTTTGCGTGTCACGACTGCTTCGCACGATGCGGCACACCCCGACAAAAACATTATCGGCATAGTCTCGAATGCACATCGTCCACAAGCGGAGAAAGTGCTCTCCGTCTTGGCAAGCGCAACGTATTCATCCATCTGCACCGCACGCGAAGCCGAATATGTGAAATATGCGAACAATCTTTTCCTCTACATGAAGGTCATGTTTGCAAACATCTTCTACGATCTCGTGAAAGCCGACGGCTGCGATTACGAAGAGATCAAGAAAGCACTTGCCGCTGATCCACGCATCGGTCCATCACACCTGACGGTTGTGCACGAAAGCGGGCACCAAGGATCGAAGCCCGGGCGCGGTGCAGGAGGACTCTGCTTCATCAAAGACATTGCGGCACTCCGCCAGATGTATGAAAAGACGCTTCCGGAAGACAAAAATGGTGCTGCAGTCTTGCGCGCACTCGAGTGCAAAAACATCGGACTCCTCTTGGAGAGCTCTAAAGATCTCGATCTCTTGCGCGGAGTGTATGGGGACAATCCGAAGGCCGTATGCGCCTCCTAATTTGCACGCAAGCGGTTGATGTCGATGATCCGGTTTTGGGATTCTTCCACCGATGGCTCATCGAGTTTGCCAAGCAATGTGAATCAATCGAGGTGATCTGTTTACGCGAAGGGAAGCACGATCTCCCAGCGCATGTGCGCGTGCATTCGCTTGGCAAAGAGCGCGGCACCGGTCGCTTGAGGCGGTTATTCCGTTTTTATTTTTTTGTTCTCCGCTTTCTCTTTCGCTACGACGCCGTCTTCATCCACATGAATCCCGAGTACGCGATCCTCGGCTGGCCCATCTGGAAACTTTCCGGGAAGCGCCGGTTGTTGTGGTACACGCACAAAAGCACCTCGCTCTCGGTGCGCATCGGGAGCCGTCTTGTTGACACGATCTGCACGGCGTCGTCTGAAAGCTTCCGGCTCAAGCGTGCGAACGTTGTTGTGACAGGGCATGGCATAGATATCTCTGTTTTTGCCCTGGAACGGCCTCCCATGACCGATTTCCTGCGTCTGATTGTATTCGGTAGAATAGCGCCTTCAAAGGGTGTAATGACCATTTTTGAGGCATTACCCGAGCTTCCGCGGAGCGGAGTACCATACCAACTCATCGTGGCGGGAGCGCCGGTGACACGGGAGGATGAGCGCTATGAGCATGAATTGCGTGCTTTTGTAGAGAAGTTTCGCTTGCAGAACAACGTTTTGTTTGTGGGAGCAAAAACTCCTGCCGAAATTCCCAAACTCCTCGCCAGTTCAGATATTATGCTTCACGCGAGTACCACCGGAAGTCTCGATAAGGTGATTCTGGAAGCGATGGCGGCACAGTGTCCCGTGATCTCATCGAACGATGCGGCGAAACCTATTCTCGCAAAAATCCATCAGGATCTCGTTGTTGCCGAGCCGAAGCCCGAGCTCTTTCTCAAAGCACTCGTATGCATTCACCATCTCGGACAAGACGAGCGCAAGGCGCTCGGCGCCGCAAGCCGTGCTATGGTGGAGCGCGAGCACGCGCTCCCGAATCTTATTGAACGCCTTGTCTCAATTCTCTCGACAAAACACTAGTGTTGGCCCTGCAATCCCGTGCACACGATAGTTTTTCTCTTTGAGAAACGCATACACGTCGCTTTGTTGTATAGACTCAAACGCAATATGTTGTTCGACGGCAATGACTTTTGGTGGGATATTCCAGTCGTGCGAAGTCAATACTTCAAGATCCATACCCTCGACATCAACATTTAAAAAATCGATCTGTTGTATGTCGTACTCCTTCACTAACTCCGCAAGAGGGCGAACGGAGACATCTCGAGTATGTACAGGTCCTCTTCGTTCTACCGCTTCTGACTTTTCAAGTGTGTTATATGCACCATCGGCATATTCGTAATATGTTCGCGTATCACTCCTTCCCACCGCCGTATTCACGAAGACGTCTCGATGCCGGAAGATCCTGAAAAGCGGGCCTAGGTTCCTGTTCGGATCGATTACGATACCTTGCCAACCGCGTCTATAAAGACCATATGTGTTGAAATAAAGGATGGGGTGATAACAGCCAACATCAACATAGAAGCCTGAAGATTTCTTAAGAAGCGTTTGTACCACCGCATCCTCTCCGAATTGTCCATATGAGCGCCGTGAGCCGCGTCCGAGCATGAGTTTTAGGGCTGCTTTAAAAACTTCAACACGTAGCATTCACCAGATGGTAGCGTATTGTCGCAATAGGACAAGCGCATATCGATTGTGGCATAATACGCACCATATCCATGCATACTCAAAAACAAGTAGATAAAGATGCCTATCGCTTCGAGCGCTATGGCACCGAAGAGCGATTTGTAAGCTACCAGACACAGCTTGCGGAAATCATACGATCGAATGCGCGGTCGGTGCTTGAAATCGGTGCGGGCGACAGGGTGGTGGGAAGCTACCTCAAGAACAATACGCAGATCGCCTACACGAGTGCGGATATTGCGGACGATGTGGGTGCGGATGTGATAGCACCCGTCACGAAGCTCCCGTTTGAAGATAATTCATTCGATATTTCCTGCGCGTTCGAAGTCTTGGAACACTTACCGTTTGATCAATTCCAACCAGCACTCACCGAGCTCGCGCGCGTCGCACGAACGCATGTGCTCATCAGTCTTCCGCATTTCGGCCCCATGCTCTCGCTTGCGCTCAAAATTCCATTCCTCCCACGCATTCGTCTTGCCTACAAAATTCCATTTCCGAAAGAGCACGCCTTCAACGGCCAGCACCACTGGGAAATCGGCAAACGCGGCTACCCATTATCCCGCATACGCACCGAGCTCTCCAAACACGGCCGCATCACCCGCGATTTCATCCCCTTCGAGAGTTCCTACCACCATTTCTTCTCAATCAAAATCAGCAACGGTTCGATATGAGCGAACATGTTCGCATGTACGTCGACCCTGCATGGAGGCGAACGAATGTTGAGCATATACCGCTCATGTTCCCTTTCTGGGGCATTGCTTCATCTCCGAATTTAGCGTTTACTCGAAAAGTCTTCGACGCGCATTCTTTAGATACGAGCGTGTATTCGATTGTGGGTCGCATAGAAGAGTGCGACGTAGTGCTTTTACCATATCGGTACACTCTCGCTACGAGTAGAGTACGAGATGTCTTTGAAGCATCGCGTTCAACTGCGCGAACTGCGCATAAACCACTTCTGATCGATGCTGTTCAAGATGTGGACGCATATATCAACGACCCCGGCAGCATCGTTATGCGGTATGGCGGATATCGATTCTTGAAACAAAAGAACGACATCATTATTCCTCCGTATTCTGAAGATTTGCTCGAGCAATACTGCAACAGCGCTTTGACGATACGCGAGAAAACAACGATGCCGACGATCTTCTTTGCTGGATGGACTGAAATGTCTGCCACCCAATATCTCCGCTCCTCCCTTAAAGAGCTGCCTGTGCGTGTGCGTAGCATATTCGATCACCGCTATCGTGCGTTTCGCAAGGGTGTGTTCGTGCGCCAAGAGGCTCTGAGCGCACTAAGCGCGAGTCATGAGGTTAGGTCATCGATCGTGAGGAGGGGTGGGTATTCAGGCAATATTAAAACGATGCGAGGAGATTCCGACGCAATTCGGAAAGAGTTCGTCGATAATGCGCTAAACGCTGACATTGGGCTCGACGTCCGCGGGGACGCAAATGCGTCGACGCGGCTCTTCGAGTTACTCTCGCTTGGTCGAGTGCCTGTAATAATCGACACTGAAAGAAATTTCCCTTTTTCCGAGGTGATCGATTACAGCACATTTGCCATCATCATTGATCACATGGATATTTGTCGCATGCCCACAATCGTTCGCTCTTGGTACAACGCCAAAACTGAAACCTCCTGGCGTGAGGCTCAGACCAAGGCTCGAGATGCGTACGTAAATTACTTTAGGCTCGATGTGATGACTCGGCATTTGATGCGCGAGATTCGCACAAAAATTTCGAGTTTTTAATGTTTCCGCCAGACCCAAAGTGTGTACCCTATATAATTTGATAGGAACCCGAGGGTAATACCGCACAGGTAGGCTAGGCGGATCATCATGGGGTCTCCGAAATAGTGCTCAGCAAGTCGGACGAACAGCCACTGCAGGAATAACGAACCGGCCACGACCGTGTGGAATCGGAGTAGACGTGTCTGTACGGGCAGGGTTCGTTCAGAAAAGTTGTACCGATTGTTGAGCGCGAATCCCACCAAGATCGCAATCTCGCCACCGACGAGTGCGGCGGTCGATGGGCGGAGTAATTCGAATTGGATGCCGATTATCTCGAAGATGCTTGTCTGGATGACGAAGCCACATAATCCGACGAGGCCGACGCGGGCCATGCGTCCGATGTGTGTCTCCCGGGAAAGTACCTGCGCGCAGAATGCCTGCAATTGACCATGCATATACGACAGCGCTATTGTACAAGAATCAACGTGTGAAACGAATATGGCGAAGCTCATCTACATAACTCACTGGCGTATACCCTCCGAGAAAACAATGTCGCCGCTCATCATGAAGACGTGCGCTGGTTTCGTGCGCGAGGGCTTTGAGGTGGAATTATGGCTGCCGAAAAGGGATGACCCTGTGTATGGCGAACAAGATCCTTTTGAATTCCATGGTGTAAGCGAATGTTTCGTCATACGGAAACTGCCAGTGCTCGATCGTATGCGCGCATGGAAAATGCTCGGATTTTTTCTCATGGTGGCTTCGTTCAATGTGGTATGTGCCATTCGCCTCGTGCGCACGGGCGAACGAGAGGCGATTGTGTATGCTCATGATTTGCGTGACTTAATTCTCCCCGCACTTGTGTGTCGACGAGTATTTTCTGAGATTCATGATTTCTATGAGAGCAGCTGGGGCATTCTAAATCGCCTCGTACTCGTGCGTACAAAGGGGCTTATCGTAACGAATTCGATAAAAAAGAGGCGTCTAGCAGAGCGCTACGCATTCCCCGAGGAACGCATGCTCACACAACCGAACGCGGTCGATGTGTCTTTCTTCGAGCGTCCGGAAACGCGCTACGAAGCGCGCGCCCTTCTCGGTTTGCCGCAGGATGTTCGTATCGCGCTCTACACAGGACATCTCTTCGGTTGGAAGGGTGTCTATACGCTTGCCGAGGCTTCTGTGTCGTTGCCGGAGGATGTACATATCTATTTCGTGGGCGGTACTGAGTCTGACCGCGCGGACCTCCAGGCATTCGTCCGCGAAAAGAAGTTGCCGCGTATTGAGTTCGTTGCTCATCAATCGCATGACAGGATCCCACTTTTTTTCCGTGCAGCCGATGTGCTCGTACTACCGAATACTGGTAAAGATGCGGCTTCGAAGTATGAGACTTCGCCTGTAAAGTTGTTCGAGTATCTGGCCTCGGGGCGACCCATCGTTGCTTCCGATCTGCCTTCGATCAGGGAAATCGTCTCTGAGCATGAGGTCGATTTCGCGACTCCGGACGACCCGGCAAGTTTTGCGCGCGCCATTCTCACGGCGCTCGATGCACCTGAAAAGGGAAAGACACATGCAGCACAAGCGCTCGCGCGTCGTCACGACTGGGGTTCCCGCGCTCGCGCGATCAGCAAGTTCATACGGAAGTTCGCGCATTGAGCATCAGGCGTGCATCGCGTATACTCGCAACCATGCTTTGTGACCTTTGTCGGACTGATGCGGCGCAATTGTTCCTAGACCTTGGGCGCCAACCCCTTGCGAACAAGTATCCCCGTGAGGCAGATTTCGTGACGGAAGATTTCTTTCCAATGCAGGTCTTCTTCTGCACGAACTGCAAGAACGTTCAGCTTGGTACGAAGATATCGCGGGAGCGCATGTTCGAGGATTATTACTACCTATCGTCGGTGAATCCCGGGCTTGTTCGTCATTTTGAGGCGCTTGCCAAAAAACTTGCTGATGCGAAGTTCGTGGTCGATGTTGGCTCAAATGATGGCATCCTCTTGAAACCCCTCAAAGAGCTCGGCGTGAAAGCGATTGGCATCGAGCCTTCAATCAATGTCTCGAAGATTGCGAATGATGCCGGACTCACGACGATTACCGCATTCTTCGACCAAGAAAGCGCTGCTGCGACAGAAAAAGAATACGGCAAGCCCGACGTGATCGTGGCGAGCAGCGTTTTCACGCACCTCGAGAATCCGCACGCCTGTATTGAGACCGTCGATCAATTGATGGCCGATGACGGTCGCTTCATCATCGAAGTTGAATACATCGGCAATATTCTGAAGGATATCCAGTTCGAGCGATTCTACCTCGATCGCATCTTCTATTATTCGCTCACATCGCTGTCGCACCTCTTCGAGTCGCATGGTATGTATGTCGCGGATGTCGAGCATATCGAACCGCACGGGGGTTCGCTTCAGGTTACGATCATGCGAAAAGGGCGCGGTCCCGGCGCATCGGATCGCGTCAAGGCGCTTGTACAAGACGAATCGACGACGCTAACCCTCCCGCGACTCCAAGAATTCAAGAATGAAGTCGATACGCAGATCAGCGCGTTTCGTGACGCGCTTCTCGGTTTCAAAGGCGCAGGAGTTTCCGTAGCGGGATATGGTGCACCCGCGAGAGTCACCACCATCTGCAATTATGGCGGCATCGGCCCGGACCTCATCCCGTTTACGGTAGACGACAGTCCTCTGAAACAGGATAAATTCACGCCCGGTACGCACATCCCCATTGTCCCGAAGTCACATTTGGATGCGCACCCGCCGCAACTTCTCGTCATCTTTGCTTACGAGTATATCGACGACATCCGTAAAAAGACACAGAATGCATACCGTTATTTCATACCAATACCGCCTCGGGAAGTGACCTAGGTTGCGGTTCGGGCAGCTCTCGTTATAATCCGCCTGCTATGGCAACTCACAAATCCCGTTCTAAAAAACTGAAGGCACGCCGTTCTCCGCGCAAGAAAAGTCGACACATGAGTGCACCTAAAGCCGCAAAGCGCAATCCTTCTCGTCTCGACGATACGGCAGAAATCATCCGGAAACTAGGGAAAGACGCTCATCGTTTTTCCGGGAAGACCGTACTCCTTTCGGGCGGGGCAGGATTCCTCGGTCGTCACATTACTGCGCTCGTGAAGCGCTTGAACGCAGAGGTCTTGGCGGAGCCGTGCACACTGATTTCCGTCGACAACTTCATTACCGGTGACGCGAAAGCGCATCGTGAGGGCGCCTCTGGCGACCCGCACATTCTCCATGTCTGGGCAGACGTTACGCACCCGCTTCCGCTTCGGCAAGACCTCGATTTCATCATCCATGCCGCTGGCGTCGCATCGCCTGTGTATTACATGAAGCATCCTATTGAGACGATCGAGAGCGCCGTGCATGGGACGCGCAATCTGCTCGAGCTCGCGAAGCGTAATCCGAATCTCGAGGGTTTCCTTTTTTTCAGTTCGAGCGAAATCTACGGCGATCCTGATCCGAAAGCCGTACCAACACCGGAGACATATCACGGCTATGTCTCAAGCGTGGGGCCACGCGCATGTTACGACGAATCGAAGCGTCTCGGTGAGACACTTGTCACCATCTATCATGACCGTCATCAGGTTCCAGCCAAGATAGTCCGTCCGTTCAACGTCTTTGGCCCTGGCATGGGACACAATGATCGGCGCGTGGTCCCGATGTTCACCTATCAAGCACTCAATGGACGCGAGATTCCGGTGCATGGTGATGGTCACCAAACACGCACGTTCTGCTACATCTCAGACGCGATCACGGGGTTCCTACAGGTGCTGCTCAGCGGGACACCCGGCCATGCGTATAACATCGGAAACGCCGAGAATGAGATCGCGATGCGGGATCTCGCGGAGCTTTTCCGAAAAGTCGTACCGGGGTCACGCCATTCACTCATCGATTATCCGGATACTTATCCTGCAGGAGAACCGCAGCGCCGCTGTCCAGACCTCACCAAGGCGGAGAATGACTTAGGCTATAGGGCGACCGTCGATTTGGATGAGGGTCTCAAACGATTTGTTGCGTGGGCGCGCGCACAGGATTCGTACAACGATTCAAAATAGATTTGTATGCTCACAATCGGCCTTGTCGGGAAGGGTCGCTGGGGTCAAAACATTCGGAAAGAACTTTCAGAAATGAGAGATGTTGAAGTTGTTCTGATCGGGCGCGACGAATTTCCCGAAGGTCTTGATGGCGTGATTATTGCCACACCAAGCACTACGCATGCTGAAATCGCGCTTTCCTTTATTAAGAAAGGCATTCCTACATTCATCGAAAAACCGATGGCTACTTCGCTTGCTTCTGCGCAAGCGATACAAGACTCTGCAAAAAAATATGCCACTCCAGTATTTGTGGGACATATTCAGCTCTATAATCCGGCATTTCGCGTCGTTGTATCATCGCTCGCAAGCATTGGTTCAATCACCAAGATTGAAGCAGAGGGAACGAGTAATAACCCGCGCACTGACGGGTCTGTGATGTGGGACTGGTTGCCGCACCATCTTGTTATGGCTCGTGAAATAATGCGGCGTATGCCAGATTCAGTTTCGGTTGCGGCTGAGGATGGGAAGAGGGCAGAGGATTCGGCGCGCGTCACGTTCTCATTCGGCTCAATTCCATTTATTTCACGCGTCAGTTGGGTTACGGAGGAAAAGCGACGCACGTTTACAATCTACGGAACTAAGGGAACACTCTTGTTCGATGACACTGCAAATGAAAAGGTGAAAGTTGTTGTTGGCGGGTCGACGACTATCCCCGTTTACGACGCAGTATCTCCACTTACTGCAGAACTACAGGCATTTCTTGGAACGGTGCGTACGGGAACATCGGATCGACCGCATATTGAGGAGGGTTTAGAAGTCGTGCGCCTCATAGAGATCGCACACGCGGCCGCATACGATGGTTCTATTCATTCAACATCTACGACATCCAGGTAGTCATATAGGAGTTAGATGCGCCTCGCTTGGTCGTTATGGAAGCGAATCTGGGCGAGAAACACTAATCAGTGCCGCTTCTCTTCGTGGTAATCGTCTTCCGTGTTAATGGCCCAGAGGTTTGATTTATCGGTACGACCCGCAACGATGTTGTCGACTGCCGTCATGCCGGCGAGCATAGAATGGTCTTGGTTGTTGTAGCGGTGCATGCCGTTTCTGCCGATGGGAAAGAGGTTTTCGATCGTATCCAAATACGCCCGCACTTCGGGGAAGCGTGTATATGAACCGAAGTATCCTGGATATGCCTTGGGTTGACGTATCACCGTCCCGTCAATGACCCTAATTCCTTGTTTGAGACCGATCGCGCCTAATTCGTCCTCGCCTAGTTTGATCAAATCAGTATCTTGCATGCTCCAAAGCGCATCGCCTTCGTTCACAAAATATTCGAGCCCCAGCCAGCCATGGTTTGGGTCAGCGACAAGTTTAGGATGCCAGTTATGGAATATCTGCACGCGCCCAACATGCACTCCTTTTTCGTGAACGTACATCCACGTGTCGGACATCAGTGTTCCTTCATGGTCTTTAATTTTTTCTTCCATGAGGAGTCCGACGGTGAGAAAGTCGCGATATTGCAGATCATCAGATATGCGCCGGATATGTTCGGGTGCAGACGGGGTCATGATTGAGAGCAGTGTACGAATGTCCATGGTGGAAAACACATAATCAGCATGAACGATTTCCATGCCATGCGCTCCTTCTATGATAGCTGAGATGATTTTTCCATTGCTTTGCGTAAGTTTCGTTACGCGCGCGCCCATACGCACCTCACCATTTTTTTCACGAATTTTTTCCGTTGCAACCTCCCACATCTGACCCGGGCCATATGTGGGGTAGAGATATTGCTCGATAAGTGACGTTTCGACCGCTTTGCCGCTCAAGGCTCCTACATGTGTGATCTTTTTTACTGCATGAAGGATTGCTTTAGTGATCGAGAGTCCTTTGACGCGCTGTGCCCCCCACTCGGCCGACATATTTGCACACGCGGTACCCCACACTTTCTCGGTGTAGGATTTGAAAAAAGTCTCGTACAACTCTTTACCGAAACGGTTCAAAAAGAAGTCCTCGAGCGTTTTTTCTGGTCGAACAGGGAAGAGGACGGCATAGAAATAAGTCCATGCGATCTTGATGACCTTGATGGGGCCGAGCTTGAGAAGTGTGTCGAGCGAAAGTTCAACCGGATAGGCAAAGAATTTTCCTCCATAGATGATGCGCGTCTTTCGTGGGCGCACGTGCATCACATTCTCGCCATCGCTTTTCGTCGCACGCTTCAAGCCTTCCGTCAGTGCACGGGTAGTTTTTTGATACGTGACGTTTGTGGTGCCATCTTCTGGGATTGCAATAGGCAGGAGGTCTGCCCACCACTGCATTACTCTATCTGATTTTGAAAAGAATCGGTGTCCGCCTATGTCGATACGGTTACCTTTGTAATTCACGGTGCGCGAAATGCCGCCAACATACTCAGGATCCATTTCGACGACAATGGGGTGGATGTCAGTGCGTCGCAGGAGTTCAAGCGCGGTCGTGAGCCCTGCAGGACCCGCGCCGATAATGAGTGCTGTTTTTTTATGCATGGTGTGTATTCGAAAAGAGAAACCATTTACGTGCCGCGAAATTCCACGTAAATACCAAAGCCACGCTTGCTATCTTCGAGGTGAGGTAAAAGACGCCCAGAAGCCCCGTGAGGAGCCAGAGGACGAGCTCATTGAGGCCGAGACCGACAAGGCCGATGAGTGCAAACATACCGAATTCCGCGAGCGGACTTTTGATTGAGTGAGAACTGAATACCCATCGTGTGCTGAGTACATACACCGTGATGAGTCCCAGTGTGAATGCGAGTGCTCCGGAGAGAAGATAGGAAACGTTGAAAACGCTCGTGAGCAACCAGAGTGTCCCTATGTCGATGATGAGCGCTATTCCGGAAGCCGCGAAATACCGAACGAATTCGTGGGCTCCTTCAGATCCTATAAAAGAGACGCCCGGTGCCACCTCGCTCGCGGGATTTGTCACGATGTCGTCGCTCATAAATCCAGTATATGATGTGCTGATGCAAAATCCTACGGAACCCCTCCTTTCCCTAGTGATTCCAGCCTACAACGAAGAAAAACGTCTTCCGAAAACGTTACAGCGTACGGTGCCCTATCTTCAGGGTGAGCACGTGTCGTTTGAGGTGATTGTGGTTGATGATGGCAGTACCGATGCGACGCTCGCAGTGGTGCAAGAACTTGCCGGAAAATATCCAGAGATACGCCTTGTCAGCGACGGCGCTAATCATGGACGCGGAGCCGCGGTTAAGAAGGGTATTTTTGAATCGCGTGGCAGCCTTATATTAGAAACCGATGCCGATGGGTCTGTTGCCGACGAAGCAATTATTCGCTTCGTCGAGCGTTTTGAAAACGATACTGAACTCGATGTGATATTCGGGAGTCGCGAATTGCCAGAATCGCGTATCGTACTTTGGCAACCACCTCTCAGAATTTTTTTAGGATACGGCTTTTTGTTTCTTGCGCGAGCATTGTTTTGGATGTGGCGGACAACTGATTTCACACTCGGCTTCAAAATGTATCGCCGGTTAGCGGCACACGATGTTTTTAAACATCAATTCGATCATTATTATGTTGCTGAAGCCGAGAAAGTGTTCGTCACAAAAATCCGTGGACACCATTTTATTGAATTGCCAGTCACGTGGACCGACGATCCTGATTCGCGCATACGGCCCGTACGCGATGTGTTTCGCTCATTAAAGGGAATGACGCTGATTTTGATACGCTTTGTGCAAGGGAAGTACCGATAATATGGAAAAAGGAATGTACGCAGAAATGGCAGAGCTTGAAAAAAACCACTGGTGGTTTCAGGGTCGACGCAACGTTGTGTTCGATCTCATGCGTCGCTTCGCTCCAAAGGGGAAACTGCTCGACATTGGACTCGGGACCGGATTCAATGCAAAAGCGTTTTCCGAACAAGGTTACGATGTGCATGGACTTGATCCTGCGCCAGAAGCAATTGCTTTCGCAAAAAAAACTGCTCCCAACGTTGCAATACTGCAGTCGGGATTTCCATCACACGAGGTTCCTTCCGATACCTACGATGTCGTAGCTCTGCTCGACGTACTCGAGCACCTAAAAGATGATATGACGGCACTCGAAGATGTGCATAGGGTTCTGAAGAAAGGAGGGATTGCCGTGATCACTGTGCCCGCGTTCCGATTCTTGTGGAGTCCCCACGACGAACGTGCGCACCACTTCAGACGCTACCGCAAGCATGAACTGCGCAAGCTTTTCCTAGAAACCGGCTTCGAGGTACACGTGCTCAGCTATTACAACTTCTTTTTATTTCCACTCATTGCATTGGTGCGTCTTGTGGGGAAACTAAGTTACAAACACGAAAGTAACGATTTCGACAAATCGCCTGCATTTCTCAATCGCGTTCTTGCGTGGATATTCAGTAGCGAACGGTTTCTGTTGCGAATAATTCCGCTCCCGTTCGGAGTTTCTCTCGTCGCTGTTGTGCGCAAATCATGAACCTTCTATACGAGACACGTTTCCTTATCGTCGCTGCTACCTCCGTCTTCGTCACGCTTGCCGCGTGCGCAGCGCTCATCATGGCCGCCGAGAAGCAAGAATTAAATCCGCTGCATCTCACGGGGGATAGCAGGGGGTATGTCTTACTCGCAGAGAACATTCGCAATAATGGAGTCTTTTCTGTCGCCGTGAGCGAGCCGTATTATCCAGAGAGCTTTCGTTCACCTGGGTACCCAGTATTTTTAGCACTCATTTTCAGTATAGTCGGAGTTTCTTATACCGCACTGTTCATACACGCGTTTCTCGTGAGCAGCGCCCCCATCTTGCTCTATACGCTCTTACGCGCCTATCACGAACGCGCGGCATTCTGGTCTGCGATTGTTTTTGTGTTCGAACCCGTTCGTCTTTTCCTCTCTGCCTCCTTCCTGTCAGACGCGTTTTTTACCGTCGTATTTCTTGCTGCGATTCTCTGTCTCATGCGTATACCGCAGGCGTATAAGGCAGCTTTTCTATGCGGTCTCCTTCTCGGCGTTGCCATCTTCGTCCGTCCGATCGCGTTGTTTTTACCCCTGCTTTGCGGTGCGTTTGCGCTTGTAACAGGGGAATCATGGAAGAAAGGTATCATCGCTGCGAGTGTGTTATGCGTAACGTCGCTGGCCGTAGTCGCTCCATGGATGTATCGCAATCACGTCCTCTTCGACTCCTGGAATGTTTCTTCGGTCGGCGCCGCGAATCTGATGCTCTACAACGCGCCGGAATTTCTCAAGTGGCGTAGCGACGAGAGGGCGGTGGCGCTTCTCGCTTCATTCCGAGAAGCACAGACGGCACTGCCACGCGAAGAATCTCATTCGCTTGCACGAAGTGCCGTATTCACCGATACGTTCAGAGAAATCATACGCGGGAACGAGTTGTCCTATACTTTTTTCCATGTTGTGAAAACGATACCCTTTTTCATAACCGATGGGTTGCGCGATACAATCCGCCTGTTCAATGTCGACATTGGCGCCATGCCGAACATATCGACAGCGCTCATGCGTTTCGATGTACCACTCATTTTTGAGTACATTCTTAGTGGGGGTTTGGCGGTAACGTTGCTTCTCGTGGGCACCGGATTCTGGGGCACGGTGACGGTGCTTTTTATGATCGAGACCATGCGTACGGTTATGGGACGCATATGGTTTCCGGCGCTCTTTTGTGCCGGGTTAGTGGTGTATTTTGCTCTTTTGACAGGACCTGTCTCGAATGCGCGGTATCGGGTACCAGTGGAGGGATTTTTGTTGTTTAGTGCGTTTATTGTGGGATTCCGATGGTACGATCGTCACCATGAAGGTTTGGAACGATAAGCGCGTGCTCGTAGCGATTGCTTCTGTCGCGCTCGCCCTTGCGTGGGTTGCACCGGGATTGTGGGGATTGGCCATACACATTACTGATCACGATACTGCGCTGTACTATTATCCATTATTCGATTTTTATGCTCGTGCGCTCCAATCAGGGCAGTCGTTCTTGTGGGTTCCGGGCATGCTCTCAGGGTTTCCGGCATACGCGAGTCAGGTCGCAGGATTTCTCGATCCATTCAACCTCGTTATCTTCAGTTTTTTTGATGGGTTTACCGGCACGCACATTCGCATTTTCTTCGATATTGTCTTGACGTTCACGTTTTCGTATCTTGCGTCACGTTCGTTGGGCATTTCTCGGACCGCATCTGCGCTCGTTGGTCCAAGCTTTCTCATTGCGTTCCATACACGTTTCATCTCAAATCCTTTAATTGCCAACACGCTCTTTCTCGTGCCTCTACTTATGTACGTGGCGAGCGGCGTCTTAGATTCGACGTTGCGAAAGAGATCTGCTATCGCGCTTCTCGGCCTCGGTGTCGGAAGTACGCTGCTCGCTGGCTACACGCAAATCGTCCTTTATGCGCTTCTTGCAGCGGGTGTCTATACCATCGTTCGCATCCTGCTCGAAAAAAGGGAATCATTCCGCTCGATCGTGGCGAAAGGATGGGTGATCTGCGCGGGTATCGCATGCGGCATTCTCATCGGATTGCCGTTCATTATTCCCGCACTTTCGCTGTTGCCACAGAGCGCGCGATCCGAGAGTGTGTCGTACGCAGATGCGACGAGGAAAGTTGTTGCGCTCGGTGATTTCGCATTGATAGCAGTGCCTGACCATTTTTACATTCCGTATGTGACTGCGGGGCGTAAGCCACTGTATGTTGGCGCGCTGTGGAATCTGTTCGCGATTGCCGCGCTCGCATATGTGGCGACCCGATTTGCGAGGAAAAAGTACGTGCCATTTAATGAATCACGCCTTGCTGCGGTTGGTGTTACGGCACTTTTTCTCCTCCTGTGTTCTGTTGCGTATTCACCTCTCTACTATCTCTTGAGTAAGCTGCCGCTTTTTGAGCTATTCCGATTCCCGTATCGCTTCATGTATGTTGGCGCATTCTTCCTCGCGCTTCTCGGCGCATTCGGTTTCGATCGCTTTGCAATCTTCCTACGGGAGAGAACAGTGCGCGTTGTCCTCTACGTAGCGCTTGCATGTTACGCGGCGCTCCTCGGTTTTATTATCATAAGTAATATTTTGTCAGAGCGAATCGGCGGCACGGTTGCTGAATGGGTGCACACAATTGCAAGTGCGGCAGGTCTTTACTCACTTCTCGGCATGTCCAAAGGAAGTGAGCACTACGCTGGAGCGATCGAGCGGGGGATTTCTGCGTATCGAGAACTACTCTCTTTCAGCGACATGAATATCCTTTTACCTACGCTCGTACTGGGGCTCTCTGTTGCTACCATGTTGGCTTTTATGCGTCAGCGGATCAGTAATGAGGCGTTTCGACGTAGTGCACTCATCGTCAGTTGTGCCACGGTACTGATGATTCCCGTACTGCGTTATGAGCAGTTTTATCATCCGGAAAACGCCGGAGCGGCTCCACATCTCGCGCTCGACTATGCAAACGAAAATGATGTGCGCGAATACCGATTCTATTCCTTTCTCGCTAATGCAGCTGTTTCAAATGCGATCCCGCCGCAATACAAACTTTCTGAGAAGGAAATGGACGCGGTTAAAAAACTTACGGTCCGTGCTGGTGTACCGAATTATCACTTGCATCACGGCATGAAGAGTATCGATGGCTACGATCAATTTGAGACGACCGACATGTTGACTGCGATGGAGGCGGTCGGTGGCGAACTCTATGCGGGCTATGGGGCAGGGACTTATGAGGAGCGCACGCAGCGCCTCCTCGCGAACCCCGGAGTGCTCGCCATGATGGGCGCAAAGTATGTTATTTCTGGCGTTGAGCTCAGGCATCCCCGCCTCGTTTTGCGGGGGGAAGAACGTATAACCGATTACAATCTCCTCTTACGTCTGTATGAAGTTGCTAACCCTTATCCCATCGTCTACATGCCTCGCGTAGTATATGGGGAACCGCATGAAAACTTTATGTCGCTTTATGCATCCTCGAGCCGTGCATTTGAGGGCGAAGTCTATCTTGATTGCGAGCTCTGTTCAAAGAGTGGTGGGGGAGTGATCGAGAACCATATCGCTCAGAATGGATTACATGTAGTCGACGTGAAGGGTGGGGGATATCTGGTTCTTTCAGAATCCTATCTCCCGGGGTGGGTTGCCTCGATCGACGGTGAGCCTGTTTCGATTGTGCGAGCAAACGGGCTTTTCATGGCAGTCTATGTGCCTTCCGGCAATCACCGGGTACGGTTCGAGTACCAAGGGCTCAACAATGAATTACCAGTCTTGAAATGGTTGGGTGTGGTGGGGGATATATAACGACGAATCAATACCTGTCTTGTGGCAGGTTTCGTTGATGATGATAGTATGCCGATAACATGAGTACAGTGCGTATTATTGGCACCGGAATCGCCTGGAACACATTGGGGACAGCGCTCGGTAAAATAGTAATATTTGCGAACATACTACTGATTCTTTCGAGCATTACAGTTTACGAATATGGCCTTGTAGAGCTGACCATGTCAATAGTTTCTACGATTGGTCTGTTTATGCTACCAGGCCTTACCTCAATCGTAACCGCAGATTTGGGTTTGGAAAGGGCTCGCCACAATCACACGAAGATGAAAGCGCTGTTCATTGAATTTTTTTCTTTCCAATTAATCATTGGATTCTTAGCATGGGCCCTACTTTTTTTTGGTTCTTCTGTCATTGGGTACTTCACAGGCAATAGTTTAATTGATTATTATTTTAAAATAGTTGCTTTCCTTTTTTTGCTTTCGCCACTCCGTACAGCGTCAAGTATGATGCCGTTTGTATTTGTGCGACATGTGGATCAAGCTTTTTTTTCTACAACAGAAGAAGTGGCAAAATTTGTTTCACTCATCATCATGTTGCCTATACTAGACCGAGGTGCGGATGGGGTTCTATATGCTTCGGTGTTGGCGCAGGTGGTTGTGATTACAGTTTTTGCTCCGCGGACAATTTCTGCTCTACGTACTTTTTGGGGTGTTGCTACAGACGGTACATTACCTTTTTGGCGCCTGCTACGTGATCATCGTAAGTGGGGGGTTGCCGCTTCGTATGTTGGTACGATTACGCAGAATCTCCGCCTGTGGATTATCAAAGTAATGCTTGGCACGGAAGCAGTCGGATTATTCTCTTTTGCACTGGGTATTGTGACACAGCTGACGAGTCTGTTTAATACTGCGCCAGTTATAGGATCTTATCTGCCGTCTATAATGCATAATCGTCATAAGTTGCATTTTTTGATTATTCAGATGACGCGCTACCAGTCACTAATTGGTATATGCGTTGTGATTTTCTCTGCGGTCATACTGCCTCTAATTGTTCCACTTATTTTTCCTGCATACACACAAGCGCTAACGCTCTTACTTCTGATGCTGATTATAGTCGTGACGGGACTGGTGAAAGCCTTACACCTCACCGTTTTTGTTGCATTTAAGCAACAGCGAAGTTGGTTTTTGATTGAGATTTTGAGGATAGTAATATTACTTATTGTGCTACCTATTAGCGTAATGACTTTGGGAATCGCTGGGATTGCGGTCGAAGTCGTTGCCTCGAATATGCTTATCATGTGGGAACGTTGGCGTGCACTCCTGAAGCTCCTTCCAGAAATGAAAATGAATCTAAAGAACATGGTATATTTAAATGATAGTGACAAAAAAATTATTCAGTTTGTCAAATCAAATGTCAGCGTATTTTGGTCACCTAGTAAGTGGACACGTTTTTTCGAGACTCTGTAATATATGCCCGGTGTGTTACACTCCCATGCCAATTGGGGGCAATTATGCGGGCGCTCTCTCAGAACGAATTTGAAATTTATGTATTCACATCCACCGATCAAAATAGAGCGCGGTATTAAAGTTTTTACGCGGCGCGATTACTACTGGGGACTGATTGCTCGTGAACAAATGCGGAAATTTCTTGAATTAGCGGGGGTGTCAGGTTACACCAAGGCTAGGGAAGAGTTTGTTTTTGAGACTGAGAAACGCGATAAGTTTCTTCAGTATATTGACAATACTGAGCGTGCGGACTTTCACTTTCTGCTTCCACTTAGTGCTGATAGTGCGGTACTTGATCTTGGGTCAGGATATGGAAATATAACAATTCCGTTGGCGCGTTTCTATAAAAAAGTGATTGCAGTAGATACGTCTCTTGAGTTGTTGGAGTTTATCAAAATGCGTGCAGAGAGCGAAGGTCTCACGAATATTGAGTATGTGCACGCAGATCCTTTCGAATTTTGTAACCTACCATTTCACGAACGTCAATTTGACGCGGTTATTGTGAGTGGCGTGATGGAATGGGTTGGCGTGGCCAAGCTCGACGAAGATCCGCAAGAGCTTCAAAAAAAATTTCTCAAGCACGCCTCTTCCTTCCTTGTTGATGCGGGAGTTATGTATCTTGCTATTGAAAATAGACTTTTCCCAGGTTATTTTTTCCGAGACCCTCACTCAAAATTGCCATATACTGCTCAAATTCCGCGTTGGTTGGCGAATTTGTACGCTAAGCACCGTGGGCACGAGAGTTACCGAACATATATTTATAGTTATTTTAGCTATAGGCGACTCCTAATAAAAGCCGGGCTGCCTTTTCAGATGTTTTACTTACCTTTCGCGAGTTACAAGGCGCCAGTCATGATTATGCCTAGCCGATGGAGCGCCGTTCTTTTTGTGCTCAAAAGTGCCATCTTGCGTAATCAATATACCCGCAAGTGGCGTTTTTTAATCTACATGTCTCTACTCCTCGGTGTCCCGGGTCTTTTTCTATCTAGCTATATGATCGTAGCGAGTAGGAGGTCTCAAATGCGACCATTGTCTCTAATTCAAAGAATCGCACCTATGCATCCCGAGGTACTTAAAAGTGATTTTGTAATCAAAGTGCCTGATACAAATAAAGACGACGATTGTGCGTCATTTTTAATATTTCATCTGGACGATCAAAAGCCTTACGCGATGCTCGAAATACCACGAGATCCACTAAGGCAACATGTAAAAGTTCACCCTTTATATACTTCATAAGTATGGCGAATGAGACTACTGTTTTTCTTGTGAGACACTGCCAGGATTACCCTAACGATAATCTACTTCCTCTAGAAGCTGCACGTGTGACTCTTACTCCATTCGGCTTTCAGCAGGCTCGTGCAGTTGCACGTTTCCTAAAGTCACGCGCGATTTCCGTAACGTATACAAGTGTTTTTGAGCGATCAAAGCAAACTGCCCGCGTAATCCAAGAAGAGACCAATGCGCGTGTTGTGGTAGATGAGCGCTTAAATGAACAAGTGCTTTCCCAGTCGCGAATTGATAAGCAAAAAGCTAAAGAAATTAAGCGGCAACTTCTCACAAATCTTGACTCAGAGCCTGAAGGTGGGCAGTCGCTGAGAGCGGCGATCGATTTGTTTGTTGATGCAATCACTGAATATGCAAGCCAGTCTGAGAAAAATGTGTGCGTCGTATCGCACGGCTTCCTGATGCAGGCAGCCCTCCAGCGCATGTGTAAGTTAGACTATGCGCCACAGTTGGGCGAAGGTTCTGTTACGATACTTGCCTTTCGGAAAGGTGAACCACGACTAATTGCAACTAACATTCGCCCTTTTGTTTTTCTCAGACTAAGGGCAAGAGTGGAGCAGGTGAGAATATCGATTGTTGAGTGGTTTAAGTAACCATGTGGTGAGTCACTCTACGAATGCTAGTTTATGTAAAGAGAAAAGTATGTCGAATCGCACAATAATGATCTCTTTGGCGGATGAAGCAGTTGTCCGTAATATCGCCCAGACACGCATCCCACGTCTTTTGACAGACCATTACGGGCTTCGGGTCGTCTTTGTATGCAGACCCGAAAAGCAGGTCGAGTATAAAAAGCGTCTCGCAGGGAAGAATGTCGCGGTCGAGTCTATTGCTGTTCCGCCACCGAGTATGCGAGAGAAAATTGTTACATTTCTTGCGATGAATTGTTTTCTATCAAAAACTCTATATCTTATGCAGTGGCGCGCATATCTACTAGGGCAGAGTCGTGTGCATCCTTACATTAAGCGCAGTATGGCTTTAATTTTTGGGAATAACAAATTCTTTCGCCTGTTCATTCGTTATACTGATTCGTTTCTGAAAGGTGCTACAGATTGTGAGCGTGTATTTGATACTTATAATCCATCGGTCGTTCTTTCGACCATGCTGCTCGATCGTTCGATTGACCTACCACTACTGCGTGAGGCAAAAAGACGTGGTATTAAAACAATTGGCATGGTGCGTAGTTGGGACAATCTTTCGACGTACGGTTTTCTGCGGTTCCTACCCGACCTTTTCATCGCTCAAAACGAATATATTCGGACGACTGCCATTGCCCGGCACGACGTATGTGAGACCACAATCAAGGTAACCGGATTACCACACTATGACGCGCATATCTCTCGCGAGATGATCGTATCTCGCGAAGTGTTTTGTAAGACACTCGGAATTGATCCTCAGAAGAAAATCATTATGTATGCCGCGGTCGGTGATTCGCTTTTCCATGACGAAGGAGCATTGATGCCTATTTTTGAAAACTTTGCTCAAAGTAATGTTCTCGGAACCCCTGTGAATTTCATTTTTCGTGCTCACCCCGCACACCATAACGCCCCGCCCGGTACTTTAATGAAGCATGTATACTTCGACTCAGGAGCTCCACCCTTGCATTCAGGTGACAACGGGATACGCATGGATGCGCGGCATACTGCCCATCTAATTAATTCACTATTCCACTCTGACGTTGTCGTTAGTGCTTCGGGCACAAGCATGCTCATAGACGCAGCGACGTTTGAAAAACCTCTTGTTGCGATTGCTTTTGAAAGCGCAAAACCACGCTCTGGTTGGCTTTCTGTGGCGCGATTTTCTGATCATGCCGATCATAGCCTTTCACTGCTTGAGTGTGGAGGTATCGCCGTTGTAAACAGTAAAAAAGAACTTGTAGCTGCTTTGTTCGAGTATCTCAAGCATAATACTCTCCATCAGGATGGTCGTCGGAAAATGATTGAACGTTTCGCATCCCCTTTGGATGGGAAGTCGAGCGAACGCCTTGCTGCCTTAGTCGCCGCTCAGGCTTTAATTTATTGAACCGCCTGACAATATTCTCTCGGCCAACTCCATCGTTTTGAGTGCGTCAGCAATTGAGCATGCGGGTCGCGTAATCTCACCGCCGTCTTGCACACGGTCTATAAAATAGCGGTTTTGTTTCCAAAATCCGGGCTTATATTCGAGATCGTCAAGGTCTGGCAGAAGGGGTATTTCCTCACCATCCATGATGAGAGTGCCGGATTCGAGTGGTTCAATGTGAGCGCGTATGTTGACTCCGTACAGATCAACACTCCAGCGTCCCGGGGAATTCCAATGAGATATATAGTGCCCTAGCGCTGAGTTTAAAAAAACGATTGTTGCGCCAAAGTTATCTCCTGATGGTTCCAGAAAAGACCTTTTTCGTGCCAGCACTTCCGTCGTATCGCCACCGAGAAAGTTGAGAAGATCGATACCGTGAGTGCCGTTTGCAACAAACCATCGTGCGAGGATGTCGGGAGAGAATTTCTTTAGTGTTTTGATTTGTTCTATGCCTTCAGGAGCCTCAATTCTTACCCCTAATAAGTCTCCGCGCGTGCGAATCGCTTCTTGGGCCCGCTGTATCACTGAGTAAAATCTGCGATTATAACCAACCATTATTCGCACGTCATTGCTGAGCGCTGTTTCTTGGAGATGCCGAGTCTCAACCGATGTAAGTCCTGCGGGCTTTTCTATAAATAAAGGTATGCCAAAAGCTATGCATTGAAGTGTGGTAGGGTATAGCGCATCAGCTGAGACTAGTACATAGACGGCGTCGGGTAATTCTTGGGAAAACAGCGTCTGGGGTTTTGCATAGATGTGGGGAATGCCAAACTTTTTCGCAATATGTCCCCCTTTTTCCTCATCGCGGTTTGAAATAGCGCAAACCTCGACGTCGGGGAACGAGCCTAATACCTTCAAGTGGTGTTCGGCAATTGAGCCCGCACCAACAATTCCGACACGTACTGATCTCATACGTTAAGTCATTGGTACATCCAGCATTCGATCATCTTGCACAAGAGGAATCGCTACTGGAATATTTCCCCGCGCATGAGAAGCGTGTATGCCTAGTATCATGTGAAGCGCACGTATCCCGTCTGCTCCTGTTGCAGTACGGCCGCCGTTTGAAAGCATGTCTTTGATTGTGAGTGTGGTGGCGGACACGAGATCTGCTTGCCCGGAAGCATCAAATGCGATCGGTTGTATAGTTTCTGAGCCGTATTCTTCAAGCATCCAACGGTTGTGGCGCACATCTATAATCGCACGTGCGCGGTCGCCAATTATAGTGATTAGTGTTGAAAATGTGAGCGGCTGAGGAAAATCTTCAGACATTTCAAGAAATGCGCGAGCGCCATTTGCCAGTGTGTACATACCGAAACCACCCGGGTCTCGAAATTGTGATCCACGAGGATTGGGTGTCTGTTTCGAATCGAGCGCGCCCCATACTCGTACAGGTTCGCTTCCCATCACGAGCTGTATAAGGTCGACATAATGGCTCCCGATGCACCCTAGGCCACCTGCACCACCCACGGTTACGTGAATGCTCCGGATATTGCCAAACGTATGCAGTGCAATGAGTGATTGGAGTCTTTGGAATGCCGGGAAGAAGCGGAGCGAGAAATTTACAAACAGTCGTGTGCCGTGAGAATTGCACGTGGCAATCATCTCGTCTGCCTTCTCGATACTAGTCGTCAGAGGTTTTTCGCATAGTATATAAGGGATATTGAGACGAGCGGCTTCTATGACGATTTCCGCATGGCTCGGACCGTTTGTCGCTATACTCATTATGTCTGGGCGGGTCTCATTCAAGAGAGATCGCCAATCAGCGGAGAAGACGTGCTCTGGGTATGTATTTTGGTAAGAACTGACAGCCTCCTCTCTTATATCGGCTCCAACAACCGTTTGAATCTGTAGGTTTTTATACGCTTTAATATGACACCCTCCCATACGGCCGAGACCGACGACCATAGCTTTTTGGGGGATTAAGGGATTTTTCATGCAATAGTCGCATGATAGCATAAGTTTGTTTTATGCCCTGGTAAAATCTCTGGGATGCGCTAGTGTGCGTCTTATGTCACGAGTGCTTGGAATCATACCGGCGCGGGGCGGCTCGAAATCGATTCCTCGAAAAAATATCAAGCCATTTGCAGGGAAGCCTCTCATTGCTTGGTCTATTGAGGTAGCGCTTCAGTCCAAAGCACTCGAACGCGTTATTGTGACTACTGATGATGTTGAGATTGCTATGGTCGCGAGACAATACGGCGCCGAGGTGCCATTCATGCGCCCGTCAGAACTGGCACAGGACACCACCCCTTCGCTTCCAGTATTACAGCATGCGGTCCAATCCCTCAAAGAAGAAGATGGATATTATCCAGACTACACACTACTTCTCGAGCCAACATCTCCCGCGCGTCAGCCATTTCACGTCAGGGAAGCGATTACAATCGTCGCGGCATCTGGCGCAGATTCGGTAATTGCACTTGGCGAAGTACCGGGCCACTATAACTTTCATTGGCAAGTCTCTCTCCAGAGTGACAAGGCCAAGTTGGTGGACGGATCTCCGTGGCCCGAGATTGTTCGCCGTCGACAAGATTTACCAAAAACATATTTCCGTAACGGTGCGTTCTATCTTTTCAAGTCAGATCTTTTATTCGCGTCCGAACCAAGTCTTTACGGCAACGATGTTCGCGGCTACGTTATTGAAGAAAAATATTCTATTGATATTGATACGCCAAAAGATTGGGAAGTCGGAGAGGCTCGTTTCCAAGCGCTTTTCCCAGGATAATGTCGTGGATGGAGGTATGATTGCCAAGGGCAGTCGCTGAGACTATGCTGACAGTATGGACATGATACTATCCGGTCATAAAGAGAGACCATGAAAATACAACCTGTTATAGCTATTTCCGGAAGGAAAATCGGGTCCGCATATTCGCCTTTTGTGATCGCTGAGATAGGTATTAATCACGAAGGAAGCGTTGAAAAAGCTAAGAAAATGATTGATGCTGCCGCCGCAGCGGGCGCCGAGTGCGTCAAATTCCAGAGCCACGTCGTCGAAGATGAAATGGTGCCGGCGGCAAAAAAGACGGTTCCAGGGAACGCCACAGTCTCGATTTGGGACATCATGGAGCGTTGTGCGCTTACTGAAGACGAAGAACGTGAATTGAAGCGATATACAGAGGCGAAGGGGATGATATACCTGTGCACGCCGTTTTCGCGCGCTGCAGCGGATCGATTACAGCGGATGGATGTTGCCGCCTATAAGATTGGGTCTGGCGAATGCAATAATTATCCCTTGATCGAACACATTGCGTCCTTTAAAAAGCCTGTGATTCTCTCCACAGGCATGAATACTATCGCCAGCATTAAGATAGCTGTGAAGATTTTGAAGAAAAAAAAGGTTCCGTTCGCAATCTTACATTGCACCAATATGTATCCAACACCATATGCGGACGTGCGTCTCGGCGGACTACAGCAGTTGCAGAAAACGTTTCCGGGAATAATCACTGGACTCTCGTGTCATTCGATAGGAAACTATACTGCATTTGCAGCAGTGGCTCTCGGAGGTTCAATTATTGAGAAACATTTTACTTCCGATAAGACATGGCCCGGTCCCGATGTCGCGATTTCGATTGATCCCAAGGAGTTGAAGGATCTCGTTTTTGGCACTCGTGCCGTTTGGGAGGCACGTGGGGGAGAGAAAGGACCCGCCAAAGGGGAAGCTCCGACGATTCGTTTCGCGTTTGCGTCCATCGTAACCATCGCTCCGATTAAAAAAGGCGAGCGCTTTACCAAGAAAAATATCTGGGTCAAGCGTCCCGGAACAGGTGACTTCAAGGCAAACGACTATAGACGCGTATTGGGTAAGCGGGCGACACGCAATCTTTCTGTCGATATGCAGCTCCGGAGGAAGGATATTGCACGATAAGCCATGCGTACGATATGTATCGTCGCGACCAATCGCTCCGACTACGGTCGGTTGAAACCGGTTTTGGATGAACTCCATGCGCGTAAAGACGTACGACTACAAATAGTTATCGGTTCGTATGCATACTTTGATGGCATCTTAAAGTATCTGAAAGTCGCACGCTCGATGTCTCATCGAAATTCGTTGCGATGGTATATACGCGCACGTCTTGCAAAGGTGTTTGGCGGAGACGCAGCGGTCTACGCGAGGGAAGACCTCAGTCGGGCTCTTATCCGCGATGGATATTCGATCAATGCCAGAGTTCCATTATTAGTAGGCGGAGGGACTCCTGCCGAGATGGTAAGCACGTGCGGACTAGGGTTGTTGAAGATGCCGAGTATCTTCGAACAACTGAAACCCGACATTATTCTTATTAACGGAGATCGTTTCGAGATTCTGTCGGTCGCTATTGCCGCGGCGTATCTCAATATCCCGATTGCGCACATCGAGGGTGGGGATGTTTCTGGAACTATTGACAATAGCATCCGTCATGCTATCTCAAAATTAGCACACATTCATTTCCCGGCGACGAAGAAAAGTGCCGAGCGTATCATTCGTATGGGCGAAGATCCAAAAACCGTATTTTCGTACGGTTCGCCGATCATTGACGCCCTTGCGTCGATGGACATCACGATCGACAATTCGCTCCACGAACGATATCCGCGTGATGTTGGATCGATAGACCTAACGAAGCCATACCTTCTTATCGCTCACCATCCGGTCACGACCGAATACGATTCGAATCATGCGCAGATGGAAGAATTGCTCGCGGCCCTTGATGAGATTGGTATGCCCCAATTTTTCATCTCCCCGAATATCGACGCTGGATCTGATGGTATTTCAATCGCGATGCGTGAGTATCGCTCTTCGTCAGCGGCATCGCGTAGCGTCTTCCATAAGCACATCTCGCTTGAAGACTATACGAAAGTACTTGCTAACGCATCTGTTGCTGTTGGCAATTCTTCGAGTTTTATACGCGAAAGTGCCTTCCTCGGGACGCCGGCGATTATCGTCGGCACCCGCCAACAGCGCCGCGAGCGAGCTGAAAACGTTCTTGAGGTTTCAGCGCGTCAAATAGATATCGCGCAAGCGATCCGGAGTCACCTTGTCCATGGTCGATTCCCTTCAAGCACCCTCTTTGGTGACGGTCATGCTGCCCAGCGTATTGCCGAGACTCTTGCGACGGTAGACATTTTTGATGGTGTGCAAAAATACTTTTACGACTGAAGTGATATTTGCTGTTCAGAAATAAAAAACTAATATAGCCTCTCCGACCTTTTTGGCTTAAGGTTCTCTGCCTTTTACTTTTTGATGCGATGTCTACAGGAACTGATATACAAACATAAGATGCAGCTTATGGCATGATAAAGTCGATAATACTATTACGCTAAATTTAAAACATGAACACAATTCGTTTGTATGGAGTCATTTTTGGGGCAATAACATTTCTTACAATTTTTTACGCTATCAGCCCTAGTGCTGAAGCTCTTAATTTTCGCTCGGTTGATTTTGAATCATCTAGCACGCAATATCTATCAATAGCTGATTCGGGTCAGACCGGGCTTGATGGTTCAACGGATATGACAGTTGAGGCGTGGGTGAAATTCGAATCATTACCGCCTTTTGATCATAATGCAGCATTTGTAGTCAAATCTGTTTCTGCAGGGGACGATAGATCGTACACTTTTTATTATTCTGGAACCGATTTCAAGTTGCGTTGGGTGAATCAATCTGACGGCTACAATGGTACGGACGTAGGGGTTAATTGGGTTCCATCACTGGGAGTTTGGTACCATGTTGTTGCAAAAAAATCAGAATCGTCAATAACATTCTATGTTAACGGTTCTCCGTTAGGTTCCATACAAGGCGGAACGGGTACTATAAATAACAGTACTGCACCTTTCCGAATCGGTGCTCATGGTAATGGGGAGGCGTACATGGATGGACACATAGACGACGTGAGGGTGTGGAATGTGGCGAGGACGCATGAGGAGATAGTGGCGAATATGAATAGGGAGCTTGTGGGGAATGAGCCGGGGTTGGTGGGGTATTGGAAGATGAATGGTTCGTTTGAGGATGCGACGGCAAATGGTAATCATCTCACGCCGGTGAATGGTCCGCAGTTTTCTGATGATGTTCCATTTCTTGATGAAGAAGAGGGAACTGATCCCGTGATAGTGGTGCCGGGGATTCTTGGGTCGGCTGAGAAGAATGGTGTGTGGGAGATTGATCCAATACTTCACACATATGATGATCTCGTCTCAACACTTGAAGCGAACGGCTACACGCTCGGCACGGATCTTTTTACCTTTGGCTATGACTGGCGCTCGTCGAACCTGACAACGGCAGAGCTTTTGAAGCAGAAGATCGATGAGGTGAAGATGCTGTGTGAATGCGAAAAAGTGGATCTCGTGGCGCACTCCATGGGCGGCCTCGTCGCGCGGCAGTATGTTCAGTCAGAAGACTACGAAGACGATGTTGATCAACTTATTTTCCTTGGTACGCCTCATCGTGGTGCACCGAAAGCGTATTTGATGTGGGAGGGAGGGGAGTTTGTTTCTCCATCTCTTCTCGACGGACTCACAAAACGATTTCTGAAAGGTGAGGCGCGTAAGAATGGTTTTGTGTCAGTTTTCGACTATTTACAAAATTATCCGATAACAGCCGTCGAACAATTGCTGCCCGATTACAGTTATCTTTTAGACGGTAGCACATTGCGAAGCTACCCCACTGTGTATCCGAGGAACACATTTCTCGAGAATCTAAATGCAGCGGTTGGCGGTCTTCTCTCGTCGGGCATTGACCTGCATGCATTCGTAAGTCAGAACAAGGACACCATCACTGGCATCCAGGTGGTGAACGCCGCGAACAAAGCGCCACTCTGGCAGCACGGCTACCCAGAAGATTTTGATGGGAGTGGCGATCGTGGTCTTGTCCTAGGGGCGGGGGATGCAACGGTTCCTACATCGAGTGCGACCTTCGTCTCTGCCACTACTACCACACTCACTTCGTCACACAGCGCACTACCGGAGGATGCTTCAGGCGACATCGTGACGCTTCTGAATGGCACAACCACCCCGATTGTCGTCGACAACTGGAATCTGCCAAATATGAAGATGCTGCTTTTCCAGCTTTTCTCTCCGGCAGACATTCTAGTGACAGATCCGCTTGGTCGTCGTGCGGGTTTTGATGATGGCAGTGAAGTGAACGAAATCCCCGGCGCGTTTTATGCGGGTCCGGAAGCGCTCGTTGAGTACCTCACGATTCCTAATCCGATTCCTGGGACATACATGGTGCGCGTGCGCGGGAGTGACGTTGGTACCTATGAGCTTCTTTCCTCCTACCTCGAAGAAGATGGTAGCTCCGACGACCTCTCGCGCTTCGGTGGGGCAACTCTTGGTTCCGAGGAAACCTATCAACTCGTGCTTGGTACAGAATCAGACGCATTGCAGCCGACGGTTACCATTCAGAGCATGCTTGCGGATCTTTCATTTGCCTATAAGCAGGGTTGGGTATCGAAGGTTATTGAGGCAAGTATGTCAGGCAAGCTTTCGGCAGCGCGAAATTCGAGCAGCGATCGCGCACGCACGGTGCTTTTCGAGAACATCGCTCGTGAAATAGAGCGCCGCCATGGGAGTGGCATCAACGACGACGCCTACGGCCTCCTCAAAGAAGACATTCAAGCCCTCTTGCGCTAGGGGTCTTGTGGGTGTGCTACAATCTCGCGCATGACCCTTGAGAAGACTCTCCGCTCAGTGTGCATTGCGGGCGTCTTTGCATTGCCATTTCTTGTCCTCTACGTGGCGAATTCCATGTTCTTCCCCTTCATTTCGGGGAAGAATTTCGCATTCCGCATCATCGTGGAAATCATGGCGGGAGCATGGCTTGCACTCGCCCTGGTAAACCCCGCATATCGCCCCCGCCGAACGTGGCTTCTCTGGGCGTTCGGGCTGTGGATCATCTGGATGGCGATAGCAGACGCCTTCGGCGTGTACCCCTTCAAGAGTTTTTTCAGTAACTACGAGCGCATGGAGGGGTGGATCATGATCTCGCACCTTTTTGCCTACTTTGTCGTCGCACAGTCCGTCCTCACAACGGAAAAGCTCTGGAAGCAGTGGTGGCACACCTCCATCGGTGTCTCGCTCATTGTGGCCTTCATCGGCCTCCTGCAGCTCGCGGGCATGGTCGCCATCAACCAATCCGGCGTGCGCCTTGACGCGCGCATTGGGAATTCCACTTATCTCGGCGTCTACATGCTCTTTCATGTGTTTATGGCCGCGCTGTATCTTGGCCGTGCATGGATTGAAAAAGCTCCTGGAAAGCGCACAGGCATCCTCCTGGGCTATGGCGCAGTCATCTTACTCGATTCGTTCATCCTTTTCTTCACTGCAACGCGCGGCGCAATTCTCGGCCTCATTGGCGGCGCCGCACTCTCCGCGCTCCTTCTTGTTTTCATGGCGCCTCGCTCACGCATTGCGTGGCGCGCCGGTGGAACAGTGGTTGCGGCGCTCCTTGTGCTTGCTGGGGGCTTCTGGGCAGTGCGCGAACAAACCTGGGTGCAGAATATCGAACCCTTATTCCGCCTTGCAGAAATAGCACGTGAAGGATTCCCGCTCGCGCGCCAACTCAATATCGAAATGGCTATCGAGGGTTTCAATGAGCGCCCATTTCTTGGTTGGGGTCAAGAGAACTACGCCGCGGTGTTTGATAAATATTACGACCCGCGCATGTATGCGCAGGAGCAGTGGTTCGATCGCACGCACAACATCATCTTTGACTGGTTGATTGCGGGCGGCATCTTCGGGCTTATTGGGTATCTTGCGCTCTACATTTTTGCACTTCTCATGGTATGGCGCTCGGGGGCGTTCGCACTCTACGAACGTGCCATTCTCACCGGACTTTTCGCCGGCTATTTCTTCTACCTCCTCTTCACATTCGATAACCTTACGAGCTACATTCTTTTTATCGCTGTTCTTGCCTACATAACCGTGCGTGCAGGTGTCGTGTCTCAAAATGAGCCCGCGCCACTGCCGGCACTTTCACGAAAAGTGCTCCCGTATCTCGCAGGCGGCGCAATTCTGCTCGTGTGGGGTGTGGCGTGGTTTATGAACGCACAGATGATTAGAGGGAACAGAATGCTCATCCAGGCGATTTCCTCGCAAGCTGGTGGGCCTGTGCGCAATCTTGAGATATTCCAAGAGGCACTCGCGCTACCGCGCGCCGGTTCGCAAGAGATTCGCGAGCAATTCTCTCAAGGTACGCTCAGCGTCATTGCTGCCGAGAATATTCCCGAAGATCTCAAGATGAAGTTCTTCGAGGCAGCAACAACCGCGATGATGGCGCAGGCAAATGAAGCGCCGCTGAACGCCCGCGCACCATTCTTCCTCGGCGTGCTCCTCAATCGTGTGAGTGCATTTGCAGATGCCGAAACTGCTCTGCGCCTAGCGATCGAGCGTTCGCCCAACAAGCAGAGCATTCTTTTTGAGCTGGGGTTGAACGCATTCGCGCGTAATGCTCCCGAGGAGGCAGTGGGGCATTTCAAGAAGGCATATGAGCTCGAACCAAACTATCCGCAAGCACGTGTCGCATATGCAAATGCTCTCATTAGAACCGGCAAGATAGAAGAGGCCGAAACCATTATTCGCCCGTTCATTGAGGGTGCATCAAGCGACACTAATCTCTATCTATCACTGGCGGGAGCATACGCTGGCGTAGGGCAGAACGAGCGTGCTGTCGAGATACTCACTGCACTCCGCAACGCAGTTCCTGCGTCTGCTGGTCAGGTGGATACGCTCATACAACAAGTGCGCTCAGGCGAAGTCCGCTAGTGAGCTTAGCTCATAACAAAAAAGACCCACAAAGCAGGACGGGTGCGAGCTCCAAAAGTGAAAGTCAAATGTGAGTGCCGCCGCCCTGCTTTGTAGGTCCTTCTAACAAATAGTGTATCACCCCTCTATAAAACCAAACACCCCACGAGTCACTAACTATTTTGCATGCTACGCGCAAAATACTAAGTGCTCGCGGGCCCGCCTCGCGACCCACCAGAGGTGGGTACCCCGCTCCGGCCAGGTGTTTGGTTTTACGCAAAAACCCGAGCGATGCTCGGGCAAGGTGTAAAACCAAACACCTCCCAGGGGGAGGAGCTTGGCGACTTTCGATCTTGGAAGTATCACAACTTGATGACACTCACAGGCGCAGTGTAACAGTCGATAAAAAAAATTCAAGCACGTTGCTTATATTTTTGTAAGAATTTTTATAACCCCTTACATTTTATTTCGAAGTGAAAGTTATCCACACGCATTACAAAAAAATAATGCGAAATGCACTGCGAGTGCAATAATGAATTAAACGCATCTCGCCTTTCGAATAGCGAAGCAAGTTGCGGGTCGAAGAATCCATTTTTACTCCCTAGGGAATAAGTAAAAAATACTATGGCAAAGAAAAAGAAGGCGAAGAAGGCAAAGAAGGCAAAGCGCCGATAACCCAACTGGGTTAGCCTCAGAAGAACCCTCCTCTGGAGGGTTCTTCTCTTTTAGGATAGGATGTGCGAATGTCGTTTCTGAATAGAATATTTGGCGATGGCTCGGGGGCCGCGCTTCGTCGAGCGACACCTATCGTCGCACAGGTGAATGCACTTGAGGAAAGTTTCAAGGCGCTCTCAGATGAGGCTCTGAGGGCAAAAACAGCCGAATTTAAGGGTCGTTTGGAAGGCGGTTTATCGCTCGATGTACTCATGCCTGAGGCCTTTGCGGCGGTGCGAGAAGCTTCTCGTCGCACCCTGGGGCAGCGCCATTTCGATGTGCAGCTCATCGGAGGCGCTGTTTTGCATCAAGGCGGCATCGCAGAGATGCGCACGGGTGAGGGAAAAACTTTAGTTGCGACACTTCCGGCATATTTGAACGCGCTCTCAGGCAAGGGTGTGCACGTGGTCACCGTGAACGATTATCTCTCGCGACGCGACGCAGTATGGATGGGGCAGATTTATCACGCGCTCGGGCTCACAACCTCCGTCATTAACCACGACACATCATTCGTCTACGACCCGAGTGTCGTGCCGGAATCAGAAAAGGCTGAGGATGAAAAGACTCAGGATGAGCAAGGTGCGTTTAAAGTGGTGCATGAATTTTTGCGCCCCGTTTCGCGCGAGGAAGCATATCGTGCTGACATCACCTATGGCACCAACAATGAATTTGGCTTCGACTATCTCCGTGACAACTTGGAATACGATGCAAAAAAAATTCGCCAGGAGCACCATCACTTCGCGATTGTGGACGAGATCGACTCCATCCTTATTGATGAAGCGCGCACACCACTCATCATTTCTGCGCCAGTCGCGGATGCCGAAGGGCTCTATCAAAAATTCGCGCAAATTGCCGCGACGCTCTCCATAGACGAAGACTACACCATCGAAGAGAAACACCGCGCCATCATTTTGACGGATGAGGGTATTGAGAAGGCTGAAAAGGCGCTCGACTTAGAATCCATCTACACCGATGCGGGTATTAAGTACGTCCATCACCTAGAGACGGCCGTTCGAGCGAAGGCGCTTTATAAGCGAGATAAAGAGTATGTGGTGCGCGGCGGGGAAGTGGTGATCGTCGATGAGTTTACTGGGCGCATGCAGCCGGGGAGGCGCTGGAGCGACGGCCTCCATCAGGCGATTGAGGCGAAGGAAGGTGTTGCAATTCAAAAAGAAAGCCGCACGTTTGCTTCGATTACCTTCCAGAACTATTTCCGTCTCTATGAGCGGCTTGCGGGCATGACAGGTACGGCAGCAACCTCGTCGGAAGAGTTTTTCAAAGTATACGGCCTCACGACGGTCGCTATTCCGACCAATAAGTCGATAGCGCGCAAGGACAGCGACGATCTCATGTTCCAGACAGAAGCAGGAAAAATGCGCGCGATCGCGAAGCGGGTGAAAGAACTGCATGAGAAGGGGCAGCCGGTTTTGGTGGGCACGGTCTCTGTGGAGAAAAACGAGCTTCTCTCAACCTATTTCCAGCAAGCAGGCGTGCCACATGAGGTGTTGAATGCGAAGAATCACGAACGTGAAGGAGAAATCATCGCGCAGGCGGGGAAGAGGGGTGCAGTTACCATTGCAACCAACATGGCCGGGCGTGGTGTCGACATCAAGCTCGGAGGCAATCCATCAACAGACGAAGCAACGCATGCAGTGAAAGAAGCTGGAGGGCTCTTCGTCCTCGGCACCGAGCGTCACGAAGCGCGCCGCATCGACAATCAGCTCCGCGGCCGCGCGGGGCGTCAGGGTGATCCGGGCGAGACCCAATTCTTCGTGTCGCTCGAGGATTCCCTCATGCGCATCTTTGCCTCCGACGTCATCAAGCGCGTCATGGGCTCTTTTGGCATTCCGGAAGACGAACCAATTTACAATGGCATGATCACCAAATCCCTTGAGCGTGCGCAGACGAAGATTGAAGAGATGAATTTCGACGCACGAAAGCACGTGCTCGCGTATGACGATGTGTTGAACGTCCAGCGCAAGAGTATCTACCAGCGCCGTCGCGCGATTCTTACCGGCGGGAACGAAGCGATAGATGCAGAGCTTGCCGATATCTCGCCGCATCTCCTTGATGGCGCGTCTGAACTCGCAGCCACGATTGCGTGGCTCAAAAGCGAGCACAATGACGCGTTCTACGCACAGGTGCGCACGCTACTCCTCCGCACCATCGATCTTCTCTGGGTCGAGCATCTCGAGGCGATGGAATACCTCCGCTCGAGCGTGAATCTTCGTGCGTATGGTCAGCGTGACCCTCTCATCGAGTACAAAAAAGAAGGGTTAAAGCTTTTCCAGGGGCTTGAGGCGGGCTTTGCGGCCTATGTCGCTTCGTCTCTGCCAAACCTATTTTCAGGAGGGGAGGGTCGTCAGATGCGTGCGAAAGAAGGGGAGGCGGTTCAGCAAGCGGCACGTGAAATCACCGCCGCGTCCGCTCCGGCGAGTTCTTCGAAATACGGCCGCAACGACAAAGTCACTATCACCGACGGCACAACCACTCAGGAGATGAAATACAAGAAAGCAGAAGCACTCCTTGCGAGTGGTGTATGGCGAATCGTTGAATAGAATTTCCTGCGCAATGCACCTCATTTGGGTGATCTAGAGGAAATCCCATGTTTGCATAACAGTGGCGAGCCAGGACTCTGAGGAGCGCGGCGTCATGACTTCGTAGAGGTAGCCATCGCGGATAAACCATATTTCTGACGTTTCGCCGATAGCGTCATGCACAGCGTGAAATGTTGCGCCAACGGCGCCATCAATGGATACGTCTCGCGTGTCGGTGCGAACACCCGAAGGGATGTCCTCCCGGAAGCGCTCTTCACTCACCTGGGGGTCGAGATACGGCACGATGAAAATCTCAAAACCGCGAGCGTTGGACATGTCTTCGAAGGTGATTGTTGCGGCACCCTGCTCTTCCGTCCGTCTCGAAACGACCATGTCATCCGGAATGAAGAGCGAGAACCGGTACTGTTCATCGCGGTATTCCTTCATGCCACTAGGTGCGGTTCGCGTCGGGGGAGTATAGATTGCCACCGTTGGCCGAGCGGTTGCAATTGCTGGCGCGCTCGTGTGCGTAAAGAAGAAATAAGCGCCGACAAGTATACAGATCGCGAGAATGGCTATAAAGATTTTGTACATACTTAACGAGGATACACGATAAGCTTGCCATTCATAAGTTTGACGGTCGCCCCTTCAAAAAGCCGCACCGTGCGGGTCACATTCGCATTTCCCGTAAAGAAGCTAAGAATAAGGCCAAAGCCTGTGCCGGCGCCATTCGTCGCATATGCGCGGAAATAATACGTGGTGTCGGCCACCAGAGACGCAATGCCGCCGCTAAATGTTCCTGCGCCTGCGTACCCGCCGAGTGTCGTCGTTGAGACACCGCTCGAGAGTGTTGAGTTGGTTGAGTATGCAAAACCATGCTGATCAGCATCGTCTCCGCCATTACTCGTGATCACGCCATGTAGCGTCGCACTCGTGGCACCAACATTTGATGCGAAGTTGGTAGAAACTGTTGGCGGACTTGCACCCGCCGCGGTGGTAAGGCTTGGATATGTACAGACAGCGCTCGCGCAGTCATTCGAGCCGTCGTTGTCTTGCTCGCGAAATACGACCGTCTGCTGATCCGTGTCAAACATACGGAAGTAATAGGTCGTATTGCCGGTAGCGCTATTAGCCTCAACAGAATATTCGAGCTCTCGCGTAGTAAGACCGGTATGATCCATGTTTGCGCCGCCTGCAGCATCTGAATCCTGCACCCACCAACCCGCCGTCGGGGAGCCGCTCAATACAGTGCCACTTAAAGTTGTATTGTCGTCGCACACAGAGCCCCCGCCATCACAATCCCTATATCGCCAAATCGCGCCGCTCGCGACATCTCCAACATCCGTCCAACTCGTAGCGGGATCGTCCGGGTCTGCTGTTGCATACTGTAATTTTTTACGTGCGTCCGTTTGCGACATGTTGGCGAGTTCGGTGACTGAAAAACGGAGACGAAAATTTCCGGATACACTATCAAAGCCGGTGGGGGCGGTGTTTTCTCCTGCGAGAGCAGATGTCGGCGTGTTTGCCGTATCTGCACCGTTATAGAAACGCCAATTCCGCGACCACGGCGAGTACCAACGATATACAAAGTCGAACGCGGCACCTTCGTTTGCCGCCGTCGCTGTGTTTGGAGGCAGTGTTGTTGAGTATTCTGTTGTAGTGCAGTCGGCATCCCAGGCACTGCCCGACCAGCGCTGGAAGCAGAGATCGTCCGAAAATTCGACACCGACCGCAAGTACCTCATCAGAGTTTGGTGATGGATATATTTTCCACATCCCGGCATCATCGCCCATAGCGCCAGGCATATCGATGGCGGCACCGTTGAATCCTGTGTCTGCGGTAAAGGTTTGGTAGTCTGAGACGTCTGTCGTACCCGCATCAGTATTTACGTAAAGTGCGAAAGAGGTGCCGCCATTATATCGCTCCCAAGCGGCCGAGGTTTGATTCATCAGAATACTTTCTGTCGATGTGTCTTCAATGCCGAGCGTAAAACCTTCAGTCGAACCATCCGCCTTCCAAACGCCTGGGCGATAATCTGACCCGCTTCCTTCAAATGTCGCAGCGATTCTATCTGAATGTAGATCAGAAGCAAGGTTTACCCAGCGTGCAACGTTAACGGCGCTAAACACGGAGCCCACATCCGTCGCACTCCCGTCCCAGGTATTGGAGGTTGAGACGAAGCGTTTGTAGCGGAAAGGGTTTGTTACTGAACCCGCCCCCTCGCCCCAGACGACAAGGGCATTGCCGGTTATCGATTCCCAGGCACCGTCAAAATCATTTGATTGATCGCTGCTTGATGAGTCGTCGGTGATGGTTGTGTTATCGCTCATGGTGCCATTGTCATATATCATCGCGCGAATATCTTCGTTTGCATCCTCGGCGATGATGAGGATCCGATTGGAGCGACGGGTACCCAGATTGTCGCCCTCAGGAATAGCGCTTACCCACTCTGTGTCCGCGAGGTTAGTTGATTTGAAGGTAAAACTGTCTTCTCCGACCCATGATGTTCCATCCCAGATATTGAAGAATATAACGCCGTCGTTTGCGAGCTTGCCGTAGAAAATAACCGCTCTTCCACCAAGCTGTTCGTATGCAATGTCATAAGCGCGTTCGCAAGCATTTGTCGAAGCGTCACATGCCACAGTCGCAGGGCCAACACCGGCTATTTCTAGTTCCTCTGACCAATCTCCCGATGCATCACATCCGCCAACGCAGCGTGTGACGTGTAATGTGCCATCTAACTCAAGCTGGCCCCATATCATTTCATCTCTCGTTGCCGCCATCTCGCCTCGAATGTGCTGGAGATCGTTTGTATTTGTTGTTGTGTCGACCGAGTTACCTCGGTCAGTATATGTTGAAGGCGAAGTAAATGAGAGGAATTGCATGTTGTCGTTCGCGGCGGTTTCGGAAAATCCGAGAACACCTGTCGGAGTCACGGCAGCCTCAGCGCGCGGAAAGCGAATACTGTCTACAACCAATTCGTCGTGTTCAGCAATCCAAAGAACATCGACTATGTCACGATCTGCAAGCTTCTGTGCCATGTACTCAAAGAGGCCGACAGGTATATTCGTCAAGACGATAAGCGCAATGAGCGCCGAGGCAGAGCATGACTTTGTGCCACAGAGAAGTCGCTTCATATCTCAGACGATCGAAAAAACCCGAATGCACTCTTCGAAACTTCGCGCATGAATGCGCGTGCGTGCTCGGAGCTTGCTTCCGGTGAAAGTGACGTTGGATACTCGATCATCACACTCAAAATGTATGGGCGATTCGGAACGTATATTATGCCCGAATCGGCAAAGACGCGAAGTGAGAGATTCTCCCCGTACTTGTGCGGGAAAGCCACGTCGGTAGAAATCTCGCTGGCAAGAAACTCATCAAATGACGATTGGTCTAGATATTCAAGAAGCATCTGTGAATGTTCGCGAGAAAGGAAGCTCGAAGTATAGAGCGCACGCAAGATACGCGCGTATTCTTTTGCAGAGACGCGACCCTCTGGCGTGAAGAGGGATTCAAGACCAAGCTCCTCAATGACGTCGCCAACATCGTCGTTGTGTACATTACGCAAGAGTATTCTATATGCAGTGTTGTCGGAATGGGCAAGGAGTTCTTGTATGAGCTCCGTGATGGTAAAGCGCGTACCGATAGGATGCTCGAGAATGGGGTCGTCCGCGTCCCCCGAATGAATATCGCGGTCCCCCTCCATGAGAACAAGTTTGTCCGAAGGTTGCCATTCCCCTCGCTCGATTTTTTTCATGACAGCCATAGCGAGGGGAACTTTGGCAAGCGACGCAGGCCATATATAAACGTCCGGTTTTATGGAAATGTTCGCACCCGTGTTGAGGTATTCAAGATAGAGCGATACACGTGCGCCCTCCTCTTCAAGAACACGCGCCTTTGCGCGCAAATCCTCGCGAAGCGGCTGGATGTTCACGACAAAGTCTTCCTGAGGGATAAAGTTTCGCGCTGGGTCAATCAGTGGATACTCTGCCACTCTTTCTTCAATCGAATGTGGATGAAGTTTTATCCAAAGCAGTGTGGCGCCGTTCGTGAGAACAAGCAGGATGATTGCCGCGATAAAGATTATCGTACGATTTCTTTGCGGTAGCCCTGCTTTCATAGGTGACGACATATTGTACTACTCAGAAGGTGCGGGTTCTGGGGTTGGCTCGGGGGTTGGCTCTGATTCTGGCTCCGGCTCAGGTGTTGGTTCAGGTGTCGGCTCCTCTTCGGTGGGTGGCTCTTCTGCAGGCGGCTCTTCGGCGGGAGGTTCCTCAGTCGGTGGCTCTTCAACGGGTGGCGTACTGGTTGCGTTCGGGTCTGGTTCCGGAGTTGGTTCCGGTTCTGGTTGAGGCTCCGGAGCAGGTGAGCCACCTCCTTGCGATGCTGCTGCGCCTGCGAGAAGCGCATCGAGCTGGCTCTTCGTGATGCACGTTTCCCCGCCCTGATCATCCTGTACGCAGAGTTCCTTGGTCTTCACGCGGTTTGCGAAGAAGTCGCCGATGCCGTTTGTCGCGCTTGCAAACCACTGCGTGAGACGTGTGAAGATGTTCCCGAAGAAGCTTTCTGCGAATGAGCGCGATGCCTCTGTGGAGCTTGCGGTCGTTGAAGCAATTGTCGAGAGGTTGAGGTCGAGTTCCTTCAAAGCCTGTGCGAGCACTGCGCTAATCGCAACACTATTAATCGTTTGCACCGACCCGTCCGGATTCCATGCGGCGAGTTGTGGCGAAGTGGAAGCCATCTGCTCGGCAATGAAGCCCCAGTGAGTTGTCGATGCTGTGTCACCGTTATAGATGAACGAAACTGGATTGAAGGTGCGTAACATCTCGAGTCCACGCTCTTCGAGTGGCGTGATGGTGTTCTTATATCGTGCAGACGATACTGCACAGGTGTCGCCGGATTGGGTTGTTATGTCAAAGGTGACCGGATCTATACAGACGGACTGATCGGTGCCGGACACGGCTGAGAGCCCATTAATCGCCACCGAACCCTGCACCGAGAACGTGCGCCATGGCGTCGTCGTACCACCAACACCAATATTGTTCGCCGTACCTTTGGTGATCGTGAGCGCGGGGCTTCCGGCAAAGTTTGTTGATGATGCGATACGGAACGATTTGTCGGTCGATGCGTATCCCATCGACCACGCGTTCGGGTCGGACGCGAACTGGAAGTTGGCGTCGCCCGTACCAGATGCGTCGCCGAAGGTTGAGAGACCGGAGCTCTCCACGCTGAAGAGATTGGAATGCACGCCCGCGGCGGTTGTCGAGCCGACGGCAAAGAGTGTTTGCGGTGCTTGTCCAGTTGAGCTGAACGGAGTGCTCACCGAGAGAAGTGCGAATGGGGAAGTCGTGCCGATTCCGAGGCGACCGGTTGAACCGCTCCAAAGGAACTGGCTCAAGACCCCCGCGTCGCCAAAGCGCACCGTCGATGAGGCGAAGAGTCCCGCTTGCAGTTGCAGCGTCGTGGACGTTGCGTTCACCGCCATACCGAATGCCGTGCCAGGAGTCCAGGCGAAAGCGCTACCTCCTGCACCTCCGTCGTCAGCTTCACATCCGAATAACCCGTTGTTCCACGTTAGGACGTTGTTACTTTGACATGCAGTGAGACCAGCCCCGAAAAATAGGGTTGTTGATGCTGCTCCTGTGTTGCTAATGGAGAAGAGTGTGGTGGTTGCACTTCCGGTAGATGAAGCCACGGCAAAAAGGGTAGTGTTGGATCCTCCATTGTTGGCGTGAATTGCAAGATTTGCAAATGGCGTCGACGTCCCAACCCCGAGATTACCGCCAGATGAGAGCCGCATGCGCTCGGTAGGTGAGCTTGCTGTGTTCACGCGGAAGATGAAGTCCGAACCAAAGTAGCGATTATCAAAATAAGTTCCAAAGTTGCTTCCCGTTACAGAAGAGTTGCCGTCAATCCAGAGATCAACACCAACCACCGCATCATTTCTTCGCAAGAAAAGCCCAACGTCACCAGAAGCAGCTGCACTGTTCAGTTCAAGCACCCTACCGTTCGCGAGAGCAAATCCTGATGAAGAGAGCGATCCTGGTGTTGAGGTGCCGAGTCCGACATGGCCCGAGCTATCTATCACTAAGCGATCATTGG
>CAYSUJ010000004.1:0-84324 GCA_964434285.1 uncultured Candidatus Saccharibacteria bacterium | reverse complement strand
GCACAAAGCCCTCTATCGAAACACTCGCCGGTCTCATGATGATCCGCATCGATCGCTCCATTTTGTATGCCAACAGCGAGCGTATTATGGAACGCATGCGGGCTCTCATCGCAGCCCGAGGAGAAGCGCCGCGTCTGTTCGTTATGAGCTTTGCGGGAGTTAACGAGGTGGACCTCTCGGGACTTGAGGATCTAGGAGAGTTTCTTGGCGAGCTTCGAGCGGGTGGGGCAGACATTGGCGTCATTTATGCCAAAAAGAAGGAGCGCGATACTCTGAGACGAGCACACGACGTCGTGGGCTCCATCACTTTCCTCCACAGTATTGATGAGCTGAAGGCGCGCCATGAGCTTGTCATGGGGAGAAACAGTGATGTGTAAGAGTGTGGTAATGGCCGTCTTTGCACAGTGTCACCGCGTGCGGTATCCTGCCGCTCGGTTGAAAAAGGGAGGTATGTATGCGTTTACAGACTTTGGAGGAGGCGCTTCTCGCGAAGAACATCTTCCTTGAAATCGCGGCCGTGGAAGGCTTGTGGGTCGCCTGTTTGGCGGGCCCTCGTGGCCGGATCATCGTCCCCGCCGTCTCGCACGGGGCCTTTGAGGGGGTAATCAGAGAATTCGATAATACGCTAGGTGACGCTGTGCGGTCAGTGCCCGCTCGGCGGCTTGATACGACTGCGCTGAAGATCTTGATGGGTCTCGAAGCACTAATCGAAGTTCGGTCTCGGAAGGAGGGGAGCTTCGCTATCAAGATATGGGCACCCAAGGAGACACTGCAAGATCTCACGCTTCACTTCAGGACCACCACCCCCTGGCGAGCACTCAATGAGGCTGTGGCGACGACATTGGCGACCATCTCAGCGATGCATCTTGCTCGGACGATTGGGCATTAATGAGACGCGCACAAAAAGTCAAAGACCGCGCTCGAGGCGCGGTCTTTTTACTGCAGATAAAGCTCGCAGGATATCGTGTCAGTTGGGTTTTTTGCCGTCGGATTTTTCGGTAAACCACTTCTCGTTATCTCGAAAGCCGAGGTGGGTCAGATCGTGACGCCCTTTGGCAAACCATGACTGGCCGGTTTCGTCGGTTGCATAGGTGACAACATCGCTCGGACTGAATGTGGCTTGAAGGCCGAGGTACGGCTCCTCCGCCAGACTGAGCGCCTTGCGGACCTTCTTTTGCGTTTTTCCGGGGACGCGTCTAAAACCCAGTTGGCGAAGACGTGCTGCGTGTTTGCTCTTCTGTGCCATGTGCACCTCCTCGCGGAACACTACTCGTGCGTTTGCAATTAAGCAAATTTACAGTACATTGTGTTTACGCCAGAGGCATCCGCCAGTCGGCGGATTCTCTTTATTTAGCCTACTATTATTTACTATGTCTCGAGATTACCCATTGGAGAAGGTTCGCAATTTCGGTATCGTCGCACACGTGGACGCTGGTAAAACGACCACGTCGGAGCGCATCCTGTTCTACACCGGCATGTCCCACAAGATTGGGGAGGTGCACGACGGTGCAACGGTGACCGACTGGATGGAGCAGGAGCGCGAGCGCGGCATCACGATCACCGCAGCTGCGATCACCTGTTTCTGGAACCCTTCCTACATGGGGACCGACACCTCCTACAAGCACCGCTTCAACGTCATCGACACCCCGGGTCACATTGACTTCACCTCAGAGGTGAAGCGCTCGATGCGCGTTCTCGACGGCGCAGTCGTCGTTTTCGACGGTGTTGCCGGCGTCGAGCCGCAGTCGGAGACCAACTGGCGCTATGCTGAGGAGGCCGAAGTGCCGCGCATCTGCTACATCAACAAGCTCGACCGTACCGGGGCGTCGTTTGAAAAGTCATATGCATCTATCCTCGATCGTCTTTCAAAGAAGGCAGTTCGCCTCCAGATTCCGATTGGTGCAGAGGGTGATTTCAATGGTGTCGTCGATCTTCTCTCCATGAAGGCCTACAAGTTTGAAGGAGAGATGGGTAAGGAAGTGATTGCCTACGACATTCCGGCAGAACTCATGGACGAAGCGAAGAAGTTCCACGGCGAGCTTGTCGAGCGCATTGTTGAGAACGATGAGAAGCTCATGAACGACTACCTTGAAGGGAAGGAAATCCCACTCGATGTCTTGAAGGCAAATCTTCGCAAGGCAGTTATCGCGAACGAAATCTTCCCCGTTCTTACTGGCTCATCCCTCAAGAATAAGGGCGTGCAGCTCGTCCTTGACGCGGTCGTCGATTACCTCCCCTCACCACTCGATCTTCCTGCGGCAAAGGGCATCAACACTGATACTGGCGCAGAAGAGGAGCGCCCCGCAAAGGATGATGGTCCCTTGGCGGCACTTGTATTCAAGCTCCAGGTGGATCCATTCGTGGGTGCGCTCACGTTCTTCCGCGTGTATTCCGGTATGGTAAAGGCGGGAGATACTGTCTATAACTCCGCAAACAACAAGAAAGAGCGTGTGGGCCGTATTGTGCGCCTACAGGCAGACAAGCGTGAAGAAGTGGACGTCGTCTACGCAGGAGAAATCGCGGCGTTTGTCGGTATGAAGGAGGTGAAGATTGGTAACACTGTCTGCGATCCTGACCATGCAATCGCGCTTGAATCCATCGTCTTCCCAACACCGGTGATTTCCATGCGCATCGAGCCGAAGACGAAGGCCGACCAGGAGAAACTTGGTATCGCGCTCTCGCGCCTCTCAGACGAGGATCCAACATTCCGTGTTAATTCTGACGAAGAAACAGGGGAGACCATCATTTCCGGTATGGGTGAGTTGCACCTCGAGATTCTTGTCGATCGTATGAAGCGCGAGTTTGGCGTGGAAGCGACGACGGGCAAGCCGCAGGTTGCGTTCCGTGAGACGATCCAGGGCACTGCGGATGTCGAATACAAGCACATCAAGCAGACGGGGGGCAGAGGTCAGTATGGTCACGTGAAGATCCGCATGAAGCCACTCGAGCCGGTCGTTGAGGGTGAGAAGGTGAAGAACAACGTGGATCGCGAAGATCACTTTGAATTCATCAACAACATCAAGGGCGGTGTCATTCCAGCGGAATTCATCTCGCCCATCAAGAAAGGCCTCAAGGAGGCAATGGATCGTGGTGTGCTTGCTGGATTCCCCGTCGTGGATGTTTCTGTCGATCTCTACGATGGTTCCGCACACGATGTGGACTCCTCGGAAATCGCCTTCAAGCTTGCTGCTATCAACGCATTCCAAGAGGCAGTGAAGCAGGCAAAGCCAGCGCTTCTCGAGCCGGTCATGAAGCTCGAAGTGGTGACCCCAGAGAAATTCCTGGGTGACGTCACGGGTTCCATCAACGCGAAGCGTGGCCTCATCGAGAGTATGGGTGATCGCGGTCAGGCGAAGGTTGTCGTTGCCAAGGTGCCACTTTCGGAGCTTTTCGGCTATACGACACAGCTGCGCTCTCTGACGGAAGGCCGTGCAGTTCCAAATCTCGAGTTCTCGCACTACGCTGTTGTGCCGCGCAATGTGGCGGACGAGGTGATTGCATCGCGTAAATAGATCTAAACGCAAAACACAAGAGGCCGTTCTCGGGTTAATTCGGGGGGGGGGCGCTAGTTTTAGCGATCTCTAAACCAGGAGAGGAGTGCCGCGGTGTCTTTTTTACGATCCTCAGAACCCAAGACGACGATCGCGATCGTTGAAGTTCCCGCTTCAGTCGGGACCTCAAAAACGCCCGCATAGGTTTGCCCCGCTTCGGCAATGAAGCCGGTTTTGCCACCGACGAAGCCGTCGTCTCCGGCGAAGTGATTGAAATTGGTGAAACTGTACGTGCGGCCGTTTTCCGCTTGCAGCGTTTTTGTTCGCGCACCCGTAATGTCGAAGAGGAGAGAGTGATAATCACGAATGTGACGAAGCAATGTTACGAGATCTGTGGGGTTTGATACGTTGTTTGCGGACAGTCCAGAGGGATCGTCGAGCGTGGTTGCATTCATGCCGAGCGCTGCCACCTTCTGATTAATGCGCTTGATAAATTGTGCGGCATCTTCGTAGCGTGCGAGTGTGTAGGCTGCTGAATTATTGCTCTCCATGAGGAGTGGATAGAGGAGTTCATCTACTGTAAAGCTCTCACCGGCGCGTATCGAGCCGGGTACGCCTTCTGTTTGGGATTGGTCGTCACGGGTGACCGTCATGGTGCGGTCGTCGCGAATCGTTTCGCGCGCAACGAGCGCAGTGAAGAGCTTCGAGATGGATGCAATTGGTCGCGGCGTTGCGGCGTCTTTTTCTGCATAGACATCGCCGGTTTCTACATCGGCCACGATGAATGCCCTTGCTGAGACGCGAGGAAGTGGTGTGTTTGGAGTTGTCCCCGCAACACCCTTTTCTGCGATCACAAACACGGGGGTTCCGTCGCCCACGAAGCCTACGATATGCTCGATTGCTTCGGGGGAGACCGTGATACAGGGGGTTTGCGTATTCGAGGGGAGCGGCGCACTTACTGAGCACCCCGGGAAATACACTTGTGAGAAGATGTCGCCCTCAGTTGAGATGACGTGTGCCATGGCAAGACCTGTGGGAATACGGCCTTGTTTTGTGAAGGGAATTTCCATAACACTAGTGCCATATTCCATGAGCGAAAGCGTCTCGCCGCTAATATGGAGCATTCGTACACGGGCGCGCACAAGCGAGTCGGATGCCGCAACACCTGTGCTTTTCGTGGAAAGCGTCTGCTCGTAGCTTTTGAGTGGGTCTACTACTGGGTTGGTTAAGGGCTCGACGGCGAAGGGGAGGGCTGCCGTCTGTGTAGGCGCTGACGCACGGGTAAGTAATAAGCGCTCCGACGCCCACGTAGTGCCGTAGTGCACCGCGCTGAATACGAGCGCGAGGACAAGGGAGAGCTTGGATGCAAAGCGAAGCCCACGAACATCCAGCGAATACGAAGAACGAGTGTCGCGCATGACGAGAGAAGTATAGCAATAGTTTACTAAGGTAATACACACCCTTGCATGCTCCGATTCAAGAACAGGGTTACTATTGAGGCATGGAAGTAAATGATGAGAAGAATTCGAAGCGCGTGCTTGCCGTTGGCATCCTTTTTGCGGCAGTGGGTATCGTGGCCCTCCTCGTGGCGCTCATGCAACCATCGATGAAAGACGTGCGCGAGCAAAGTGCCGAAGATATTTTTGACCCCGAGTATACGGTGGAACAAAAAGCAGAGATTCTTGCGACGTTGAACGCATCCTCGACAGGAGTCGATGTTCCGGAAGAGGAGAAGTTGCGTATTCTTGATTCCTTAAACGGAATCGAATGAGTATGTATTCCTCGAGAAGTGTTACTTTGGGTGCGTTGGGTGCCGTCTGCCTTTTTGCATCCTTTCTCTTATTGCCTCAGGAGTCTCAATCACAGGGAAGTGGCACCCCCATCACGGGCTATCTTTGGAGTGAAACAATTGGGTGGATTAGCCTCAACTGCTCCAATACAGCAACCTGCGCGACGAGTAACTATGGCCTTGCAATCGATGCGAGTGGAGTGCTTTCGGGCTATGCATGGAGTGAGCATGTGGGTTGGATAAGTGCGAATGCGGCGAATCTCACCGGTTGTCCCTCGGGGACGTGCAATGCACGTATGGATGAGCTTGCACTCAAGGGTTGGATGAAAGTTGTGAATGCGAGCGATGCTCAGAGTGGTGGGTGGGACGGCTTCATTAGTTTAAGTGGGACTTCACCTACTTATGGTCCGACACTTGCCGGCGGCACGTTCTCGGGGTACGCATGGGGAGACATGACGGTGGGGTGGATCAGCTTTAATGCCGGTACAAGCTATACTCCTGCGGAGACGACGTGGCTCCCCGTGTGTGCCACTACCTTCGTGTGTACGGATGACACGCACTACCAAAGTTCATGTACAAACGCCCCGATTGAACAATGTGCGACCGGGTTCATTTGTTCGGCAGGCGCCTGCGTCGTTCCGCCTGCGCCCTTCGCCTCTCCTGGCGACGAGCTGGCCGTCTCCCCAACGCTCATCGCTTCCGGTGATACGGTGACTGTATCGTGGAATGTACAGAATGCCGATAATTGTACGGTAACCGAAAACAATCCAAGTATCACCGATGCGTGGAATGGCATTGCCATGAGCACTACATCGTCTCCTTTGACTCGTTCGACGACGTATACGCTGCAATGTACTGGTCCTGGCGGCGATCTTACACAAACGGCAACGGCAACGCTCGCACCAGAATGGCGGGAGATTTGATCAGTGCTCCCTGTGCTACACTGCAGCAATGACTAAAGTAGCGATTAACGGTTTCGGAAGAATCGGGAGGTGTTTTTTTCGGGCAGCGTATGCCGCGGGGGCACAGTTTGAGATTGTGGGAATCAATGATTTGGGCTCTTTGGAGAACCTCGGGTACTTGTTGTCACACGACACAGTGTATCGCACAGCACCGTTTACCGTTTCGGTTGAGAGTGGTGCGATTGTTGTGGATGGGAAGCGGATTGTTTTTTCTCAAGAAAAAGAGCTTTCTCAGTTACCCTGGAAATCCCTTGATGTGGATATTGTCGTTGAATCAACGGGTGTGTTTACCGACCCGGCAAAAGCGCATGGGCACATTGAGGCGGGTGCCCGGCGCGTGGTCATTTCTGCTCCAGCAAAGGGCGAGGGGGCAGAAACCATTTTGATCGGCGCCAACGAGGCAAAGTTTTCACAATGTGAGATTAGTTCGAATGCATCATGTACGACAAACGCGGCTTCGCCGCTGATTGGGATTCTTGATGAGGCAGTCGGTATCGAGCGTGCTATTCTCTCAACAACGCACGGGTACACCGCATCGCAGTCGCTTGTCGACGGTCCCAAAGACAAGGACTGGCGTGAGGGGCGCGCTGCTGCGCAGAATATCGTACCCACCTCAACAGGTGCGGCGAAGGCAACGGCGCTCGCCTATCCGCAGCTCGCCGGCAAATTTGACGGAATTTCCTTGCGCGTGCCCGTACCCGCTGGTTCCATGGTGGACGTCACCTTTGTTACAAAGCGGCCAACGACAGTTGAAGAAGTAAATGCAGCGCTCAAGGTCGCGGCTGGCGCAGCGCGATGGAGTCCGGTATTTGCCGTTGCCGAGGAGCCGCTTGTTTCCTCAGACATCGTCGGTGCGCCATATGGATCCATTGCGCAGCTTGATATGACCCGAGTGGTAGACGGTACTTTAGTGAAAGTACTGGCATGGTACGACAATGAAATGGGGTATGCGCACACGCTTGTGCGGCATGTCGAGGCGGTGGGGCGTTCGCTCGCGTAGGTATGTGGCGGACAATCGGCATTGTGCTCGCGACCATGCTCGCCGTCGCGGCCATGCTACTCGGCGGGGTGGCTGTTCTCGTCTATGCGCCTGAAAACAGTGACAACTCGACTCGGCAGAAATTAGTTTGTGGGGAAGAACGTCATTCGGTCATGTGTGTGATCCAGGGATATCTCATGCCATCGGAAGATGAAGAATGACTTTCCACAGTTGTAAGGTCGCGCCACTGCGGGCGTTGCGCGGGGGAGGTATACTGAAGCGGAGAATTATGTCACATATCTCTGGGAGACGGTTTATCATTCTCTTTGCCGTACTTCTTTTCAGCGTAAGCACGCTCTTCGCGCACGCCTGGACCGGCCCCACGCAAGCGCCACCAAACGGCAACGTGAGTGCACCCGTGAACGTCGGTACAACAAATCAGGTAAAAAATGCGAGTCTTTCAGTGAACGGGCTTGCGGTTTTTGGAAACAGTCTTCTTTCCGGCACTTCCCGCTATCTCAACTTCGGCACCCTCTCTGGTACAACTGGCTACGGTATTCGCGACAATGCGGGCGTGATGGAGGTGAAGAGCAATGGCGGCGCATGGCTCGGCATTCTCTCGGGCAGTGGCACCACCAACTATCTCCCAAAGCTCACCGCTGCGCGTACAGTGGGAAATTCACAAATTTTCGATAACGGGACGAATGTGGGAATCGGAACGACCTCGCCGTCTCAAAAACTACACGTCAACGGGGCTGTTCAGGCTACTTCATTTCTATACTCATCGGATGAGCGTTTGAAGCGAGATATTCGACCGCTTGACGCGTGGCGTGGGGTGATGGAGATTGAGCCGAGACAGTTCGTATGGAACGATAGCGGTGCATCTGACATTGGTGTCCTCGCGCAAGAAGTAGAGAAGTTATTTCCTGAATTAGTGTCGATTGGAGCAAATGGATACAGGTCTGTTGATTACGCAAAATTAGTCGTGCCCCTTTTGGGTGTTGTGAGGGACCAGCAGGACCAAATCGAGAAATTGAAAGCACGTCTTGATGCAGCGGGGATCTGAGTATGCAGCGTCGCGGTCTGATTACATGGGTGGGGGTTGTGCTCGTCACCTCTCCAGTCATGTTGCTCGCCCTCAACACTCTCACAACTGGCTTTCAGGTTGGTGCAAGCCAAGTAACCATCGACGCACATGGCGTGTGCCAGAAAGTCACCGCTACTGATGGCAAGAGTTATTTTGTACCCACCAACACCGCAGGGGAGTGGAGTGCGTTTCGTGCGAACAAACCGGCGGGAGTGACACTCAGCGCATGTTGTGCGGTTCCGTATAGCTGGTCTCCGGCGGCAAGTATGCCAGTAGGAAGACGTGAACATGCAGCAGTGCTTCTCACAAATGGTAAAACACTTTTATGCGGTGGTACGAGTTCAACCATATATAGCCGATGTGATGTGTACGATGTTAGCACAGACAGCTGGTCTCCTGCTGCAAATCTCCCAGAAGCACTGTATGGGTTGTCTATGGTAACGCTTACCAATGGAAAGATTTTGGCGTGCGGAGGATATAATGGATCAATTAGCAAGAGATGTGACACGTATGACCAGAACACCAATACCTGGACTCGGGTTGCCGACATGCCCTTGCCTCGTACTAATTTTGGGATGGCTATCCTTGGCAATAACAATGTACTTGCATGCGGTGGTCAAGTAGCTCTCAATGGGTCAACATATACAACACAGTGTGATATCTATTCTCCGGCGAATAACACATGGACCTTGGGTGCACATATGTCTGTTGAAAGATCCGCATTCCCTATGGCTGCAACAACCAATGGTGAGGTCCTTGCGTGTGGTGACTCGCTCGGGAGTACCCAATGCGAACGTTATAACCCATCTACTAATTCGTGGACGTCGACATCTCAATTGACTCGAGAAAGAGTATTTTCCTCCGCCGCCTTATTACAAAACGGATCAGTCTTTATTTGCGGGAGATTTAGTTGGTGGTCTCCTTCCTGCGAGCTCTATGATACGGCTACTAACACGGTCAGTACCACAACCCCTCCAAATGCCTGGGATGCGATGGGGCCTTCTGTGTCTTCACTCTCTGATGGTCGTGCATTGTATTGTGGTGGAACAGTAAGCACCCACGAGTCAGCTTGTTACATTTTCGACCCTGGTATGCCTGGGGTTCAGTGTGGAGGGCCAGGCTCGTAGTTTTCTCCACAAACGATCTCTTGTGTTGGTCAGGGATATGTCCCCCCCCCAACATGCCACAGTGCAATCCGGCACAACCAACAGGTTCTTGTCCCCCTGTGGGAAGCCAATGTTATACGGTACGCCCAGTTGGACAGATATGCCCACAACCTCCGAATACAGCACTTTTTGTAAGTACTTGTCTTTAGACCGAAGACATTTGTAGCTTTTTTCACGACGTTCGTACTTTCATTACAGATATTCACAATCTCATGGATAGAGATAGCTGAAATGTGCGCCTGGCGAATAAAATGCGCACAGCAATGTGAACGTAATACTAATACACAGTGATCCCTTTGATTTACACCATAAAATGGTTACGCTACCGTTATGGGTCTCTCCCTCCGTTCCTTTTTCGTCTTCTGTTTAGTATTTGTAGGCCTCGGTGTCGGGTTCGCGCACGCCTGGACCGGCCCCACGCAAGCGCCACCAAACGGCAACGTGAGCGCACCCGTGAACGTCGGTACAACAAATCAGGTTAAAAATGCGAGTCTTTCAGTGAACGGGCTTGCGGTTTTTGGAAACAGTCTTCTTTCCGGCACTTCCCGCTATCTCACTTCGGTACCCTCTCTGGTACAACTGGCTACGGCATTCGCGACAATGCGGGCGTGATGGAGGTGAAGAGCAATGGCGGCGCGTGGGCACCCATTGCGACCTCGACAAGTGTGACGAGCACTGGTACGTATCAAGTATTCAATGCATCGGGTACGTGGACGAAACCGACGAATGGTACGATGGTGCTCATCGAATGTCGTGGTGGCGGCGGAGGCGGTTATTCGTCACGCACTATGCCGCTTTCAGGTCTCCCTACATCGGTTTCTGTAACAGTTGGGGCAGGAGGATCCGCAGGTGCTGTTGGGGGCACATCCAGTTTCGGTTCGTACCTGACGGCCTATGGAGGCGGGGGAGGTGGAGCGAGTTCGTGGGCTGCGGTTGGTGGCAGCGGTGGAGGGCCGCTTTCTGCGGGCAACACAGGGAGTAATTTTGCATTGCCAGGAGAGCCGCGTTTGGCAAGAGAAACGACACAGAGTGAGAATGGGGTTGTTTTAATATGTTACTCAGGTGGCGGAGAAGGAGTGACAAATCCATCTGTTGGTGGCTGTACAGCAGGTTCGGGTTATTATCATGGCGGTGGTGGTAGTGGAGGCACAAGTGCCGGCGCATCTGTCTACGGCGGCGGTGGGGGTGCTGGGAATTACGCTGGTGCGCTCGGGGGAGTATCCCAATTTGGTGAAAGCGGTGGTGGCTACAATCAAGTGGGTATGCAGCCCGACGGAGGGGGAGGTGCCCCGAACCGCGCCGGCGGAGCGGGCTCTTGCGCGGTCGCAACGTGGTAAGGAGTTCTCTGCGAGTGGTTCAAAACTCGTGAACTGAAATGAGTCGTTTCTTGACGCTCCACGCAGATTTGTTACCATATTTTTGCGCATGCTCTGTGCGCTCGCTTACTAGCGGGTTGGTATTCCTTCATCGATTCTTTTTGTGCGGATTAGCGACCCGCATGAAGCAAAAAGAGCCTCGATAGAGCAATACCCAGAGCCCTCGAACGCGTTGGCAACTTATAAGCGTCCGGCCCTTGTGGCTTGGCTAATTACTAAGAACTATTCATATGGCAGGAGAATTTCAGCGAACTAAGCCGCACGTGAACGTTGGTACCATCGGTCACGTTGACCACGGCAAGACAACGCTTACCGCAGCTATCTTGAACGTCCTTTCGAAGGCGGGCAATGGCTATGGTGCGCAGACGAAGGGGGTCGATGATATCGACAAGGCGCCTGAAGAAAAGGCACGCGGTATTACGATCTCGCTCTCGCACTCTGAGTACGAGACGCCAACGCGTCACTACGCACACGTCGACGCGCCTGGTCACGCCGACTACATTAAGAACATGATCACGGGTGCCGCTCAGATGGACGGCGCTATCCTCGTGGTTGCCGCAACTGACGGCGTGATGCCTCAGACACGCGAGCACATCCTTCTTGCAAAGCAGGTGGGCGTGCCGAAGATCGTGGTTTTCCTCAACAAGGTCGACATGGTTGACGACAAAGAGCTCGTCGATCTCGTCGAAGAGGAAGTGCGCGATCTCTTGGACAAGCAGGGCTTTGACGGCAAGAACGCGCCAATCATCCGCGGTTCGGGCCTTAAGGCGCTCGAGAATCCTGAGCAGGGCAACGAGTGGTCGGGCAAGGTGATGGAACTCATCAAGGCACTTGATGAATACATTCCAGAGCCTGTGCGTGAGCTCGACAAGCCATTCCTTATGGCAATCGAAGACGTCTTCTCGATCGAAGGTCGCGGCACCGTTGTTACGGGTCGTATCGACCGCGGCATTGTGAAGGTCGGCGAAGAGGTCGAGATCATCGGTATCAAAGATACGGTGAAGACAACCGTCACCGGCGTTGAAATGTTCAACAAGTCCCTCCAGCAGGGTCAGGCCGGCGACAACGCGGGCGTTCTTCTTCGCGGTCTCAAGAAGGAAGACGTGCACCGCGGTCAGGTGCTTGCAAAGACAGGCACGGTGAAGCCACACACGGAGTTTGAATCCGAGGTGTACATCCTCACCAAGGAAGAGGGTGGCCGTCACACGCCATTCTTCACGGGTTACAAGCCACAGTTCTACATCCGCACCACGGACGTGACGGGCGAAGTGACACTTAAGGAGGGTGTGGAAATGGTGATGCCGGGCGACACAGTGACCTTCAAGGTCAAGCTCGTGGGCCCAATCGCTATGGAAGAGCAGCAGCGCTTTGCTATCCGCGAGGGTGGTAAGACGGTGGGTGCAGGTGTCGTGACGAAGATCACAGCCTAGTTTCTTAGCGCAGAGATGTGCACGAAAAATCCGCCCCTAGGGGCGGATTTTTCGTGCCCCTCTCTTCCTCCCATCTTCATAATCATATGGCATACTGCATACATGAGCTCTCTACCCGGTATCGTTGTGGCGCTCGTCATTATTCTAGGTGGTGGATATTGGCTTTATATGCAAAACGATAGTCAGGCTCCCGCTCCGCAGGGTGCGGGCATGGGCACCTCAACATCCGGCGATGTGGTCGCGGGCAACACCGTTTCCTACTATGAAGGCGCGCAGGGCTACTTTGTGCGCCCTGAAGGAAGCGGCACCTTTCCGGGTGTCGTGATGATCCACGAAAACCGCGGACTCCGGCCAGAAATCAAGCAGGCTGCCGAAGACCTCGCGCGCGAGGGCTACATGGTGCTCGCCGTCGATCTCTTCGAGGGCGACGTGCTCGAGACGCAGGAGGAGGCGCGCGCGAAGACGGCGCAATTCAATCAGACGACGGGTACGGCCAACATGCGCGCGGCCGCGCAGTATCTGCGCACGCAGGGCGCAACCAAAGTGGGATCATGGGGCTGGTGCTTCGGCGGCAGACAGTCGGTGAATCTCGCAATTTCCGGAGAGCCACTCGACGCGACGGTCGTCTATTACGGCGGCGGCATGGCAACGACGACAGCGCAGCTCGCGCCGATCAAGTGGCCGGTCATGGGCGTCTTCGGAGACGCCGATCAGGCGATCCCCACAACAACCGTAAAAACATTCGAGGATTCGCTCAATACGCTCGGTATTGATAACGAGATTTATATGTATCCGGGCGTCGGGCACGCATTCGCGAACCCTTCCAACCCCAATCACGCCCCGGCAGAAACGGCCGATGCGTGGATGAAGACTGTCGCGTTTCTTAACAAGCATCTAAAATAATCAATACGTATGAAAAAATTTGTTGTGCTCTACATGGCGAGCGAGGGTGATTTTAAAAAGGCTATGGCCGACATGCCAAAGATGTCTCCTGAGGAGATGAAAAAATCAATGGAGGAGTGGACAGAGTGGATGAGGGCAAAGGGAGGGGTCGTCGACATGGGTGCGCCGCTAGGAAAAACGATGAAAGTCACGACTGACGGCGTGGAACCAATGCGCAATGAGATAGGCGGCTATTCGATCATTGAGGCAGGATCCCACGAGGAGGCTGCCAAAAAAATGCAGGACAGTCCGCACTTCAAAATGATGCCGGGTGGTTGGATTGAGGTGATGGAAGTGGGGGAGATGTAAGCTCGCGCGTGAGTTGCGGTGAGTAGAGGAGAGGGCGCGAGTGAATCGCGCCCTTTCGTGTAGTGAAAAACGTGAATGCCGCAGTTCACGGCCAGTTCATGGTGCGTACGCTATACAGAGAGTACTCTATGAAAGACGCGCGCGCATCACATTCATACGCCACGCTGCATGAGCTTTTGATTCTCAAGATTCGTGCGTTGCATTATGTGGAAAGCGTGCTCATCAAAGCACTGCCTAAGATGGAAAAAGCAGCCTCCGCCATCGAATTAAAGGAGGCGTTCAGATCCCACCTCGCGGAGACGCGCGTGCAGAGAGAGCGCTTGGAAAAAGCCCTGCAGCTATTGGCGCACAAAGGAAAGAGCTCGGAAAAATCAGCCGCTATTGACGGCTTGGTTAAAGACGCTGAGTGGGGCATGAAGAACGTGAAAGATGCGAAAGCGCGCGACGCCTTACTGATTGCGGCCGCACAATACGTGGAGCACTATGAAATGGCGGGGTATGGGGCGGCACGCGCATGGGCCGAGGAAATGGGTCACGACGAAGTGGCGCAGCTCCTACAAGAAACCCTTGATGAGGAAGAGGCGGCAAACGAGGCGCTCACCACTCTTGCTGAGGGCGGCATCAATGAAGCGGCGAACGACATGCACGAAGTCGACGATGACGATCCTTCTCTCATAGAGCGAGCCACAGAAGAAGTGCGCTCGGCGCTTTCGTAACGCGTGTATACTCTTTGCATATGGAACACATAGTCGTTGATACGATGGTGAATGAAAACATTGAGAGAGTGTGGGATGCCTACACGAAGCCAGAGCACATTGTGAAGTGGGCGTTTGCCGATCAAAGTTGGTACGCGCCGCGTGCAACGAACGATCTGCGCACGGGCGGAGGTTTTCTGACCCGCATGCAGGCGAAAGACGATAGTGCAGGCTTTGATTTTTCCGGCACCTACGATGAAGTGATTCCTCACAAAAAGATTGCCTACACTATGGACGGAGAGGATAAGCGGAAGGCAGTCGTTATGTTTGAGGAACTTGGGAATTCAACACATGTGAAAGTGATGTTCGATCCCGAAAACGAGAATCCCATCGAGATGCAAAAAGCTGGCTGGCAATCGATCTTGGATAATTTCAAGAAGCATGCGGAAAGTCTCTCCTAGAATATATGCAGGCAAAACACGTGGCACTCATCTGGAAGCTCCGTATGCTTCTTTTGCATCCGGTGCGCACGTTCCGATTGTTTCAGCATGCCGAGACGCCTTTTCTTGCGAAGGCGCTTTTGCTCGCTGCGGTCGTGTATGTGCTCATGCCGCTCGATTTCATTCCCGATCTTGCGCTCTTCTTTGGCCAGATCGATGACATTGCCGTGATAGTGCTCGTCATTTCGTACGCGCTTTCACTCATTCCATCACGTGTATATGAAAGTGTTGGGTTGAATCCGCACGATGTGGGAGTGGGTGCATAGGTGTGTAGTATTCTTTGTGCATGAGTGATGGGGAAGAAGTGGGTGCAGAAGTGCCGGCGGCTTCGCCGCCGGCTGAGAGTGCGCCTGAAGTCGTAAGCGCCTCTTCTTCTGAAGTAGCGCCAGTCACCGAGCCTGAACCAGTGCCGCTCCCAGAAATTGAGATTCCAGTGGAGCCGGAGACGCCCGAGGCGTCTCCGGCTCCTGTTTCAGACTCCACCCCCGCTTCACCGCAGCCAGAACCACCCCCCGTTTCAGATTCCGCGCCAACTCCGCCACCAACCCCTGCTCCAACAGAAAAAGCCGCCGTATCCTCGGCGGCCACCCCCGCGGCCTCTCAACCAGCCACCCCTGCCACCCCACCAATTCCCGACACTTCCATTCGGAGTCGCCTCGGCGAAGCGCTCGAAGCCATTCGCTTCCGCAAGCGCGCCCGCCTCGACAAAATCCTGCAGCTCGCTGCCAAAAAACGAAAAATCAAAAACGACGACGTCGAAAAGCTGCTTCGCGTCTCCGATTCCACCGCCCAGCGTTATCTGAATCAGCTCGTCGTAGAAGCCAAGTTGCGCAGGGTAGGGCATGCCAAGCAGCCGACTTACGAGCCGCTCTGAAAGAGCGACTGGGTCAAATGGCGCCATTTGACCCAGTCCACAGTGGATTTTCGGGTATTTCAGCATACAATTTCATGCATGTTCGGGGGCGCGCAAAAAACGATTGCCTATATCGACGGTGCAAATCTTCACAAAGGAATTGAATCTGAGAAATGGAAGCTCGACTATCGCAAGTTTCGCTCATGGATTCGGCAAAAATTTGGAGTGGAGGAAGCCCTACTTTTTATCGGTCTCATGCCCAAAAATGCGGGGCTATATACGTCACTGCAGAACTCTGGTTACAAATTTATCTTCAAAGAAGTTGTTTACGATGGAGACGGAAAGGCAAAGGGGAATTGTGACGCTGATTTGGTGCTGAAAGCGGCAAGGGACCATTTCGAGGGCGGTGTCACGTCTGTTGTAATGGTGTCTAGCGATGGCGATTACTCTTCGCTTGTTAAATTTTGGCAGGAAAAGAACGTCGACTGTACGATCGTATCCCCCGCACCCATTAAACGCTGTTCGATCTTATTGAAACGAACGGGTGTGCCAATCGTATATTTACAGGAGGTAAAGCATAAACTCGGCTACCATTAAATGAAAAGGCCCCCGGTACGGACGAATCCGTACAAGGGTCCCTTTCGTAGTGATAGGAGTAGTATAACGAACGCTCGCTAAAAATCAAGTGAATCTAGGGGCGCGGAGGAGGTGGCGTTTCTTCATTTGATACTGCGCTCTGCAAGGGAGCTATGTCGGTTACTGGATCAAATGGCGCCATTTTGGCCAGTCGGCTACTATTACGCCGTGCCCCGCGACGACAGAAAATGCGTATTCTTTGATTTCGACGGTGTCATCGTTGATTCCTTTTTTGCTGCGTACGGCACTGCGCGAAAGGTCTGCCAGTACGAGACAGAAGAGCGCTACCGTTCCTATTTTGAGGGGAACATCAATGATGCGCGCCTCCCACACGACGAACGCGACCACACGCAATGCAGCCACGATCTTGATTGGTGGGAGAACTATGTGCCACTGTTCGAGCGTGCGCATCCATTTCCGGGCATCATTCGCGCACTCCACGATCTCTCGGCACACTATCGCATGGCCATCATCTCATCGAACATCTCAAGTCCGGTGATGTCATTCCTTAAAAAACACGACGCCGCACAGTATTTTGAAGACGTCTTTGGCAACGACGTCCACCCGAGCAAAGTCGAAAAGATGCACATGCTCTTCGAGCGCTACGAGCTTGCGCCAGAACACTGCCTCTTTGTTACCGATACGCTGGGCGACATCCGAGAAGCAACAGCAGCAGGCGTCGGCGCGATCGGGGTCAGCTGGGGTTTCCACGAGCACCAGCGCCTCGAGAATGGGAATCCCTTCAAAATCATCGACCATCCCCACGAACTTCCAGGTGCGGTGGAAGAGTATTTCGCATCCCAAGCAATCTAGTGGCGTTTCTTCGTTTTGGGGTACCATATTCTTTCATGAAGCTCATGGAGGATAGTGTGGCTGTTTTTATAGATGCTTCCAATGTGTGGGCTGCCCAGAAATCAAAAGGGAGAGTATTCGATTACGAGAAACTGCGGAACTATCTTCAGAAGAAGTTCGCGCCCAAAGTTGTCCGGATATTCTTCTACACTGCGTATCCGAAGGAGGGGACCCGCTCGTATAGCCTGCGGCAGAAGCATAATTTCTACACGTACTTGAAGAAAGGACTTGGTTTTATTGTGAGAAAGAAAGAGCTCAAGCGCATTCTCGTCCACGCGGAGGAGGGCGACCTTATTGAAGAAAAAGGGAACATGGACGTGGAGATGACCATTGACGCCATGCACCATCGAGACACCTACGGTACAGCTGTATTTTTCACTGGCGATTCCGATTTTCTTGCACTCATCTCATATCTCCGCACCGGAGGGAAAAAGGTCTACGTTTTCTCATCGAAGAACAATGTATCGCACGAGCTCAGAACAGGAAGCGATGGCTACACGGACGTTCTCGATATCTCGGATGATATCTGGGGCACCGAACTCAAAAGGCGACCCAAATGAAAAGTGGCCCTCCTTTCGGAGGGCCACCCTTGGATGTAGTACCCTTTCAGTCATTGCTGACTGGAAGATACGATCAATCATAACGGACGCTCGCTGAAAATCAAGTGAATCTAGAGGCGCGGAGGAGGTGGCGTTTCTTCATTTTGAGGGTAGGATGGGCGCATGTTTGAGAACGCGTTCAAAAGAATAGATGACGTGCTTCATACGGCTGTACAAGGGCGATCCATTCGATAAGGTTGTGCTCGTTTCGGGAGACGGCGATTATAAAATGCTTGTCGATTTCCTCATCGAGGAACATAAGTTTGAAAAAATATTGTTTCCGAATCGTCAGTTCAGATCCTCACTCTATAAAAAATTGTCCAACAATTACTTTGTGCACCTTGATGATGCGGCCATCAAAGCAAAAATAGCGCAAAGACAAAAATAGAAAGAGGGGGGTGCCTTAGGTAGTTAACCGTTCGGACCCCCCTCGTCTTGATGTAGAAAATATAGCCCCCGAATAGTGCAAAGTCAATGATGCCACTGAAGCGGATTGCGTCGCCGTAAGCCCGACTGCTTACATATCCTTCCCGTTGTAGTGCTTGCGGGGGAGTGAAGCGACATCGACGCCATCGATGCAGCGGAGGTTGATGCCCACTTTCGGAAAGCCGATGCCTTCTGAGTGCGCCTGCACGCTGCATGTTTTGCACGAGAGATGCCGAATCTGCTTCTTGTTAAACAAATACTCGGTGAGATTTTCTTCGCCTGAAAGGAGCTTGAACGTGTCTTTGTCGGCAAAATAAAGGAGGAGCCCCTTTTTCTCGCAGTGCGAACAATTGCACTCCAAGCCTTCTGTAAACTCGCCCTCAAACTCATAACGAACTGCGCCGCAATGGCATCCACCGGTGTATTTCATGGGGGCAGTATACACCGGGGGCGTGTATCTGTGCGCGTTGCGCCTCATGATATCGTTATTGCATGGCTAAAAAGGAGACATCGATTGTCATATTTAAGGACAAGCGCGGAAATGTTGAATTCCGTGCAGACGTGACGCGCGAAACGCTATGGGCCTCGCTTGATGATATAGCGGCGGTATTTGGCGTTGGAAAGGCGGCAGTATCGAAACATTTTAAGAATATTTATGAAAGTGGAGAGCTTTCGCGCAAAGCAACTGTTTCCATTTTGGAAACAGTTCAAAAAGAGGGTGCTCGGTCGGTAAAACGACGAATCGAACAATATAATCTTGATGCGATTCTGTCAGTTGGCTACCGCGTCAATTCCAAACAGGCGACAGCGTTTCGTATTTGGGCCACAAAAACCCTCCGCGAGCACATCACCCGCGGCTACACCATTAACCGAAAGCAAATCGGCCGCAATTACGACGCTTTTATGAAGGCAGTTGCCGACGTGCAGGCGCTTCTGCCGGAGCACGTCACGCTTGATCCCAAACAGGTTTTGGAGCTCATCAAGGAATTTGCGGGCACCTGGGTCTCTCTCGACGCATACGACAAAGATGCCTTGAAGCCGATCGGTGTCACGAAAAAAGCCATTGCACTCACGGGCGAAGAATTGACGGCCGCGATACACACACTCCGCACAGAATTGATGCGCAAAGACGAGGCGACGGAACTCTTTGCGCACGAGCGCGCACAGGGAAGCATCGGCGGCATTGTGGGCAACATCATGCAATCCTTTGGCGGCAAAGCGCTCTATCCAACCGCAGAAGAAAAAGCGGCGCACCTTCTCTACTTCATGGTGAAGAATCATCCCTTCACCGACGGCAACAAACGCAGCGGCGCGTTTGCGTTTGTGTGGTTTCTCCGCAGGGCACGCATCAAGCGGGCAGGGAACATCAACCCCGCAGCGCTCACCGCGCTCACACTCCTCATCGCGGAGAGTAAGCCGGAGCGAAAAGAGCAGATGATCGCACTCGTTACGCAATTGCTGAAATAGCGTATGTCGAATTTTCTCGGCGAGGTGTATGTGCAGAAGCGCCCCACCTCTATTCTCTCTGCAAACGAGCTCATGGAGCGCGAGGGGTTGATGCTGCAGAAGAGCATGAACTTTCGCGATGCGGGCGAAGCGCTCAGCGTCTTTCTCGTCTTGGCAAAAGACGATGGGGAATATAGGGACGAGTGGGATGCGAAGAAGAAGCGCTACACCTTTGAGGGGCACGATTCCACGACGAAAGAGACGGGTGGAAAATCGCCCGACCAACTCCTCATGTATGGCGGCGACAAGCTCACCGAGAACGGCAAGTTCTACAAAGCTGCCCACGCCCTAAAGGACGGCGTGCGCAAAGAGCCACTCCAAGTGCAGGTGTATGAAAAGCTTGATCCGGGTGTGTGGTTCGACAAGGGGATTTTTGATCTCGTCGATGCCGCTCCGGTGACTCGTGACGGACGAAAGATCTTTCATTTTTTCCTGCAGCCCGCCGATCGCATGCGGAGTGATCGTGATCCAGTGCTCGAGGAGGAGCGGTATCTCTCGGCGGCAGTGAAAGCGGAAGCGTGGGAGAAGGCGAAAGGCCGTTGTGCCACCTGCAACATCCAAAATGGCCTCAGATTTGTCAGGCAGGGTAAAACAATCAAACTGCTGTGCGCGAAAGACAGGGGAGAAACAAGCGGCTGGGGGCTTTTGGGGTAGCACTATCTCTAATGAACAGCATCCTTTTCGCTTCGCGTGCATGCAGGCGTGGATGGCGCCTGCGTGCAAACGGTACTACTATGAAGCAATGACATACGTCATCGCATTCGTTATCGCTGCACTCATGATGATTGGCTACGGCTATATCGCGCCACGGCTTGAGGCGCCAGAACGTGAGGAGGTGTCACAAGGCGAAACCGCTCGAAAAGAAATCGTGCGCCCCGTCTCCGGCCCCATCATGGATCTTAGTAATTCAGGCCTGCGCACGGCGCCGAGTTATATTTTCGAACGCGTCGAGATCACACATCTTGATCTATCAGGGAATCAACTCGAGGGTGCACTCCAAGCAGAGGTACGTCATCTCCAAAATCTCATCGAGCTTGATTTGAGTCACAATCTGTTCACGGGTGTCCCCGCAGAAGTGGGGCAACTGCAAGAACTGCGCATCCTCGATCTCTCCAACAATAAACTCACGGGGCTCCCGCACGAGCTTGGCAATCTTTCAAAACTGGAACGCCTCGATCTCTCGGGGAACGCCGTTTCCGAGAGCGATCTCTCCATCATTCGTGCAAAATTGCCTGCAAGCACTATCATCGTGCAATAATCACAGTCATGAACGAAAAACCCAAGGTCTTGATGCTCGACGACGAGCGATTCCTGCTCGAAATTTACAAAGTCGCGTTTGAAAAAAGGGGGTACGACGTCGCGCTCTACGGTTCCTCATGGGATGCCTTGAACGCACTCCGCGCCGGCTACGAGCCAGACGTGATCCTCTTCGACGTCACTATGCCCGAGAGCGATAGTGGCTTTCAGTTTATCGAAACGGTGAAGCAGGAGGGCCTCGCAAAGCACGCCTTGAAAATCGCACTCACGAACGAGGGGCGCGAAGCCGCGCATGCGCGCCTCCTTGAGCTCGGCGCGGACGCCCACCTCATCAAAGCGCAATTCATTCCCTCAGAGATCGTGATACAGGTGAGTGCAATGCTCGAAAAGAAGGGCTAACACAATGACTGAGAGGGGGCGAAAAAGACATGTCGCGCATCTCAATAGCGGTTTGAATAAAGGAAGGACCTGCGCTTGTTCGCAGGCCCTTCAGGTGTTCGTTACTCGCCCAGTCCGAATATGAGCGGCGTTGGGTCTGGGCACAAGCGCGCCCACTTCGACGCATCCTCTTTACGAACGTATCCATCCAGTTCATCGAGCACTTTTTTCCAGTCTCGCGCGCTATTCGCAAGGTCGGGAAGCTGAAGAAGCTGGAGGTGTACGTGCGGAGCCCAGTTTCCATTCTCTGCTGGGGTGCCGATGCGTGCAATTTCATCGCCTTTTTTGGCAATGTTACCAACACAGCATCGTATCCCTCCGAGGTGAGCGTAGATGAGTGCGTAGGGCTGTCCTCTGAAACATATAATCTGGACAATGTGTCCGCCCCATCCACCGATGAGTGGGGAATCGTCGCCCACATGTACGATTGTGCCGCTCGCGAGGGCACGGATTGGCGTGCCAGCACCAGCGTTTACGTCGAGCCCGATGTGGATCCAGCGCTTGTCCGGGTTGAGATACGTGTCGCGGTGCAGATCTCGACGATCTTCCTGCCAACCACCGTACGACCACGCTAAACCGAGGTCTCTGTGCCCTTGCTGTAGCACAGTTTCAGCCGTGTGTGGGTTAAGGAGTGGATTGGGAAGTGATGGATCCATCCCTTGCAGCCATCTTTTGGCGAGGTGGTTCAAATCAAGGTAGCCACTGGGTGACCCCTGCAGCGGTTCTAAAAAGAGCATTTCCTTATCCTCCCTGAGGGTATTAAGGTGAGGATAACATAGTACGATAGTCGTAATCGTTGTCAACTAACGGCGGGCGATCTGAATATACGTTTGCAATTTCCCTCGAAGTAAGGCATACTTCCGGAGTTCTATGACAGCAACCAAGACGGCAGCGAAGGCTCGCAAGAGCAAGAAGGCAGATGGCGATCACCGCCTGCGCATTAAGGTGCGCGCCTATGAGCACGCTGTTTTGGACAAGTCGGTGAAGCAGATCATCGACACCGCCGCCCGCTACAGTGCCAAGGTGGTTGGTCCTGTCCCCCTTCCTATCGACATCAAGAAATACACCGTGAACCGTGGTGCGTTCATCGACAAAGACTCGCGTGAGCAGTTCGAGATGCGCGTCCATAAGCGCATGATCGATATCATCAATCCCGAAGGGAAGGTGATCGAAGCTCTCACGAATATAGATTTGCCTTCTGGCGTCTCTATCGACGTAAAGATGATGTAGCCCGACCACGAGTGGGGATAGTCTGCTGTAGCTCCTTCGCGGGAGCTATAATCGTTTTATGGTGATCTCTCGAGCTGTATTCGCGTTTCTCCTTGTCATGCTTCCTCTCTTTGCCTATGCGCAAGAAGGGGAAGATACCCTCCGCGCAGCCATCCGTGCCGACATCACGGCCGATCCGCGCTCTGCAGAAATGTCGCCGACTGAGCTCGATGCCTTAGTAGATGCCCTCGCGGCGCGCGCCGAGGAACAGGGGAGCGCGCAAGATTATCTTGAGGCACAAAACAGCTTCGATGAGGCCCCTTTCGAGGCACCTATCTACGAGCCGCCAGCTCCCGTGCCATATGATGCGCTCTCGCTCGCCATCGGCGCCCTCTTCCTTGTCATCATCGGCGTATGGATCTTTCTCGCTGTTCAACGCAAGAAGCGTCGAGACACCATGCCAGTTGAGGGGTCGTGATTTGCATCCTCGGCCGCCCTCATGTATAGTGCTCCCACTCCGTAAGGAGAACCCATGTCCGCATATCGGACCACTGGCTCGGAATCATCATTTTTCCGCGCTAGTGCGCGGTTTTTTCATTCTTAAACTATGAAATTCATGCTCGGTATCAAGGGTCGCATGACCCAGATATTTGATGACAAAGGCACCGTTTCTGCGGTGACCATCGTGACTGCTGCACCGATGACGGTCACTCAGGCGAAGATCACCGAAAAGGATGGCTATGAGGCACTCCAGCTCGGCGTCGGCACCCGCCGCGAGAGCCGTCTTTCAGCACCGCAGAAGGGCCACCTTAAGGATCTCCCCTCAGTACGCTACATGCGCGAGGTGCGCACGAGCGAAAAGATGGACCGCGGCGCCTCAATCGACCTCTCCAACTTCGCCGAGGGCGATGTTGTCGTTGTCTCTGCAATTTCAAAAGGTAAGGGCTTCCAAGGTGTCGTCAAGCGCCATGGCTTCAAGGGCGGTCCTCGCTCTCACGGTCAGAAGAACAAGGAGCGTGCACCGGGCTCTATCGGCGGCGCAGGACGCGCAGGCGGTCGTGTGGCAAAGGGTATGCGCATGGCAGGACGCATGGGCGGTGACCGCATCACGATCAAAAACCTCAAGGTCATGAAGGTGGATGCGGCAACGAACACCATGTTCATCTCGGGCGCACTTCCGGGGAAGCCAGGCACACTCGTGGAAATCCGCGGCTAATTTTTGTATATGAACCCCGTTAGAAGTGCAACAAACGAATCTATGGAAAAGAAAGACAAAAATATGAATAACGACACATCTCGCAAACAAGGTGGCACTTCTAACGGGGTGAAAACTGACATCTACAACGCACAAGGCAAGAAGGCAGGTTCGCTCGAACTCCCCGAGAACATCTTCGGTCTTGCGTGGAACGAATCCCTCATGCATCAGGTCGTCACCTCAATGCAGGACAATGCCCGCACAAACGTCGCCCACACGAAGGGTCGCGGCGATGTTCGTGGCGGCGGTAAGAAGCCATGGAAGCAAAAGGGCACCGGCCGCGCTCGTCACTCATCCATCCGCTCTCCGATCTGGAAGGGTGGCGGTGTCACCCACGGTCCTCGCAACGAAAAAGTGTTTGCTCGCACGATTCCTGCAAAGATGCGTGCAAAGGCACTCTTCATGGCGCTCTCTCAGAAGATGAAGGACGGCGGCATTATCTTCGTCGACACCTTTGGCATCGAAAAGCCATCGACGGCTTCTGCAAAGAAGGCCCTCGTCGCACTCTCGAAGGGTGATTTCACAAAGCTCTCCTCTAAGAAGAAGAACGCGGCACTCGTCGCATTCGCTGATGCAAAGCCATCGGTCACAAAGAGCTTCCGCAATATCAGCAACATCTCATCGAGCGCGGTGCGCGATCTGAACCCAGTCGCGATCCTCAAACACTCATACATCGTCATTGAAAACCCAGAAGCAGCGGTTGCGATCCTTGCAACACGCGCTCCTAAGAAGGACAAATAATCTATGGCACTCTTTTCACGCACAAAGAAAACACAGAAGACAGAGGAGAAGGCAGTCGCAACTCCTGCAGTGCATGCGCGCAAAGCAGATTACGCACACGTGCTCTTGAATGCGCGCGTCACCGAGAAGGCAACCTTCGCACAGGGCATGAGCGCGTATGTGTTTGATGTCGCGACCTCGGCAAACAAGAAAGAGATCGCATCCGCAGTGAAATCACTCTTTAGCGTGACGCCTCGTGCAGTTCGCATCGTGAACATTCGCGCAAAGAAGGTTCGCAATATGCGCACAGGCAAAACCGGCGTGAAGCAGGGTGGCAAGAAGGCCTATGTCTATCTCAAGAAGGGAGAAACAATAACCATTTCATAGTTATGGCACTCAAGAAATATCGTCCAATCACCAAGAGCTCTCGCGCAATGACCCGCATCAATTATCGTGCGGTGCTCTCCGGCCACGCGCCTCACAAGGCACTCAAGGGTGGAGGGAAGCGCGGTTTTGGCCGCAACAACCAGGGTCGCATCACCATGCGTCACCGCGGCGGTGGCCACAAGCAGCTGTGGCGCGCAGTCGACTTTGATTTCGACAAGAAGAACATTCCTGCAAAGATCACGACGGTGGAATACGATCCAAACCGCTCCGCGTTCATCGGTCTTGCTGTCTATGCTGACGGCGCTAAGCGCTACATCATCGTCCCCAAGAACGTACAGGTGGGCGACACCTTCATCGTTTCTGAGAATGCACCTGTGACCCGCGGCAACCGCCTTCCTCTGAACGCGATGCCCGTCGGTACCTTCGTCTACAACATCGAAGTGAAGCCAAACGGCGGCGGCAAGATCGCCCGCTCGGCAGGCAACTACGCAGAGATCGTCGCGCACGACGGCGGCTACACACACCTCAAGATGCCATCGACAGAAGTGCGCAAAGTCTTGGGCACCGTCTGGGCATCCGTCGGTGAAGCGTCAAACGACGAACACCGCCTCGTGAATCTCGGTAAGGCAGGTCGCTCACGCTGGTTGGGTAAGCGCCCAACAGTGCGTGGCACCGCGATGAACCCAGTTGATCACCCACACGGTGGAGGTGAAGGTAAGCAGGGTCGTGGTCTTCGCCGCGCAAAGACGCTCTGGGGTCGCCCATCGGGTAAGGGTCAGAAGACTCGCCGCCCGAAGAAGTATTCAAACGTCTTCATCGTCTCGCGTCGCCGCGTCGGGAAAAGAAAATAAAATGAGCAAATAATTTTGACTTTAAGCCATTTTTCAATTACAGTACCCACGCCTATGACACGCTCACTCAAAAAAGGACCATACGTTGATGCGAAGCTCGCGAAGAAAGTCGCGGCGCGTAAGCCCGGTGCCGGCTCGATCAAGACATGGGCACGCTCATCCATGATCGCCCCTGAATTCGTCGGGTACACCTTTGGGGTGCACAACGGTAAGTCTCACGACGAAGTGTTCGTCACGGAAGACATGGTAGGTCACCGCCTTGGTGAATTCGCTCCGACAACCCGTTTCGGCCGTCACGGCGGTAAGATGCAGAAGGAAATCGAACAGAAGGCAAAGGCTGCTGAGATTGCAACTGCGCAGGCTGCTAAAGGTGCCGCAGACGCAAAGAAGAAATAATATATGAAGGCAATGCTCTCCAATTTCAAACAGTCGCCACGCAAGGTTCGCCTTGTAGCCGACATGATTCGTGGCAAGAACGTTGTCTATGCAGCTGATCAGCTCGCATTTCTCCCGAAGAAGTCTGCGCCAGAAATCGCAAAGCTTCTTGCCTCCGCTGTCGCAAATGCGCGCAATCAAGGCGTGTCGCCAGAAAACCTCATCGTGAAGACGATCAGCGTTGACAAAGGTCTCGTGCTCCGCCGTTTTTCTCCGAAGGCACGTGGCCGCGCTGGCCGCATCAACCGCACCATGTCGATCGTTCGCATTGAGCTCGGCGTGAAGGGGGAGGGCACTGTGAAGAAAGCAAAAGCTGCACCAAAGGCAGAAGCTGCTGAAACACCAGAAAAGAAAACCGAAAAGCCGGCCGCAAAAAAGCGCGCTGCTAAGAAGAAAACCGCATAATTTTTATGACACACACAGTACATCCATACGCACACCGACTTGGAGTCATCCGTGATTGGAAGTCGCGCTGGTTCGCATCCAACCCGAAGCAGTTCCGTGAGAACGTCATGATCGACACCACGATCCGCCGCTTCTTGAAGAAGCGCCTCCGTGGCATGTATGTCACCTCCGTTGAGATCGAGCGCACCCGCCAGGCAATTCGCATTCTCGTAAAGACTTCGCGCCCGGGTATGGTCATTGGTCGCGCAGGCGAGGGTTCGCAGAAGCTCACCAAGGAAATTGCGAAGGTCGCACATACGGTGAAGGGCGCCGCAAAGCTTCCAGTCAAACTCGACATCGAAGAAGTGCGCTCACCAGAATCCCAAGCACCGGTTGTTGCTTACATGATCGCCGAAGGTCTAGAGAAACGCCAGACATTCCGCCGCGTCATGAAGCAGACCGTTGAGAAGGTGATGGCAAACCGCGACGTGCAGGGCGTGCGTATCGCACTCTCCGGCCGCCTCGGTGGTGCAGAAATGTCTCGTCAGGAAGAAATCAAGAAGGGTCGCGTGCCACTCCAGACCATCCGCGCCGATATCGACTTCGCTCGTGAGAATGCCTATCTTCCGTATGGCGTGATCGGCATCAAGGTGTGGATCTACCGCGGTGAAATCTTTGAGGAGAAGAAGAATAAATAACGCCTATGCTCGCACCAAAGAAAACACAACACCGCAAATGGCAGACTGGCCGCAAGAGCCCCGAGCGTCTCGCACGCCCAGAGACTCGTGGCATCACCGTTTCTTTTGGCTCACACGGCCTTAAGGCGATGACGCCAGCACGCATCACCTCAAACCAGCTCGAAGCAGCACGTCGCGCACTCACGCGTGCAGCAGGAAAGACGGCAAAAGTCTGGATTCGTGTGTTTCCTGATCGACCATTCACTCAGAAGGCAGCAGAAGTCGGCATGGGTTCTGGTAAGGGTGACTTGCAGGGCTATGTCGTGCAGGTCCGCCCCGGCCGCATTATTTTCGAAGTCGACGGTGCTCCTGAGGCGATGGCGCGTGAAGCGCTTCGGAAGGCCGGCACCAAGCTCCCGATAAAAGCTCGCGTCGTGGAGCGCGCATAATCGTATGGCAGATTTTAAGAAACACAGCGTGGAAGATTTGCAGAAGGAGATCTCGGAAAAGCGCGAGAGCCTTCGCTCGTTCCGCTTTGGTGAGGCTGGTTCTCGCACGCGTAATGTCCGGTCTGGTCGTACGCTCCGCCGCGAGATCGCACGCATGGAAACTGAGCTCTCAGTGCGCCGCATTGCAGAAACGAAGAAAAACGGCTAGGATGCACACTCTTTAAGACTATGGAAACCACAACCACAGGAAAGACATTCGAGGGCGTCGTCGTGAAGGCGGCGATGAAAGACACCTGCACGGTTTCCGTGGAGCGCTTTGAAAAGCACCCGAAGTACCAGAAGTACATAAAGAAGTCGAAGAAGTTCCTCGTGCACGATGCGGGCAACACCGCGAAAGTAGGGGACAAGGTCGCGATCCGCGAAATCCGCCCGCTCTCAAAGCGCAAGCACTTCACCCTCGCATCCATCCTCGCTTCCGCAAAGGCAGAATAACCCTATGATTCAAGACCGAACTCTCGTGAAGATCGCAGACAACTCCGGCGCAACCATGGGTCGTGTGTTCAAGGTGCTCGGCGGCTCCAAGAAGCGCTACGCACAGGTGGGCGACCAGGTAGTTATTTCCATCCAGACAGCACAGCCGCGTAAAGCAGTGAAGAAGAAGGAGGTGCACAAGGCAGTCATCGTTCGCCAGACAAAGCCACTCCGCCGCAAGGACGGCAGCTATGTCCGCTTTGATGAAAACGCAGTTGTCCTCATCACTGGTTCTGGTAAGGAGCCAAAGGAACCAAAGGCATCTCGTGTCTTCGGTCCTATCCCACGCGAAGTTGTTGAAGCTGGCTATCAGCGCATTGGTACGCTCGCGCCGGAGATCGTGTAAATCTCCGCTCGCGGAGAGGTGAAAATGCCCCCCTCGGGCAGACCCGATTTGCAAGCTTGCAAATCGGGCTCATCCTCGCCAGCTGCGGGGTCCCTCGTGAAGCACTTTCACCCCTCCGTCTCGCTTTCCCCCCTCCATGGCATTGACATATCGCATGTATAAAGTATAATATAAATAGAAAGTGGCTCAGAAAGCCACTTTTATATGCAAGACTTCAAAATAGGAGGCTTTGATGATTCTTTCCGAACTTCTGCAGATTGGCGACGAGGTCATGTTCAAGGTCGATCCCGAGCGACGTGCGTGGACAGACACCTACAAGAATGTCCCCGACGGCACCATCGGCATCGTCAGCGGTTTCTACGACGCCGTTACCTACATACCGCGTGTTCCAGTCCTCGTGCGACAGCCCGGCGTCTATCACTGCAAAGGTGCAGTGTCCATCTGGCTTCGGGACGGTCGTATCGTTCCCGGTGACTGGTCAATCGAGATGGTCGACAAGGACGAGGAGAGGCGCCGTGACGCCGCCATGCGCGACGCAAGCGGTCTTCTTCGCGAGAAGTACGTTCGCCTCGGCGATCTCCCGGAGACAAAGTTCTGGGAGCACGACAAGGTGCGTGTCCGCTTTCCGCACGACGGCATCGAGCACGAGATGACCATCGGCCGCATCGACTATCACCAGATGCACGAAGGTCGTAGCGACGGTTCGCCATGGCCCTTCTACGGGGTCAACTACTCGGCAGGCGTTTCGACAACCGCCGAGGAGTCATGGATCGAACTCATCGAACGTGGCAACGTCTGGAAGTACCACAACAACCAGCCGCTCTCGTTCGCCGACCTCAAGGAGGAAGCCAGCTTCTTCCAGCTGGTCGGTCAGGCCGAAGAAATGCGCAATCCGACGAACGGCCTCTACAGCTGGACGAAGGATGAGGTGCTCGCCGCCATCAAGGTAGGCACCGTGCACGGCTTTTCGGTTTCGAGCGGCTTCTTCGGCTCCGGTCCGCACATCAACGCCCAGCGCTTCAAGAACGAGGAGCTCGGCAAGCGGGTCGCGCAGGCCACCCTTAAAGGCTTCGGTCTCGCCGCATAGAAGTGCTTGGCATGTAGATTATGACCCCGGACGCGCGAGCGCCCGGGGTCTTGTTTTTTAGCCAAAAGGAAGGTATAGTGCCGCGGTCATTCAGTGTTTCCAAACGCTCGGTTTTGCCTCAAACAAGCCCGATTCTGAGTGCAATCAATCATTCAAAATCTGAAATTTTATGAAAATCAAGAAAGGAGACAAAGTCATAGTCATCGCAGGAAAGAGCAAGGGCAGCTCGGGTACTGTTGCGCGTGTGCTTCCAAAGAAGGAGATGGTTGTTATCGATGGCCTCAATATGTCGAAGAAGCATCGAAAGCCCAATCAGCGCACGCGCAAGGGTCAGATCATCGAGAAGGTGATGCCGATTCACGTTTCAAACGTGATGCTCGCAGATCCAAAAGATGGGAAGCCAACTCGCATCCGCATCGAGCGCTCGAAGACCGGCGCGCGTGAGCGTGTGGCAGTAAAGAGTAAGGCTAAGATCGCATAATATGAAAAAGCACACTTCCGCAGATACACACAAGGGAACCTTCACAGCACTCAAGGGTGATTTTAATTACTCGAGCCCAATGCAGGCGCCACGCGTCACCAAGATCGTCGTCTCCACAGGTGTGGGCGGCGTCAAGGACAAAAAGCGCCTCGAACTCATCAACGGCCGTCTCACGCGTCTCACTGGTCAGAAGCCAGCGCCACGCACGACGACGAAATCCATCGCGAACTTCAAGACCCGCCGTGGCGATCTCTCTGGTTACATGGTGACGCTTCGAGGGAGCCGCATGCAGACATTCCTCGACAAGCTTGTGCACATCGTCTTCCCGCGTGTTCGCGACTTCCGCGGCTTGAATCCTAAGGCGATCGACGAGATGGGGAACATTACGCTCGGCTTCAAGGAGCACACCGTGTTCCCAGAAACCGCCGACGAAGAAGCAAAGGACATTTTTGGCCTTGCAGTCACCATCACCACAACAGCAAAAAATAAAAAGGAAGCCGAAGCCTTCCTCCGCCACCTCGGCTTGCCGCTGCGCGCGTAGCGCAGGACAAGAACTTCTTCTTGTCCGGCAGCAGGCAAGAGGCGGAGCGATGTTTTTGCGAAGCAAAAACCGCGAGCCCGGGGAGGAAGCACTTAGATTTTACGAGCGCACAGTGCGATGGAAAATCTTAGTGACTTGACCCTCCCGCTCAAAGCATAAGGAAGAATGACCACTCGCAAGAGTGGTCTTTCCATTCAAAAGGGCGGCAGGCGCCGCCCTCTCGTATCAATTGTCTTATCGGCTGCTGATCTGCAGCGATTTCACATATTTCGCGTCCGGCGATCGGAACGAGAGCGACGACGGCGTGATCGTCATATACGCATGCGTCCCGAAACTGCTTTGCATCGACAACTGCATCACTTTGCCGTTCACGGTGCCGCTTCCCGAGAGGCTTGCGATTCCCGCGCTGCAGTTCCCGCTCACGCGTGAACCTGTCGTACTGAACAAGCATGAAAGGTTGAAATCGCGTCCGCCGCTGCACGAGAGCGAGAACGAGAGCCCACTGCTCCCGACGACACTTGAGCGTCGGGAGCAATTCGCGCGATCCGCGCTCGACTTGCCCACGAGCAGAATCGTTCCGCTCGCCCCTCCACTGCCCGAGAAGGGTGCCAAGGAGTTTGCGTGCGCCGGGAGAGAGAAGAGAAGTGCGGCACAAAGGAGCATAAACCCTCTGCGTAATGCCATTTGAACCTCCTTAGTTTCCTCAATGTGTACGGTTCATTCCGTACCTGCGGGGAACTATATGCCCGCCTCTATTTTTGGATAGCCCGTGGCGTGCTCTAATTTTTCCGCTGTTCTCCACCATCCGGCCTCCTTACGATCCGTACAGTTGGTGATGCGTTCCAATGGCGCGAAGATAGTAAGTATCCTCATCCATCTTCTTGTACACCAGGCGATAGTCCCCGGTGATATTGATGCTCCGGTAGCCATCATATGGCGGATTGAGTTTATGGTCGTGCAGCAAGGGATGTGATTCGTTTTGGATAAGAAGCGCGAGACGTTCCCACAGCTTATCCTGGATTGATTTGGCAAGCTTTTTGTATTGACGATTAAACACCTTATCACCAACAGTTCGCATAGTGTTACTTGTCGAGAGCTGCACGCATCTCTTCAAGACTGTTGTAGTAAGTAACCCTTCCTTCTTTTAGATTTTTTTCCCCCTGTTCCAATATCCGTCTCAAATAGGGAGTAGGCACGAGCGGCTTCGCCGAAAAGGTTACTTCTTGTTTCTCGACAATCTCCCTCATCGCGTTATTAAGAAGAGCAGAAAAGGGGATGCCCATCTTCTTTGCAGTCGCCTGCGCAGCCGCTTTTAATTTCTTATCGGTCTTAAAAAGTACGGTAGTAGTAGCCATATACTCAAATATATATTTTGGTATAAATTTGTCAAGCAGCAAGAAAAAGACCGCCGAGAGGCGGTCTTAACAGGAGTGGCGGTCTCCTATTGTTTCCCAAAGTCGAAATGAATGACATTTCCGACGGCTCGAGGCTTGTCCGGGGGCGGGGCCTTGTGCGTTCCTATGGGAAACGCCTTAGTGGGGTCTTTCATCGAAAAACTCCACTCGTTGCCAAGTTCGTCCCGCAAAATAACCTGCCACCCCCGTTCTTTTTCGATGTTCATTAATGATCGAGCACTTGTGAGTGCCATTCGAATCGTGTGCGCATCAGAGTCGAACCCATATGAAGCCGTTATTTCCCGAAGCGCTTTTGCGGCCTTAGAACCAAAGACGAAACTGATGTTATCGCGGGCTTTTGTCTTCCAGAACATGTTCTATTCTCCCCTAATTCGGATCTATCGAGACATTACACCAACCCTTTGACTTTTCAAACAGGCTCAAGTAATATGCCCAAGCCTCATAGGGGGTCTGAGTTTGAGCAAGTACGTCAGCTGGCCGAGGAAACCCCTCGACTGCGCTCGGGGTAAACTGCCAGAATCTAGGCCACGGATTGGGACGCTATAACCTCTCGGCGAAAGCCAAGGTGCAAGCCCCGAAACTCTCCTTTAGGCATTCAGATTAAGTTGCTGTTTTAACTGGCAACTGAAATCTAACAACTAGAAACTATTCCATGGCCAAGAAATCAATGATCGTGAAAGCTAACCGCACGCCGAAATTCACTTCGCGCACGGTTCGTCGTTGCTTCAAGTGCGGCCGCCCACGTGGCTTCATGCGTGATTTCAACCTCTGCCGCATCTGCTTCCGCGAGGAAGCGCTTGAGGGCAACATCCCAGGCGTAAAGAAGTCTTCTTGGTAATTTTCTTATGATTACTGATCCTGTCGGCGATTTCATAAACCGTCTCACGAATGCTGGGGCTGTGAAGCAGGCAACCGTCTCGGTGCCGTTTTCCTCGTTCAAGCTCGCGATTGCAGAAAAGCTCAAGGATGCGGGTTGGATAAAGCAGGTTGAGAAGAAGGGGAAGAAGGTCAAGAAGACGATCGAGGTGCATCTCAAATACACTGAAGGCGGCGCGCCCCACATCAAGGGCGTAAAGCGCATCTCAAAGCCAGGCCGTCGCATCTACGCATCGGTAACCGACATCACACCAGTTCGCTATGGTCATGGCGCGATCATCCTCTCCACTCCGAAGGGCGTGAAAACGGGTCTTGAAGCAAAGAAAGAAAAGGTCGGCGGTGAAGCGCTCTTCCAAATTTGGTAATCATATGTCACGTATTGGTAAACTCGCTATCGCCATTCCAGCAGGCACTGATGTCTCGGTCTCTGCGGATTCCATCACCGTCAAAGGGAAGGGAGGCACGCTTTCTCGCCCAACGCACAGCGCTGTTTCGGTCAAGGTTGAGGGCGGCTCGGTATCCGTGAATCCTGCAAATGAATCGCGCCTCGCAAAAGCACTCTGGGGCACCTACGCTGCGCACGTAAAGAACATGATCTCCGGCGTCAACACACCCTTCCAGAAGAAGCTCCAGATCGAAGGTATCGGCTACAAAGCAGAATTGCAGGGCAAGAATCTCAAGATGGCGCTCGGCTTTTCGCACCCTGTCATTGTTGCGATTCCTGAAGGTCTCACCGCGGTCGTGGAGAAAAACATCGTCACCATTTCTGGCGCCGACAAAGATGCGGTTGGTCAATTTGCTGCATCTATTCGCTCCCTCAAGAAGCCAGAGCCATACAAGGGCAAGGGTATTCGTTATGAGGGCGAAGTCGTCCGCCAGAAGCAGGGTAAGAAAGCCGCAGCATCCGCATAACACATATGAAAACACTCACTGCATCAGAAAAACGAACACGCCGACACAATCGCGTACGCGCGAAGGTTTCTGGCACTAAGGAGCGCCCACGTCTCTCTATCTACAAATCGAATACACGCGTCATCGCGCAGATCATTGACGACGAGCGCGGAGCAACGCTCGCTGCGGTCACCTCAAACGAAGTAAAGACCGGCACACCGCGCGAGAAGGCAGAGAAGGCAGCAGAGATGCTTGCGAAGAAGGCGGGAGAGAAGGGTGTGAAGAAGGTTGTCTTCGATCGTGGTGGATTCCAATACCAAGGCACTATCAAGGCGTTTGCTGACGCAGCGCGTAAGGCAGGACTCGAATTTTAATATGACTGACGAAACACAGGTAATCGACACGCAGAACGAAACACCGGAAACGGAGGTTGTTATGGCTGCACCGCAGGCACCACAGGCAGACACGCGTGGTCCTCGCATGGGACGCGGCCAGCGTGATCGTCGTGGAGGCGATCGCCGCGGTCCTCGCCGTGGTGGCGATGAGCGTCGTTCTGAGTTCGCACAAAAAATGCTTTCCATCCGCCGTGTCGCGCGTGTGATGGCTGGTGGTCGCCGCTTCAATTTCTCCGTCTGTATGGCGCTCGGCGACAAGAAGGGTCGTGTGGGTGTGGGCTTGGGCAAAGCCGCAGACACACAACTTGCGATCGAGAAGGCATCACGTGCTGCAAAGCGCGCCATGATCACTGTTGATCTCACGAAGACAAACTCAATTAAGCACGATGTAACCGCAAAGTATGCAGCATCCGTGCTTGAGATCCGCCCATCTCCTGGCCGTGGTCTCGTGGCGGGTTCATCCGTTCGTTCAGTCCTTGAGCTCGCGGGCGTCACCGACGTCACCGCAAAGATTCTTTCCCGCTCGCACAACCCAATCAACAATGCCCGCGCTGCCGTCGAGGCTTTGAAGCAGATCGCCAAGAACTAATATGGAAAAAGCACTTCACACACTCAAGCGAATGACGAAGCGTCCGTATCGCCGCGTTGGTCGTGGTCAGTCTTCCACGCGCGGTAAGACCTCGGGGAAGGGTGGTAAGGGTCAGACAGCGCGCGCCGGCGCAAAGATTCGTCCAGCACTTCGCGACATCATCAAGAAGATCCCAAAGCGCCGTGGCTTCGGTAAGAATCGTGGCCGCACGGTGTGGGAAAAGAAGCCTCGCCCAGTTACGGTCACACTTGCTCAGCTCGAAAAGATGAGTGGTGCGGTGAATCCACAGACGCTCGCAGAAGCAGGAATCATTTCTGTAAAGAAAGGCCGCAAGGCTCCGGCAGTGAAGATCGTCGGCGCGGCTATTTCGAAGAAGCTCACGGTTACCGGCGTGCTCGTCACGACGGGCGCAAAAGCAGCTATCGAAAAGGCGGGGGGAACCATTTCCTAACCTATGTTCGATGCATTCGTGCGCAAAGTTCAGATCGTCATTGAAGACCCAATCCTCCGGGCTCGAGTCCTCTTTGTGCTTGGCGCACTCGTCGTCTTTCGACTCCTCGCGGCGATTCCCGTGCCATCGATCGATGCCTCGGGTGTTCAGGCGTTTCTCGCGAACAACCAATTCCTCGGCCTCTTAAACGTCTTCTCCGGCGGCGGTTTTTCTAATCTCTCCATCGTCATGCTCGGTGTCGGCCCCTACATCACGGCCTCGATCGTGATGCAGCTCCTCACGGTCTTGGTGCCAAAAATCAAGGAGATGTATCAGGAAGAAGGGGATGCTGGTCGCGCACGCTTCATGACCTACGCGCGCTACCTCACGGTGCCACTCGCGCTCTTACAGGGTTTTGCATTCCTCCTACTTCTCCAGCAGAACGGCGCGATCCCACCGATGGATCTTGAAACGGCAATCGTGAACACACTCATCGTTGCGGCGGGCTCGCTTCTCCTCATGTGGATCGGTGAACTTATCACCGAGTTCGGTGTGGGGAACGGTGTCTCACTTATCATCTTTGCCGGCATCGTTGCGGGACTTCCCGCTGCGTTTGCGCAGATTGCATTCGCGTTCGATGTCTCCCAGGTGCCGACCTACCTCGCATTCGCTGCGCTTGGCATCGCGATAACTGCGGGCGTCGTCTTCATCACGGAGGCAGAACGCCCGATTCCCGTCACCTATGCTCGTCGCGTTCGCGGCTCTCGTGTGATGGGCGGTGTTTCCACCTATCTTCCACTCCGCCTTAATCAGTCGGGGGTGATGCCGATTATCTTCGGTCTCTCCATCCTCCTCTTTCCGCAAATGATCGCCACCTTCGTCTCGCAATCATCGATCACGTGGCTTTCAGCTGGCGCTCAGGCGGTTGTAAATGGACTCGCGAATCAGTGGGTCTACGGAGTGCTCTACTTCCTCCTCGTATTCATGTTTACGTTCTTTTACACCGCAATCACCTTTGAGCCGCATCAGGTGGCAAAGAATCTCCAGAAGAACGGTGCCTTTATTCCGGGCGTGCGCCCAGGGCACACGACGGCCGAATACCTCGCCACCATCATCACCCGCATCACGCTGGTAGGTGCACTCTTCTTGGGAGGCATCGCAGTTCTTCCAATCATCCTCCAAGGCTTGACCGGCATCACGGCACTCACAATCGGTGGTACGGCGCTCCTCATTGCAGTTTCAGTGGTCCTCGACGTCGTCAAAAAAATCGACGCACAGACCTCAATTCGCGAGTACTAGTTTCGCGGTATCATACTCGCATGAAATGTGCGGTTGCTATTGCTGGTCCCGCTGGAAGCGGTAAGGATTCAATCATTAAAGGAATTTTAGCGCGTTGCCCTAATACCGTATTTGCGGTGAATGCAACGACGCGTGCACCGCGCCCGGGCGAGGAACACGGGAAAAACTATTTTTTCTTTTCGAACGAAGAATTTTTGCAGAAAGTGGCTGAGGGAACGATCCCCGAGCACTATCATCGTCCTGAAACCGATACTTACTACGGACTCTACAAACCCGCGCTCGACGCGAATGTGGTTGTGGGCAAAGTGACACTGTTCCAAATACAGATCGTCGGCGCAAAGTATCTAAAAGAGCACTACGATGCGACGACTTTTTTTATCATGCCGCCGTCACTCGATGCATTTGAAAAACGAATCCGTGCTCGCGCTCCTATGAGCGACGCGGAGTGGGCAGAGCGCAAGAAATTTACTGAGCGCGAAGTGCACGAGGAGGCCCCTTTTTACGATTACCGCATTACGAATGAGGACGGGAAACTTGAAGAAGCAATCGATCAGGTAGTGGAAATTTTGAAGAAAGAAGGCTATAGTTTGGCGTGATGAAGCCACTCTCAGTCTTATTTTTCGGCACCCAAGGGGCTGGAAAAGGCACGCAGGTCAAGATGCTCATGGACTTTCTTCGCTCCAAAAGCGAGCAGGGAATTATCCATATCGACATGGGTTCCGAGCTCCGTGCGCTCCGCGACGGTGGCTCCTATGCGGGGAAGCTTACGGGCACCACGATCGACGCAGGGCACCGTATGCCGGATTTCATGCCGATCTACCTCCAGACTAAGAAGCTCGTGGAAAACCTTAAAAACGGCGATGAGCACATCATTGCCGACGGCCTCGCGCGCGGCGCCGATCAGACGCGTGGGTTCGATGATGCCATGAAGTATTTCGGGCGTGACGATTTCCAAGTGATCTCACTCGAACTTTCTGAAGAGTCCGCGGTGAGGCGTTTGCTTGCGCGAGGGCGTAACGATGATACGGAAGAAGGGATTCGTAACCGTCTTTCGTGGTACAAAAGCGATGTTCTTCCACAACTTGCGCTCCTTAAGGAGCGCGGCCGCGCTATCCATGTCATAGACGGCGAGCCCGACGTCGAGACCATCTACAAGAATATTCTCACTAAACTCAATCTCGCATGATTCCCGTTAGAAATCGCGGACGCAAACACTATATGCTTACTGAGGTCGAAATTATAATTCATAAGAAAATAAGGTGCGGCACGTTATCGTCCGCGTCCTATTTCTAACGGGATGATCACGAAAAACGATGAAGAGCGAGCATTACTCCGAGAAAGCGGCCGCCGCGCGGCGAAGATACTGAAGGTCCTTGGAGAAATGGTGCAGCCGGGGACGACTCCGAAAGATATTGATGCGCGCGCGTGGGAGCTTCTGAAAGCAGATGGCGACAAGGCAGCATTCTACGACTATGAATCCGGCAGGAAGGGTGAGAAGTTTCCGGCAGCGCTTTGTGTCTCGGTGAACGATGTCATCGTGCACGCTCCCGCGAGCGAGAACTCCACACCCTTTGCAGAGGGCGATGTCGTCAAACTCGATTTCGGCGTGAACCATCACGGCTATTTTTCCGACCATGCGATCACGGTCATTGCCGGAGACGAGCAGGATCCGAAGGACAGGGAGATGATCCGCGCTGCGCATGAGGCGCTTGACGCAGGCATCGCCGCCGCGCGCGTGGGCAACACAACAGGTGACATTGGTGAAGCAATTGAGCGCATCGCGACCAAATACGGCTACGGCTACCCTAAAAATCTCTCCGGCCACGGTGTGGGGAAGGAGGTGCATGAAGAGCCGCATGTGCCAAACTATCGCGATGCGCACCACGATGTGCCGCTTCTCGAGGGTATGGTGCTTGCCATCGAGCCGATGTTTGCCCACGGCTCGGGCGTCGTGTTTGTGGACAGCGACAACTTCTCCTACCGCACCCGCGACGGCTCCCGCACCGTGCACGTCGAGCACACCGTTCTCATCACAAAAGACGGGCCAGAGATTTTGACAAAGGTTTGATATGGAGCGCATATCAGATCCACTCGCTCTCTTGCAAAGAATTGAACGCGGTGAGTTGAGGGGCGCTATCGCTCTCAAAGCGCTCGCGGAAACTGGTAGCTTTGTATTCCATGGGTCTTCTCGGAGGTTAGAAGAACTCGAGCCACGACAGGCCCTCAATAATGGCGAACCGGACGGTCGTCCCGCTGTTTTTGCCGCTCCCGATGAGGGTTATGAACTTGCAGTATTTATGGCACTCGTGGCACCCGGGGGTCGCAGCTCTTTTTCGACTCAAGGCGCTCGGGATGGTCGATGGGATTTTACGGCCGATCAGAAAGCAATTTCTTACGCTAAGCACCCTGAAACAGAAGGTTTTGTACACGTCTTCTGGAAGAGAGATTTCACGCAAGATACTCAATTTCAATATCGTTGTGAAAGAAATATTCGACCACTTCTTGTTGTTAGGGTCGCTCGTGATGATATTCCTCAAGGGATTGCACAAAGTGGGTAATAGATTTCGCGGGCATAAGCTTCGCAAGCTTCTTGACGACATTATTTTAACTGTTACACTTTTGTAACACTTATGGCAACTGCAAAAACACGTATTAATATTAGTGTCTCGAGAAATACCCGTGACATTCTGCGCGCGCTTGCGAAGCGCGATGAAATGCCCGTAGCAAGTAAGGTTGGGGCTTTGATAGAAGAAGCTCTCGAGCTCGAAGAGGATAGAGCACTTGAAGCGATTATTCAAAGACGACTGCAGGCGCGTACTAAACAGAAACGTCGGTCGTATTCGCATGACGAGGCATGGAATCTAAAAAAGAATACGCGCTAGAATACGATTGGTTTGCTGTTCACAAAGACATACCACGCCTCGATTCTTTTTGGCGCGCCGAAATACAGGCATCTATGTTGGAAAAATTGGTGCATCATCCGGAAATTTTCGGGAAGCCTCTGCGTCAATCACTCGTCGGATGGCGAAGCCTGCGTGTTGGCGATTATCGCGTTGTGTACAAGATCCGCTCATCGGATGTGCACATTCTCGGTATCCTGCACCGCTCCGAAGTGTACGATGAAATCGCAAAACGTTTGGGGTTGTAAATGAATCTCTTTCTATACCCCATACCCCTACGCTAAACCCTATATGCTATTCTCCTACCGCACGCGTGACGGCTCCCGCACGGTGCACGTTGAGCACACCGTCCTCATCACTAAAGACGGGCCGGAGATTTTAACGAAAATTTAATATTTGCGTCTCGGGCATTTTTCATGTTAAATCAGAAAAGACTAATAAAGAGGTGTCCAAATGACCGATTTTCGTCCCGATGTGTACTGTAACGGGTGTGGTGTGTACGTATACTCGCTTCCTTACAGGTGGAAAGTGGATAATTTTCCTACCAATATCCACTGTGGGGAATGTGAGAGGCAAATTAATGCGGGTGTACGAAGGGGGAGATTTCTAGAGAGGCTTTGGCAGCGTGCCTCAGAACAGTCGCTGTGTCGTATGAAGCGCACCAGACGTCTCTCGGAAAAAGAAGAAGAATGTGTTCGTTCGTTTGCAAGGAGTGTTGACAGTGTGCTTTCAGAGATGAGTTTGCGTCGAGAGAAGCTGACTAAGGAACAGTGGCGAGCAGTTGGGAAGGAAAAATTGGCTAGCTATCTTGCAGCAACGCACATCCCAAAAACACGTCGCCAAATCTCGCTCTTGCGAATGTTTGTACGCTCGTGATTAGTAAAGGGCGATCCGTAGAGGGTCGCCCTTTGTTATGCAGTGATATAATTCCCTTATGCCGCCGCGCGGGATAGGGGAGCGTGCGATTGCACCTTCATTCACGTTCAAGTCTCCAGAAGAGGAGCTTCGCTTTTTGCGTGAACGCGTGGCAGAGAAGGAGAAAGAGCTTGAAGCCGTTGCGCAGCCTGATCGTGAGCGCATCGCGCGACGCGAGATACAAGAATATGCTGGCGTGGCACCGCAAGCGGTCTTGCACGAGGCGGTTGCGATGCCGGAGCATGAGATCTTACATCATGTCTTGAAGCTTGAGCCTGAGGTGCACGACACACAGATGGACGAGCTCTTGAAAATAGTTGCCGAGCGTGGCATCCGAAACGCCCTCTCAGTTGTCGCGAAGATGAAAAATCAGCACCTCGAGGACGATCTCCATCGCGTCCTCGTGCGCTACATTGCCGAAGGGTTGCCGCAGAAAGGGCTACCGGCTCCCGAGCGTGTCTCGCGTGCCCTGCACCTCGTGTTATTTGAGATCCACCCCCAGGCGCACGGCGAGAGCGAGGAAAAGAGCCAACAGAAACTCGAGCAGGTGCTCGCGTCCTCTGAACAGCTCTATGCGGGCCTGCTCTCGCTCATCACTCCTGCCGAGGGCTTTTCTATCGAGATTGCCGTTGCCGAGGGCACCGAGGAGGCATCGCTCTACCTCGCCGTGCCGCGCACCAAGCAAGCGCTTGCGGAACGGCTCATCTCATCTGTATTTCCGAATGCGCGCATCTCAGAACTTCGCGGCGATTACAACATTTTTAATTACGACGGCGTGCACGCACTCGCAACTGCGTCGCTTGCAGAGCACCCTGCGTATCCTCTCAAAACCTACGAACTCTTCGAACACGATCCGATGAACGTGCTTCTCGCGGCATTTGCGAAAATTGCAAAGCACGGCGAGGGTGCGGCGCTCCAAATCGTCGTTTCCACGGAAGGTGAGCGGTACAATCAGCACTACAAGAAGATTCTCCGTGCGCTTGAGAAAGGCAAACACATTGGTGAGGCCCTTAACACGCCCGAGACGGTATTCGGTGATTTTGTGCATGACGTTGTGAAGTCGGTTATAACGTCCGAAAAAGAGCGCGAGGAAGAGAAGGGGCGCATGATGAAGCAGGGCGACCAAGTGGCAACCGAAGAGATCGGGAGGAAGATCAAGAGCCGTATTGTGCCAGCCGTCATTCGGCTCGTAACCTCCGCTCCCGACAAAGAGCGTGCAGATATCCTCCTCGACAACCTCATCGCGCCTTTCAATCAGTTTGATGATTCACGAGGAAATCGTCTCCGTTTTACGAAAGCGGGCAGTGGGTGGTTGCCCGAATTTGGGAACCCTTTGCAGGAATTCACCTACCGTACATTCGATGCGGGGTCTGCCATTCCGCTCTCGCTTGGTGAGATTGTGACGATGGTGCACTTTACCGCCGAGCGTGTGACGACCTCGCGTGAACTCAAGAAGTCGAACGCAAAACAGGCTCCTGCACCTGTCGACATGGCCCCCGACGGCATCGTGATGGGCATCAATCGGTACGGCGCCGAAGAGCGCGAAGTTCGCTTTGGTGCGCAAGATCGCCTCCGTCATTGCTATGTGATTGGGCAAACGGGTACGGGTAAAACCGGCATCCTCAAGAACATGATTATTCAGGACATGCAGAATGGGGAAGGCGTGGGTTATGTTGATCCGCACGGCACCGACATCGAGGAGATTTTAGCTGCAGTGCCTCCCGAACGCTACAACGACGTCATCTATTTCGACCCAGCCTACACGGCGCGCCCGATGGGACTCAACATGCTCGAGTATGACGAGTCACGTCCGGAATTAAAGACATTCGTCGTTGATGAGGTGTATGGCATCTTCCGCAAGCTGTATTCGGATGTTCCCGATGCCTTTGGCCCGATGTTCGAGCAATACTACCGGAACGCTGCGCAACTCGTCGTGGAGGATCAGGCGAGCGGTTCCACCCTTCTCGAGATTCCGCGAGTGATGGCCGACAGCGCGTTTCGTCGCCTCAAACTCTCACGTTGCAAAAATCCGGTCATCGTAAACTTCTGGACGAAGATTGCGGAAGCCGCGGGTGGGGAAGCGTCTCTTGAAAACATCGTGCCCTACATTTCCTCAAAAATCGACGTCTTTTCCGCAAACGACATCATGCGGCCTATCGTCGCGCAGCAAAAATCTGCCTTCGATTTCCGAAAAATAATGGACGAAAAGAAGATATTCCTCGCCAATCTATCTAAGGGTCGCCTCGGAGACCGAAACGCTTCGCTCCTCGGCCTCGTGCTCGTATCCAAATTCCTCCAGGCGGCGTTCTCGCGCGTCGACACCCGTGGCACACTCCCGCCGTTTTATCTTTACATCGATGAGTTCCAAAACTTTGCCACGCCGTCAATCTCAACCATTCTCTCCGAAGCCCGCAAATACAAGCTCTCGCTCACGATCGCGCACCAGTTCATTGCCCAGCTCGACGAGAAGATTCGCGATGCCGTTGTGGGTAACGTCGGCACGAAAGTTGCATTCCGCATTGGTACGACCGATGCCGAGTTTCTCGAGAAGCAGTTCCACCCCGTCTTCACACGTAATGACCTCGAAAATCAGGAAAACCGCACCGCTGCAGTTGCCATGCTCTCAAACGGCACGCCGGTGCGCCCCTTCACGCTCCGCACCGCGAACCTCCCGCAGTTCAGTTTTGAGCATGTTGATTCTCTCAAGAAATTGTCGTATCGTACGTTCGGCCGCGATAGGGAGGAGATTGAAACGGAGATCCGTGAGCGCTTTGCGCCGCCTCCGCCCCCTCCCATGCCCGATTTCCCAACATACTAGTACAGTGAGTAGTTTGTAGACTGTAGTTTGTAGTTTGGAATTCCTTGGTTTTCACTACCAGCTACAAACTACTAACTAGCAACTGTTCAGAATATGGATAACCACCCAAAGAAAGAACGAACGTTTGTAATTATTAAGCCGGACGGTCTCCAGCGCTCGCTCGTTGGTGAGATCATTAACCGCTACGAGCGCACGGGCCTTAAGCTCGCCGGTCTTAAGTTTGGCATTGCTGATGAGAAGAAGCTCTGGGAACACTACAACAAAGACGATGCATGGTTCTTCAAAAAGGGAACCAAGATTACTGAAGACAAGAAGGCTGCAGGTCTTCCTGTTGAAAAAGAGCCGATAGAATATGGCAGGGACATTATCCGCCAGCTCGTGAAGTTTATGTCGTCGGGGCCTGTCGTCATGATGGTGTGGGAAGGGAACCAGGCCGCGGTCGTGGCACGAAAAATTACCGGCGACACTGAGCCGGCGACTTCCGACGTCGGCACCATTCGCGGCGACCTCACGCTCGATTCCTACGGCATCTCAGCTGTTGACGACCGCGCGGTGCGCAATCTCATCCACTGTTCTGAAAATGTCGAAGATGCCAAGCGTGAAATTGCAATCTGGTTTACCGAAAGTGAGCTCGTGAATTACCGTCTCGTCTCTGAAGCGATACTCTACGACGTCAATCTCGACGGCATTTTGGAGTAATTTTACTCTCGACAGCGGGTTTGGTATACTTGGCTTAGCGGCCGGTACATAAAACCTGCTTGGTTCAAGAAAGGGACGTCTTACGCGCCATTGGCGCCTTTGATCACCGTATTTCGTCAGAATCAGCTTCGGATATATGTGTTGCGGACACCCACCTAGGCTAAACGCCCAGGCTTGCCGTACCGTCCGCCCTGAAAGAACTTCGCTATCCGCGAAGTTTTTTCAACCCTATGCCGCGATTACTTTTGATACAGGCCTATCTACTCATCGGCTTGGGTGCGATTCACTTAGCTGCGCTCACCTATTCATTGTATTGGCTTTTCCCTTGGCTCGACACGGGAGTTCATTTTCTTGGGGGTCTGTGGGCGATGCTTGCGGCACATGTGCTCTTTCTGTATCTCAGAATTGATATAACCGCGACGCGAATTTTTGTTCTACTTGCCTGTGTTGCGTTTGGGTGGGAACTTTTCGAACTATGGGCCGGCTCGCCGCGCGAGGCGAATTTTGCCTTTGATACGACAATTGATCTCATCATGGATTCGTTCGGCGGCCTGTGTGGGTATGTCCTTGCGAAACACGTCCTTCTTCGTGATAAAATCATGAATCATGACGCGCCTCAAAAAGATCCATCCGCATCATCAGGCGGTTCCGCGTAATTTTTGTCGTCTTCCCGATGGTTATGGTGTTGTGAAGATCGGCGTTTCCGGCGCAGCTGACACCACGCACGCCGGGCTCGATGCGTTCGAGAAAGCGAAAGAGGTGGGGCGTGAAATCGCGCTCCATGGCGGCATCATCGTTACGGGCGCCACAACAGGTTTCCCGATGTATGCAGCCATGGGCGCGAAAGACGAGTGCGGCTTCTCCGTAGGTCTCTCTCCGGCTTCCTCAGAGCGCGAGCATCTGGAGACCTATAAGCTTCCCCTTGATTATATGGATATCGTTATGTACACGGGCTTTGGGTACTCTGGGCGAGATCTGCTCTTCGTGCGCTCATCAGACGCCATGATCATTGGCCCGGGGCGCGTAGGTACCTTGAACGAATTTTCAGTCGCCTTTGAAGACCGGCGCCCGATAGGGGTGCTCGAGGGCTCGTGGCAAACCGACGAAATCCTTAAGAGCGTCTTGCTCGCGGCGCATCGCCCCAACGAATTTATCGTGTTTGATTCCGATCCACGCAGGCTCGTCAGCCGCCTTGTTGAAATGGTGATGGAGTTAAAGAAGAAAAACATTGTATTCCAAAATCACGATGGATGGGGTGCGACGGGGAAAGGGGCGGAGGTGATTCTGTAGGACCGAGAAGCTGCACTCAAATGGTGAGGGCTCAAGTGGTACTATAGGCGTGTGCCAGAACGTGCCTTGTATTCAATACCAAAATCCGACCTCACCCCAGAGGAGTTTGGTGAGTATCTCGAAGGAGCGGAATCACGTAGGGTAATTACACAAAACATGGCTCTTGCGATGGGGGCGGATGTTATTAAAGAACATAAAGGGATCTTCCAGTTTGAAGATTTTCCGAAGAATTTCACACTCGACGGCTCCCTTAAAACCAAGAACGATCCCCGTGCATCAGGCCATTATGCTCGTTTTTTCTCCACTGAACGGCGATTTGCGAAAAAGGGCTCTGACTACATTTTGCGCGGATCGAACTATCTCGTTTCGATAGATCCGACATTGGAGGTGCGACAGAAGCTTGAAATATTATGGCGAGACTTTGATGACGCTGTTGACGCACTGAGCCTCGATGGAGGTGCTATTTCAAGTAGTCATTACGTCGAGCAATCAGCTACTCTTGATTACATGAAAAATGCGGCGATCACTCTTTTCAACGCGCTGATTCAAGAGGAAAAGATCGGGAAGTTTCGGCTCAATGACGTCGAGTATCGCGCGCTGCGTGATTCGGCAATTCATCTGGCGCGACACTCTGTGCAGGCATATTATGCCCATCTTATCGGGAGAAACGGAGACTATTTTTCAGCTTTTTCCAAGGTTGTTGAACGTCATGAGGCATTTCGAGAGGTGACTGACTATGTGGAACAGCAGTACAGTGAAGGAGTGTTTTCTTCGAGGTTTTTTACTCGTCCTGAAGCCGGGCATCCTCTGGTAATTGCGGCGTCGGTGTATGCAACGGCGCAAACCGTTGAGCCGTTGCCCGACACGGTTATTGGCCTGCCGTCAGGAGGCACCGAATTGGCATTTGCGCAGCAATATGCGTATGAAGCACTTCGGCATCACGAGACTGAGTTTGTGCTTATCCCGCTCTCGCTGCACTCAATTAAAGATGCGTTTGGCACTGACGAGTTTACAAGAGATGGTTTCCTCGAATTTCTCCGCAGTAAGGAAGAAAAGATACGAGATAAGCACCTTCTCATCGTTGAAGACAATTCTTCAACGGGACGCACGATCCAGCTTTTGTACGATATGCTCACAGAGCTCTACAATGTCGATCGTGTCACTGTTTCCGTTGCCGAAGCAGACTTGATCCGCACGGATATCAATAGTGAAGCGAAGCATCGTACGCACGTGGCATCCAATCTTGTGTATGTTCATGCAGTCAATATTCTGCCGATCTCAAGAACATTGCACCCTAAGGTGGATTTGAAGGAGGTCGCCGAAGAGCGGCGTCTTGCATGGGAATATCGACGACGACTTGAGGGTGCCGAGAATGATGCTGAGCGAATGATGTACCGCTCTTTTGTCACTTTGTGCGAACACCCAACGCAAGAAATCTTGGAAAAGCTCGATAATGAGAATGCCATACATTCCGGCACACGTTCCTCTCGAATTTCTATGCGGTTCCTATTACCCATGGTGGCCATACGTATCCATCTGTTGAGCATGCGTATCATGCACAAAAATTCACGCCTGAAGCTCTTCGTGGCGTCACGCGTGGGCATCTAGAAGAGATCAACGAAACACTACGTATTCGGGGGAGACTGGGGCGCATAACCGACGCATCAACAATCTTTACCGATGCTACATTGTCATCAGGCAATGCAAAGGTTATATCGGATATTTTGCGAAAACATGGGTATGTTCGTGAAGATTGGGATGACGGTAAGGTGTTGCTTATGGCTGAGTTGTTGCTGCAGAAATTCGAGAATCCTGATCTTGCTGAGCAGCTTCTTGTAACAGATGAAAAGTATCTCGTCGAAGGGAATACATGGAATGACACGTTGTGGGGTGTCTGCAATGGGCGCGGGAGAAACTTGCTCGGGATTATGCTCATGGAGATTCGGGAGCGGTTGCGTGCGCAAGTGCCGTTACCGTAGCATGGCTTCTCACGAGCACATGTGGTAGGTTGTGTAAAGTAAAACCTCTTTCTGGTTGGTGGTTAGGAGTTGAGATGATGAAAAGCGAGGTTGTCTTAGTGAAGGCGGCACGCGACATCCTTGTGTCTCGTGCAGTCATGAGTAAAGGAATGCATGATCCTCACGCATACCCTCACGGTACTTTTATCCAAAAAGGGACTGTTGGTATCGTCGATGGCGCCTCAAAACGAGGGGTGTGTTACAGAATCGTCTCGTTCGAGGACCGGTATCGCGGCTTTGCAACGGCAGATGTGCGAGTTGATGATCTTGCTCCTTTGCCGTAACTGGCCAGCTCTTTTTTGCCGCTACGAGCAATTGTGGCGGCAATTCTTTGTGAAAAACCCGCCTTCCGGCGGGTTTTTCTAGAGTGACTTCACGAGTCGTTCGAAGGTTTCTGGGTAGTCTTTCGCGAGTGTTGCGAGCGACTTTCGATCCAGTGCGATGTCCTTCTTCTTAAGAGCGTCGATGAACTTTGAGTAGGAAAAGCCGAGGGGGCGCACGCCGGCATTGATGCGAAGGGTGAAAAGCTGGCGGAACTCGCGCTTCTTTGCGCGACGGTGCTTAAAGGCATAAGAACCAGCGTGCTTTATTGCTTCCTTAGCCACGCGCTCCTTCGACTTTCGGTCGAAGCGGTAGCCCTTTGTCTGCGCGAGGATATTCTTCCTTCGCTTATTCTTCATTGTTCCTCGTTTAACGCGTGCCATAGTGGTGGTAGGTGTTAAAAATTAGATTAGCTGAGGAATCGGCTTTTTGCCGTTGCGTCCAATGTTGCGTGGAAGCCGACCGATCGCCCCTTCTGCTGGCGCTTCGTGCCGCTCTGCTTTGCATTGAAATGGTTATGACCCGGAACGCGGGCGACAACTTTGCCTTTGCGGGTGACGCGGAGGCGCTTTGTGTAGGATTTATTCGTCTTCATGTGGTGTTCCTAAGTCAGCAGAAACCGGCGTAAATTGGGGCTTTTTTCCCGATTTATCGCGCTCGAGGGCTACGGAAAGCCCCTTGGGACTCTTCTGAACAGGCTCCGCAATCTTATACGATTCCGGGATAATAGCAAGGAATCGCTCGAGGCGCTCCTTGAGAAAGGCAAATTCCATATATTTGTAGCGCCCCCAGAGGAATAGGTCGACTTTGACCCGGTGCCCCTCCTTAAGCCAAGCAGCGGCCTTAGCAGCCTTGATACCCATGTCGTGCTCAGAAGTGCCTATTTTCACCTGCACCTCCTTCGTTTCAGAGACCTTCATTTTCGACTTCACCTCCTTATCCTTCTTGTTCTGTTCGTACTTGAACTTGCCGTAGTCGGTGATCTTGCAGACAGGGGGCTTCGCGAGGGGGGAGACTTCGATGAGGTCGAGCCCTGCTTCGCGTGCTTTTTCGAGGGCTTCTTGAATAGGGAGGACGCCGTAGTTTTCAGCGTTGGGGCCAATGACGCGTACTTCAGGCACGCGAATGCCCTCGTTCATGCGCACACGCGCTTTGTCTTCTTGTGTCGTGTATTTCGTAAATCCCATCGAATTGAAATCCGCACGCAGGTGCGGAGTGCGAGCATTATAGCACGAAAAAGCTGATTATTCGAGTATGTAGATCTCTTGGTCTCCCACGTCACCCCTGATCGCATTGCGTGTATTAAACGGTGTTAAGAACGCGAGGATGCGTTCAAGAATGGCACGCACGTTCGCGAGTGTTGCTTGGAAGCTAGTGAGCTGCTGCGGTGGTTGTGGCGCTCCTTGCCAACTAAGGTCGCCCGAGATGAACGTACTTTGTGATGGTGAGACATCTCCTTGGCCAGTGTACGTTGGCGTCGCAGTTGCTTGCTGTCCCGCCGCGAGTTGTGCTGCCTGTTGCCCAGAGATTACTAGCGGAACAGTCGTTGCGGAGCCACTTGTCTGCGTTGTGGTAGGGAAGGCGAGCATTTCGAGATGGTCGGCGACGGAATTCGTATTCGTTGCTGCAAGTGCCATGGTGAGTTGTCCTGAAACCCCACCAATCGTTTGCGGCTCTTGGAATACGGTGAGTGGGTTTTGCGAAACCGGCGCTGGCTGTGTGACTGTTGGAGTAATGACTTGTTGCGGTTGGGTTTGTGGTTGTTGTGGTGAGAGCCAATTACGGAGAGATTGGGCAATTCCAGCAGTGGGCGAAGTTTGGATGGGAGTTGTTCGTATATTTGTTGGAGTGCCGGAACAAGAGGTGGTTACTCCTTGATTGCGACAGGCCATGCACTCACCTCCACATCTCCCATTTACAGGGCCCGCAAGAACCATGTGTGGTCGATCTCGTAGCCCTGTCGTGTTTGCTCCACCATACTGATGCGGAAAGCAGATCCCAAATTGGGGATTATCTGAAGCAAATTTCCAAAGTGTTGGATACAAACTATCGTTTGCAGGGTTAATATCCATCGCGATACCGATGCTGTGGTTCGAACCATTCACACCACCCGCACATTGATTTGCGCTTTTCCCGCTTCCATTCTGTGCAGATCCAGGCGTAGCGTCACGGAATGCTGACGTGATGTATATGGCACCATATCGTTCCGTGTATGCCTTTAGGAATTGCGCCGCACAAGTTGCAAAAGTGTCATTGAGTCGAGTAATATTGTTCTGATCTGGAGGAGCGCAATTCGAGAGTGGGCGCTTCGGTAAACTGTTGAGATATGCTTTTGCCTCTCCAACGTTTTGCCCTATATATGGCTGCCCCGGGATCCAATGTGTACAAAAATCGGGCACACCAGCAGCTTTTGCAGTAGGACGTGTTTCGGCTGTGATCTCAACCGACCCCGGGCGCTCACATGCTGCATAAGCAACGAGAGGTACAAGCGCAATAAACCCCCCTATGGAAAGAAGGGATAAAGAAACAACCGCTGCACCGATTTGCATTCAAAAAGTATACACGACCCCCTCCACCGCATTCCTCCTTGCCCCCAATAGTAGAGGAAGTGTAGGATACTCGCATGAAGGCAGAACAAATGACGGTGCGGCAAGTAACTAAAAGCTGGGTTTCAGACATCAATAACCTCCTCCGCCAGCTCGTGCATGACCCAAAGACCTTTCGTCCGATTACTCTGTTGCATATGCGGGCGATCGTTGCGAACAAGGCGACGCCAGTCGTGATTGTGCGCGATGACACTCGTGTTGTAGGGCTCGGCATGCTTGCGGTCATCACAAAGTTTCGCGGGCACTATGCGTACATCGAAGACATGATGGTCGATGGAGATTATCGTGGGCGTGGGTTGGGAGAGGCAATCGCCCGTAAGCTCATTGCAATCGCCCGTGCCAAGAAAGTGAAAACCATTGAACTTTCCACCCGCCCGTCGCGCGTTCCGGCGAACAAGCTCTACCAAAAGCTCGGCTTTGAGCCGAAAGAGACGAATGTGTATCGCTTGAAACTTTAGAATATCGTGGTACTCTAAACCCTTGATCTTTCAAGGAGAATAATCATGAAAAGACACAAGGTCATATGCGAAGTTTCGGCTCGGCACCATCACCCATCATCAGACGACGGCGCTTTCACCAAGAAGGCCGATCTTTCCCAAGGGGGTCACTCGGTTTCGAACGAGAAGGTTGAGGCTCGGGGTATGCGCTTCAGTGTCGTGCTTCCGCCTCGCCCCACTGAAGATGGGAAGGGTGTCTACGAGGTGTCTATCACCGATTGGCGCAAGCACCTGGAGGGCGAGCCTCAGTTTTCCGGAACTTTCCAGGTGAAGCTGCGTCATTTCCACTGCGATCAGAAAACTGCAGAGGAATGGGGGCTCGTAAAGGGACAGAAAGTCTCAATCGAGCAAATATCGGGCCCTCGCCGCGGACGCTTCGACGACGTCGATGTGCGCATAGATTCGTGGGCTGTGCCGCGGGTGCACCTCGATACCGATGAGGCGAACGCCCTCCTCATCAAAAACGGAGATGAAATCGATCTCATTATCGAATAGTCTCCCGCTGCCGCGTGCGTAACGCGGTTTTTTCTTTGGAATCATGAGGAATGCACAGATTGTACCTGTGCTTCATCTTGCATAAAGCTATCGATAAGATCGAGTGATGCTCGTGCCCGCGCAAAATTTTGTTCAAAGAGCGAGGGGTACGAGGCGTCGTGTTTGAACCATGTTTCTTCATAAGCATCGGTGAGGTAGCGGGAAGCGAGAGAGAGGGTGATTTCGACAAATCCATCGGGAATCAGTCGCCATTCTTCGTCAGTCAAGAACAGAGCAGCTTCGCGATATGAAGTCATCGTCGTGTGCCAGAGTTCGGTGTTGATGGTGTTCTGTTCGGTGCGGCAAAAACTGCGGAGCATATCGCCGAGCTCAAGCGGGAGTGGGTAGTGTCCTACCGTGTCGAGGTCGATGAGGGCGAGTGCGTTCGTTTGGGTAGCGTCGAAGCGAAGGTTGTTGAGCTTTAGATCTCCGTGGCAGACGCGCAATGGCAGTGACGCAATGTTCTCTGTGAGACGAGCGGTTCGCGCATGTATGTCTTCTGCAATCGGGTTGCATATCTGATATTTCTCAGAGCCGCGATAGTGCTCCGATACTTCTCGTAGGCGTGCAAAATCTGCTCGCGTATCGCGGTATCCGGGTATGCAATATGCAAACGGATCAGTGTAATCGAGGAGTGCCGTGTGGAATCTTGCCACAAACGATGCTCCACTCGCCGCCTGGGTCGGGCTCGGATTCTCTTCGATAGTACTTCCGGGTATGAATGTCATAAGACGCCACGCGCACTCGCCGTCAGGGACGGTTAGGGTACCGCTGTGTGTTCGTATGAGACGCGACGTCATAAGACACTTTGTTGCGAGATGGGTGGTTATAGCGTCAATGTCATGTGCCGTTTTTCCGAAGAGTGAGCCTACTTTCTGTAAAACATATTCAGTGTCCCCGGTTGTAACGAGGAGTGTGGTATGAATGCGGCCATTTCCCAGGGGTGCAATCGCGCGGGGTGTCCCTATCGGAAATGACTCTAAAATTGTTTCCGGGCTCTGCATGACTACTACTATAGCTTTTTCGGGCGCATGACCGCTATGGGTTCTCTATGATACGCTCTCAGCATGGAAAAGGTACCTTCCCCTCCTGGTGCAGAGAACATACGTCCCTGGCGCGTTGCAGAATGGGGTAGTTATCCGAAGCCCGGACGTACATATTCGGAAGATCGCTTTGTGGCACTACCCGAGTGTTTCGCTGTACTGGACGGAGTTTCATCAGGGGATTTATCAGAGCGCATAGAAGGTCTGACGCTGGGACAGTTCGCGGTGCAAATAGGGATCGAGGCTCTTCACGATGCCGCGCGACTTGATCATGTGAATGAGGTTGTTCCGTTTATTGCTGCGTGTATGAGGGACACCCTCGCGAGATATACTCACTCGGGAATGCCGAGTTTTGTATTTGTCGCGTATTTTCCTAAGTGGAACACCATAGTGCGCGTCGGTGATTGCTCCTATGTTTTCAGAAGTAACACAATCGATACCTGGGAAGGAGTGAATCCCGGCCTCGCAGTAGATGCGGACAAAGAAGTAGTGCGTCAAGCGCTTCTTAAGCGTGCTCGAGAAAGAGGTGTAAGCGAGACGGATGCTGCTAGTGACCTGCAGATACAGCGTCGGATGCATCGCCTTACGCGCGAGTGGCAGCCACACCATAGAAATAACCCCTTCTCGTCTCGAGGATACGGGGTTATGACGGGGGAAACCGTGCATCACATTGAGTACATTCCGGTTCCCGAAGACGCTTCGGGAATCATTCTGGCCTCGGATGGTTATTATCCCGAGGCGCTTGCGGGAACGTTGGCGGAAACAGATGCGCTCCAGCAGCGCTTAGAAGATGAAAATAAGCGTTCGTGGCATCCGGACGACAAAACATATCTTCGCATTGAGCGTTAGTGTGGATAGAAACAGTCGCGTAAAAAAATGCGCTACAATGTCCTCATGGGAATGGGGGATTACGAGGCAACACTCAAAAAGTACATTAACGTTTTGGTGCACGAAGGAGGATCAGACCTCCACTTCTCGACTGGTGCGCACCCTACGATTCGCGTATCTGGCTCTCTGACACCAATGCTCAAAGAGCCAGTTTTGACAGGCGAGGATACGATGGCGTTTGCGAAGGTGCTTTTAAATAAAGATCAGCAGGGAAGATTTCTCTCGACACTTGAAGTTGACTTTGCCTACCAGACACAGGACGGTAATCGCTTTCGCGGAAATGCGTTCTTTCAGCGCGGCGCTGTCGGTATCGCGCTCCGTCTCATCCCAAAGCAGATTAAAACGATCGAAGAGTTAAATCTTCCGGATATTTTGACAACGTTTGCACGTAAAACCCAAGGATTTTTCTTGGTGGTAGGACCCGTGGGTCAGGGGAAAACGACGACACTTGCCTCAATGGTCGAACTCATTAATACCGAACGCATGGAGCATATTGTGACAATCGAAGATCCGATCGAATACATTTTTGAGCCGAAGCGTTCACTTGTTGATCAGCGTGAAGTTTTGATTGACACGCGCGATTTTGCCTCAGCGCTCGTATCTGCATTCCGTCAGGACGTTGACGTCATCCTTGTCGGAGAAATGCGTGGACACGAAACCATGTCAGCGGCAGTCACTGCTGCTGAAACGGGTCACCTTGTCTTCTCGACACTTCATACCAATAATGCCGCGCAGACGATTGACCGTATCATCGATACCTTCCCGGCAAACCAACAGGACCAGATCCGCATCCAGCTTGGCTCCTCGCTTGCTGGCATTTTCAGTCAGCGCCTCATTCCGCGCATTTCCGGCGGTCTTATTCCGGCATACGAACTCCTCATCAACAACAAGGCGATAGCAAACCTTATTCGAGAGAAGCGCACCCATGAAATTAATACGGTCATCGAGACGTCTTCTTCAGAGGGCATGATCGATATGAATCGTTCGCTTGCAGAACTCGTCACGCGTGGCGAAATAACCGTCGAGAGCGCGTATCAGTATTCGCTCAATCCGAACCTCCTTCAAAAGCTTCTCTAGGAACGTATGCTTTTTAATTACAAAGCAGTTGACGAGCAGGGAGCAGATCGCAGTGGTCAGATTGACGCTGTGAACATGGATGTGGCAATTGCGTCCTTGCAGCGCCGCGGTCTCATTATTGCCTCGATAGATCCACTCGAGCAGAAGATCTCCCTCGGGACTAATATCCAACTCTTTTCAGGCATTAAGGGGAGCGACATTGTAATGCTGAGTCGGCAGATGACGACGCTTTTTGAGGCACAAGTTTCTGCTCTCCGCGCTTTTCAACTTCTTGCAGCCGAAGCGCGAACTCCGCAGCTTGCTGCGAAGCTCTCTGCAATTGCTGCCGATATCCAAGCGGGCTCCGCAATTTCTGCCGCCATGTCGCGCCACCCCGAGGTGTTCTCAAATTTCTATGTCAACATGGTGCGCGCGGGTGAAGAGGCTGGAAAGCTTGATGAAACATTTCTCTTTCTTGCCGACTATCTCGAACGCAATTACGAGATAACCTCGAAGGCGAAGAATGCGCTCATCTATCCGGCATTCATCATCAGCACATTCCTTATCGTCATGTTTCTCATGATGACCTTGGTGATTCCGCGTCTTGCAGTCATGCTCGAAGAGGTTGGGCAAGACATTCCGCTCTATACCAAAATTGTCATTGGTATCAGTAATGGGCTTGCCAACTATTCGTTACTTTGGGGAGCACTCCTTGGCATTGCCGGGGTTTTTTTCTACAGGTATATAAAAACAGAGTCGGGCAAATATTTCTTCTCCAAGGCGCGCCTGCAGGTTCCTATTATCGGAGGAATCTATCGTAAATTGTTTCTCTCTCGTATTGCCGATAACCTGTCGACCATGCTCAAGAGTGGTATCCAGATGCTGCGTGGTTTAGAGATTACCGGCACGGTTGTAGAAGATCCAACGTATGAGCAGGCTTTGCAGAGCGTCGCTTCAGACGTTAAGGGTGGCATGACGGTCTCTGAAGCGTTTCGCAAACATCCTGAAATGCCGGGCATTATGGTTGCGATGATCAAGATTGGCGAAGAGACGGGTAACATGGGTCCAATTCTCGAGTCTATTGCGCGCTTCTATCGGAGGGAAGTTAATAACGCCGTCGACACACTCGTTTCCTTGATCGAACCGATCATGATCGTGGCACTCGCGGTCGGTGTCGCCGTGCTTCTCGCGTCAGTCCTCGTGCCGATCTACAACATTGCGGGCAGTATCTAAGCGCGATATCCACACCACAGTCTTTCTCATTATCAAACTGGAAGTATGATGAATGAACGTATGAAAAAGGGAACATCACGTGGTTTTACTCTTATTGAACTTCTTGTCGTTATTGCCATAATCGGTATTCTTTCGTCAGTCGTTCTTGCTTCGCTTAACAGTGCGAGAAAAAAAGGACGTGATGCGCGTCGTGTTTCCGATGTCAAGCAACTTCAGCTTGCGCTGGAACTCTATTACGATATAAATCAATCCTATCCAGCTAGTCTGACCGCATTAACGACCGCCGGTGCTATTTCCGTGCTTCCTGTTGATCCTATAAATGATTCTACATATGCATATTCTTACGATGAACTTGGCGCTTCAAATGCCGCATGCACAGCAAACCCGCCTACAGTCAAGTGCTCAAACTACGTGCTTGCCGCAAATATGGAGCTAGCAATCACTGCACAGGATATCGACGGGACTGTTGGGACAATCAACTGTGCTGACGGTGGCGAGGGCAACACGAACAATCGTTTTTGTGTGCAGCCATAATAATTACTAACCATTATTTTAGTCTTACATTTATGCATCAAATAAATAGAGGTTTTACGTTAATTGAGTTGCTTGTAGTCATAGCAATTATAGGCATTCTGTCCTCAGTCGTGCTGGCGTCTCTCAACAGCGCCCGCGTAAAAGGACGTGACGCACGTCGCGTTTCGGATGTGAAGCAACTCCAACTTGCTTTGGAGCTCTACTATGACACCAACCAAAGCTATCCAGCGGGCAGCGGCGCGGCTTCGACCACGCTAACAGCGCTCACGACGAGCAACTATATCTCGTCGATTCCGTCAGATCCGACCAATAGCGGTACCTACGTGTATAGCTATGCTTCTGCTAACCTCGATGGGACGGCATGTGCGACGGCGCCATGTGCAAGCTACATAGTTCGTTCGGGTATCGAAGGCGGCTCGTCTGCAGTTCCATCGGGTGATGTTGATGGAACAGCAGGTGGTCTCGACTGTGCAGACACTGGAACTCCCGCCTACTACTGCATGAGACCGTAGTCATCTTCTACGTGCATCTCAAAGCACCCGCCGAGAGGCGGGTGTTTGCATGATAGAGTAGTGCGATGTTCGAGTTTGCAATCGTTTGGTTTCTTCTCGGCTTGATTGTAGGAAGTTTTACGAACGTACTTATTCTCCGGGATGGGGTAGGGGCACTCTGGGGGAGGAGTGCGTGCCCTTCGTGTAATGCAACCCTCAAACCACGCGACCTTGTGCCGGTTCTTTCATGGGTTTGTTTGCGGGCGCGGTGTCGCATGTGCGCGGCTCCGATATCGCCTCAATACCCGCTCGTCGAGCTTGCTGTGGGTCTTGGGTTTTATTTCGTGGGCGGATTATTTATTCCTCTCCACCTTAAACTTATCGCATGTGCAATAGTAGTGCTCTGGGTTGCTATTGCGGTTTATGACTTTTACACAATGCTCATGCCGAATGCTTGGGTGTGGACATGGAACGCGCTTTCGCTCGCATTCACCTTCCTGTGGCTTGCCGAGGTGGGCGCGCCATTAAGTATGTATGTGATTGGTGTGGGGTGGGGGGTTGCCGTTGCTGTACCGCTCTTCATGCTGCATCTGTTTTCGCGAGGCGCATGGATGGGTTTTGGAGATGTGAAATTTTCACTGGGTATGGGATTTTTACTTGGACCGTACGGATTTCTAGCACTTTTGTATGCATTTGTGATTGGTGCCGTTGTAGGACTCGCATTGGTGTTCAATTCATCGCCGTACGCAGCGAAGTTTCGCGCTATCGTTACCCCCACACAGTACTCAGTTGAACCACGGGCGAAGGTTACAATGAAAAGCGAAGTGCCGTTCGGTCCTTTTCTTATCGTTGGCACTCTGCTTATATGGTTCGCACTCTTTTACGCCTACACACCGCTCCTCACGTTTCTAGGGCTTTTACATTGATTGAACTCTTGGTCGTGTCGGGGATATTCATGGTGCTCTCGGCGATTGTACTTTCGGCGAATACGCAGTTTGGAAACCGTGTCGTACTTCAAAATCTTGCACATGAGATGGCGCTCACTGTTCGTGAAGCACAGGTGTATGGCATTGCAGTGCGCCGATTCAGTGGAACAAATTTCGACGTGGGATATGGCATGTACTTCGCTCCTTCAGCGCAAGATACTCAAACAGTATATCAACTCTATGGTGACAGCATTGCAAACGGGATTTACGATCCGGGCGAGTCGGTTCGAACCATGACGCTTGCGGCCGGATATCGTGTGGTGGACGTGTGCGCACGCAATGCTTCGACGTCCATAGAAACGTGCGGCCTCCCCTCACTTAACATTTTGTTTTATCGTCCAGAGCCGGATGCGCTCATTCGTCGCACGGCGGGGCCGATTACCGATGATCGTGCACGCATTATAATTGAGTCTCCGCGAGGTACGCGCGCTGAAGTAGTTGTTGAGGCATCGGGACAGATATCGGTGCAGTAGGTATGAACAATCTACAGCTAACAATCCATCGTTTACAAAAATGCAAAGAATGTCTTTTCGGTTTTCTGCCAATTGCCAACGGTCAACGGTCAGCTTGTTCTCGCGGCTTCACGCTCGTTGAGATGGTGGTTTCTATATCGCTGTTCGCGGTTATCATGCTCGTTTCGGTAGGTGCGCTGCTTTCGCTGGTGGATGCAAACCGGAAGGCACGGACGCTCGAGAGTGTGATGAATAATCTCAATATCTCACTGGACAGCATGGTGCGCGCCATACGCATGGGATCACACTACCGCTGTGGAGGAAGTTCCATACCGCAGGCGCCAACGTGGGGTGATTGTCCGCAGGGTATTTCACCAGTCACGTCGGTGCCCGCCATGTTTTCATTCGCGCCGCACGGGTCGAACCCAAATGCGCAAACTGAACGCACAGTCTACAGCATAGCAAACGATGCGCAGGGCCGATCACGACTGTATCGTTCTCAGAATGGGGGTGCGACGTCGTTGCCGGTGACGGCGCCGGAAGTGGAAATCACAGAAATGCAGATGTACGTGGTCGGCTCAACGCCTCAGGATACAACGCAGCCCAAGGTGGTGATCGTGATTAAGGGGGTTGCGGGAGGGGAGGAGGTGCGGCATCAAACATCTTTTTACATTCAGGCGACGGCGGTTCAGCGCATACTTGATATATGAAAAATAGCTCCCAGTGTCCAGCTTCCACCTTCCAGGATGCGATCAGGGGTTTCTTTTTATATTTCCTGAAAGCTGGCAGCCCACAGCTGAAAGCTACTCATGGAATGACCCTCATCGAGACAATGGTTGCCATCGTTATTCTGACTGTTGCCATTGTGGCGCCTATGTCGCTCACCATGCAATCACTCTCTGCGTCATACTATGCGCGCGATCAGGTAATCGCATTTAATCTAGCACAAGAAGCAATAGAGACGGTTCGGGCGATTCGTGATGGTAATGTTCTGCGCATATCGCTCAGTAGTCCGGACGCAAGTTGCTCTCCCGTTACACTGCTGTGCGGGATTCCGATTGGCACACCATTTGTTATCGATACTCGGAATAACGTGATTACCACGTGCTCGGGTCAGTGTCCGCTACTCCAGACAAATGGCGAATTGTACGGATATGAAGCCGGGTGGGATGACTCGCCATATCGTCGCACCGTGAATGTTGCCTACGTTCCTGGCACGCAAGATGAAATTCGTATCGAGGTTACAATTTCGTGGGACGCAGGAACGTCGCAGCCACGGACAATCACGATTTATGAAAATCTCTATCGATGGGTCGATGACAATGTATGAGCCATTCTCTACGGGAACAGAGTAACCGCGGATTTACCATTCTGCTCGCTGCACTCGTTGCATCCCTCGTGCTCGCGCTTGGTATATCAGTATTCTCCATTGCTCAAAAACAGATTATTCTCTCGTCGCTCGGGCGTAGTTCACAGTACGCGTTTTATGTTGCCGATTCTGCAGCGGAATGTGCGCTGTACTGGGATATGCGTTTTGGGTACTTTAGCTCGACCTCGCCAGGGGGGACTCCGACGTGTGATGGCGACGCACTTTCAATCACGCCAGCAACGCCGCCGCCAGGGCAACCCGTCTATACCATGTCCTTTGAGTATGAGCCAAATGGTTTATGTGCACGTGTGGCTGTTGAAAAAGACACGATTAATGGATCTACAGTCATTGAGGCCGATGGTTTTTCGACGGCCTGCTCCGAAATTGATGTGTCGAACCGGGCTCTCCAGCGCTCCGTCGAACTCTCCTACTAGGGTGGTGTAGGCAGCCTCCGTGCGATAATCTGTTTGCATGTCGGTTCCCGAATCTATACAGCGACGATATGCGAAACTAGTCGCCGTAGTGGAGTATCATCGAATGTTGTACCACGTCCATGATCGAGAGGAGATCACGCCTGAAGCACTTGATTCACTCAAGCACGAACTTGCCTCTTTAGAGGAGGCGTATCCCGCACTCATAACGCCCGCGAGTCCTACGCAGCGAGTTGCCGGTGCGCCCTTACCCGGATTCAAAAAGGTGAGACATTCTGTCGCGCAGTGGTCTTTGAATGATGCCTTTAGTGTAGACGACATGCGTGAATTTGATGCCCGGGTGAGGCGCCTTTTGAAAGATTCATTCCCGAATCCGCATCCAACGTACATGAGTGAATTGAAAATCGACGGTCTCAAAATAGTGCTCACGTATGAGCGAGGCAATTTATTAACGGCGGCAACGCGAGGCGACGGTGAGGTGGGGGAAGACGTCACACACAACGTGCGCACCATCGAGAGTGTGCCACTCTCACTCCCGCGACCGATCGATGTCGTGGTCGAGGGAGAAGTGTGGCTCCCCGCAAAAGAGCTTACGCGCATCAATCGCGAGCGAGAAAAGAATGGCGAGCCGCTTTTTGCAAATCCTCGAAATGCCGCCGCAGGCTCCATTCGTCAGCTCGATCCGCGTGTCGCTGCTTCCCGCAAGCTTGATACGTTTATCTACGAACTCGCCGCCACGTCTGAAACATATCCCAAGGATCAGGTGGAGGAACTCACCTATCTGAAAGAACTCGGCTTCAAGGTGAATCCGCATTCGAAGGTGTCCGATATCGACGGCGTGCTCGCCTTCTGGAATGCGTGGAAAGAAAAAGGGCGGGCGCAAGAGTACTGGGTCGACGGCATTGTGGTGAAGGTGAACGAGAAAAACTACGAAGAGGCGCTTGGTTATACGGGGAAGGGCCCACGCTTTGCGATCGCGTATAAGTTCCCAGCGGAGCAAGTGACGACGGTTGTTGAAGACATCGTGCTTCAAGTGGGACGCACGGGCGTCCTCACGCCGGTTGCACACCTACAACCGGTTTCTGTTGCGGGGACGATTGTTTCGCGCGCAACGCTGCACAATGAGGATGAGATACGACGACTCGACGTGCGTATTGGGGATACGGTCATCCTCCAAAAAGCGGGGGATGTGATACCGGACATCGTGCGCGTACTCCCGGAATTGCGGGGAGGCAAGGAGAAAAGATTTGTGTGGCCCAAAAAGGTAGCCGCCTGCGGCGGCGACGGCTCGATCGAGCGTATCCCCGGTACAGTTGCCTGGAGGTGCGTGGATCGCGATTCTGCGGTGTTTGCCAAGCGTCGCTTGCGGCACTTCGCCTCGCGTCCCGCTCTCGACATTGAAGGTTTGGGTAAAGAAACGGCAGAGCTTTTGGTGGACGAGGGGCTCGTCACCACCTACGATGAGATATTTACCCTCACCGAGGGAGATCTTCTGACACTCGAAGGCTTTGCGGAAATTTCTGCACAAAAACTGATTGCAAACATTAAAAAGGCATCGCGCACAACACTTTCTCGGCTTCTGTACGGACTCTCAATCGATCATGTGGGGGAGGAAACCGCGCGCCTTCTCTCTGCACATTTTGGAACGATTGAAAAAGTGCGCCGCGCGAGTCTGGAAGAACTCGTTGCGATCGATGGTATTGGAGAGGTGGTTGCACAATCTGTTTTTGATTGGTTCCGGCGCACAGAAAAAGTGGCGATTCTTGACCGGCTCCTCGAGCATGTGCGCGTGCAAAAAGACGCAGCACCTGCAACGAACGGTCGGCTCGCCGGAAAGGCCTTCGTTATTACCGGAACGCTTGCCTCGATGAGTCGCGAAGAGGCAGAGGAAAAAATCCGTGCTCTTGGTGGCACCGCGTCCAGTTCCGTCTCTAAAAAGACATCCTATCTTGTCGCGGGGGAGAGTGCCGGGTCAAAATTAGACAAGGCGCGCCAACTGGGTGTCCAGGTTCTAAACGAAGCAGAGCTACTTGCGCTTTTAGTATAAACGTTATATAATAGTGCCCTTCTCCGGCATCAGGCTGGGAAGTGAACCTTGAAAGGAACAGCCATGTCTAAACATGGAACAGCCTTGTCCGTTGGGCAGTTTTCCGAATTCGCCGGCGCCGTAATAAAGGCGTTGCCGCGCGATATCGAGCCTGACGTCGCCCTGCATTGGGCGAACAATGGAAAAGCCCTGGCCACAGCGTTGCGAGAGGCACTTTCGGTGTCCGCTGAAAAGCGAATGCGTCCGACTCTCGTCTTCCACAAAAAGGCGATCTTCACCGGCGCAAAGCCCAAGAAAACCCGGGATTGCTTCACTGGCACGCTTTGGGGATATCGCCATCCCGACATCGATCGCTGGCTTCTCGCTCAGCAGACCGCGAACGCGACCGAATCGGTCGGGATCTACCAGCTCCAGAATCCGGAAGCACGACCTTCCGGGAGATGGCGCTCGCGGCCGTACAGGCTGTGCCCGGTACAGCTGACGATGAGATTGTTGCACGACTGCGGGGGCGCGGGCTCACGCTCGCACTCTCGGAAGCCGAAGCGCTCGTCGAGCGGTAGGAATCGGGTGAAGAAGTCGGCTTGCGTACTGACGGCTATGCCAACTTCGCATTCGTTGAGGATGTGAATGGCAGCGTCTCGGTTCTCGGCTTCGTTCGGGGCGACCGCGGGTGGAGCGCCTACGTCGGCAGGCTCGGCCGCGACCGTCGGTGGGACGCCGACGCTCGGCTCCTCCTCCGTAACTCGGACACTGTGACCCTCTGACCCTTTGTTACTTGTCCTGTACCCCGCATTTCCTTGAGTGGAGATGCGGGGTATCGTTATGTTGAACACGCTGGCATCTACGGTCTTTCTTTTTAGGCTTGAGATGGCGAGGTTCGCACTTCTTCAAAAAAGAAGAGAGTTGGTGCTCTGCATTAGGGAGTTAACGACTTCGCATCAGATTCAACCTTGAGAGTATTCAAAAGGCGGTGGCACGGATGGCACAGAGTACATAGCGTCTCGGTTCTCAACTTCAATCGGAACGACCGCAGGTGGAACGCCTACGTCAACAGGCTCGACAACGACAATCGGTGGAACGCCGACAATCGGCTCCTCCTCCGCAACTCACCTTTCTCTCCCTCACGGGAGAGTTTTCTTTTCCATGTAGCTCTTCCATCCGGAAAGCATTTTGCTCGCTTCAATAAGATGTTCTGAAATATGCCGGTACTGTGCGTCGGTGAGCATCGACATCTCCCATGCAATGAGAAGGAAAAATTTAGCGAGGTCGAGTCGTCCGATCGCTGTTTCAAGAGCAGAGATTTTTCGTTCATCCCGCACATATCCTGCACGAAACGAATGTTCAAGCGTTTCGAGCAATTCTGAATCTATACGTTGTGCTAGTGTCTGCCGTCGCGCCTTATCAACATGCGGCAAAAATCTTTGCCAAATGAGATATGCATCCTTGAGTTTGGATACGACAGGCACAAGCTTCGGTTGCAAAAAATCAGGGGGCAGACTTCAATGTGTGGTCATTGTTTTCACCCATACCTACGAGGATATCATCTCCATCGAGAACCTGCTGCAAGCGTGGAAAGAATTCGTACGCGGGAAGCGTAAAAAGAGGGATGTGCAGGAGTTTCAGTATCGATTGATGGAGAACATTCCTGCACTGCATCGTGATCTTGTAGCGTGCACGTATGTGCATGGTCCGTACCACGCATTTAATATTTCTGATCCAAAACCGAGGAACATTCACAAAGCCACCGTACGCGACCGACTGCTACATCATGCGCTGTATCGCAAACTCTATCCATTCTTTGACCGTACGTTCATTGCAGATTCGTACTCATGCCGGAAAGGAAAGGGGACACATCGAGCGGTGAATCGATTTCGCGCGTGTGCGTACAAAGTCTCCCGCAACCATACGCGCACCTGTTGGGTTCTCAAATGCGACGTTTGGAAGTTTTTCGCGAGTATTGACCAGGCAATACTTTCGAACATTCTTACGCATCGAATTGAAGATGTGCGGATTGTCGATCTCATAAGACGCGTCATTGTAAGTTTCAATTCAGGAGCACGGGGAAAGGGATTGCCGCTTGGGAACCTTGCCTCACAACTCCTCGTGAACATCTACATGAACGAGTTTGATCAATTTGTGAAGCACGCACTCAAAGCGAAATACTACATCCGTTATGCTGATGACTTCGTTATTCTCTCGCGTGATCGAAGGGCGTTGGTGTGCATATTCGCGAATATGCGAGATTTCCTACGCGATCGTCTCAAGCTCGAACTGAATCCGAACAAAATTTCAATCCGCACGCTCGCGTCCGGTATCGATTTCCTTGGATGGGTACATTTTCCTGATTATCGCGTGCTGCGCACGACGACGAAGCGGCGAATGTTGAAACAGTGTGCCGGGCGAGAACATGACGATCCCACCGTACAGTCATATCGAGGACTTTTGAGCCACGGAAATGCATATAAACTTCGACAGATGCTACCGCAGGGAGAATCTGTTAGGATGCTCCAATGACACAGACACAAATTGACGTTGTCGCTCTTGCGAAGTTGGCGCGGCTTGAAGTTTCTCCCGAAGAGCTCCAGCAGCTTGAGAAGGAAATTCCCGCCATTCTTGCTTTTGTGGAGACGATTCAGTCGGTTGCGGGTGAAGTGACGCCCGAGACTCCTCCGGTGCGTAATGTGATGCGTAATGACGAAAACCCCCACGAATCAGGCCTCTATACAAAGACGTTACTTGACGCAGCACCGGCTACGGAAGACGGCTATCTTCTCGTTAAGAAGGTGCTCCACAAATAGTATGGACATTTCACGCCTCAGCATTGCGGAAGCACGACGCGCACTCGATGCGAAAGAGTTTTCTGCGCTTGAACTGACGAATGCCTACCTCGAAGCGATTACGTCGAAGGACACAGAAATACATGCATATCTTGAAGTGTGGGAAGATGCTGCGCGCGTTGAAGCACGCGCAGCGGACGAACGTATCGCGCGGGGTGAGGCTTCTACTTTCACGGGGATTCCTCTCGCCGTCAAAGACAACATTCTCATCGAGGGCCGCATTGCGAGCTCAGCATCAAAAATGCTCGAACACTACCGCGCATCCTACGATGCAACTGTTATAGAGAAGCTGAAAGGGGAGGGTGCCGTTTTCCTCGGGCGCACCAATATGGATGAGTTCGCCCTTGGCGGCTCCACGGAGAACTCTGCGTTCGGACCGAGTAAAAACCCGCTGGATGTATCGCGTGTGCCCGGGGGGACCTCGGGAGGCTCTGCCGCTGCCGTTGCGGGGGGTCTCGCTCTCGCAGCACTGGGTTCCGACACTGGAGGTTCGATTCGCCAGCCAGCCTCATTCTGCGGTATCGCCGGACTCAAGACGACGTATGGCTCCGTTTCTCGCTACGGCCTCATGGCCGCCGCATCTTCACTCGATCAAATCGGATCAATGGGTAAAACGGTCGCCGATGCGCAGGCACTCTTTAAAGCGATCCGTGGACGCGATGAGCGCGACAGCACCTCGGTCGGAGAAGATATGTATCCTAGACGACCTCTCAAAAAAGTCATCGGCGTTCCACGCTCGGTGCTTGAAAAGGGTGTGGATCCAGAAGTTTTGACCGCGTTTGAACAAACACTCTCAAAACTGCGGGAGGCGGGGTATGAGATTCGTGACATTACACTTCCAACGCTTGCACACGCGCTCGCGGTCTACTACATAGTGAACCCGGCAGAAGTCTCCACGAACCTCGCGCGCTACGATGGTATTCGCTATGGACTCTCGCTGCCCGCTGAGGATATTGGCGGTGTGTATGCGAAGACTCGGGGTGCAGGGTTTGGTCCCGAGGTTCGTCGCCGCATTTTGGTTGGAACATTCGTGCTCTCTTCTGGCTACGCGGATGCGTATTATCGCAAAGCACGCGCTGTGCGCGGCATAATTCGCGCCGAATTTTCGCGTGCGTTCGAAGAGGTGGACGCGATCGCGACACCAACGTCTCCTATTCTCCCGTGGAAATTTGGTGAGAAAGCCGATCCCGTCTCACTCTACGCAGCAGACATCTTCACCGTTCCCGTGAATCTTGCAGGCGTTCCTGCGCTTTCGGTTCCAGGCGGTTTCGCTCTACGTGAGGGGAAACAGCTGTCCATCGGTTTCCAACTCATTGGTGCGCACGGTGCTGAGGACGTGTTGTGCACTATCGGTTCCGTCGTTGAGAAGGGGAGGATATAGTTCTGTGCTGGGTATACCCCCACACCTGTTGTGAAAACAAATAGGTGTGGGGGTATACTTCTTCTACATGGAACCAAGCGCCTTAGAAACGGCAATATCTTTCACCGAGCGGCCAACATGGGAGGCCGTCATTCGCGATGCATTCGTGCGCGGGTGGAAATGGGAGACTGTTCAGGATTTTTGGGGACCACTGTACCCTGTATCAATCATTATTACTCTCGCATTCGTTGCGGGCATCATTTACTGCATACTTCGCATTTTGACGATTCGTCGCATCGAGTATGCCCGCTTCCATAAGCGCTCACACACCGTCGAGGCGGAAGATGTCCCGCGTACACAGTTGCGATGGGCACGCATCATGGAGCATGCCGCGTCGAACGATGAGCATCAGTGGCGGCTCGCAATTCTTGAGGCCGACATCATGTTGAACGAGCTTCTCGATCTTAAGGGCTACAAGGGCGAAACGATGTCGGAGAAGATGAAGCGGGTGAACCCTGCAGATTTTCATTCTATTGATGCTGCGTGGGACGCGCATAAGGTGCGTAACAAGGTTGCGCATGAAGGTTCAGAATCCCCACTCACGGAGCGAGAGAAGAATCGCGTGATAGGACTCTACAAACGCGTGTTTGAAGAATTTGGGTTTATCTAACTTGTTGCGGGGGCGGGAATTGCACCCGCGACCTTGAGGTTATGAGCCTCACGAGCTACTACTGCTCCACCCCGCTATCGAAGTGTGTATAGTATACAATCTTTTGTATGGAAGCAAATGCTCATGTGACCGAAAGTGCCGGTGGTGTCGTGCTAAATTCTTTGAATGAGGTGGCGGTCGTGAGTCAAAAAGGGGATTCGTGGTCGCTCCCCAAAGGCCACATTGATCCCGGAGAAACGCCGAGGGTGGCAGCAGAGCGAGAGGTGCGTGAAGAGACGGGGATTACAAAACCTGTTTTCGTTCGAGACCTGGGAGTATACGAAAGGTATAAAATCGGCAAAGGAGGTGTTGGGGAAGATGGCGAAGAGTTGAAACGAATATATATGTTCCTATTCCGCACCACGCAGCAGGCGCTTGCTCCAGAGGACCCTATGAATCCAGAGGCGCGATGGGTACCCCTTGAGAAGGTTGCAGAGCTGCTCACGCACCCAAAAGATAAAGACTTTTTCGAGAGTATAAAGGAGATGATTGTGATTTGATTGTACAGTACTGGGCGCTTACGATATCGTGGCAGGCGAGCTGTGGTAAACTGAATGCGCTATGGGACTCGCGGAACGATTTCTTCACATGGATGCCATGTTGCGCCCCGCTGAGGAGAAAACGAAAATGCAAATAGAGGATGATCAAACGTTTATTGGCAAGCAGTTTTCATTTGCAAGTGATCCGAAAATGTTGCTCCAACTCACACGATTGATAGAAGTGTCGAATGTACTTGCGCAACGTCACAGGACAAACAGTGAACTCAGGAGAACCTATCTGGATGTTGCGGATGAGTTGATTCACATGAGTCGCGCTATCACTATTAAAGAATACTGGTCTCTAGTGGAGCATAGAATGCTCAAACTTATAGTGCAGGAGGAACAGAACAAAGTTGCAAGGGTGAGATTCGTGGCGTAAGGCGTGGACTTTTACCGCCGTCCAGTGTGTAGGTGTGTTATGTTTGCATTGTGCGCACCGGGCGCTACTATATCTCGATGAAAATACTCATTTTTGATACTGACGCGACCGTGCGAGAGGTGTTTGAGCGTGAGCTAGTGGGGCATGAGCTCGTATTTCTGGAGAAATCCGTCAATAGAGATGACATTGCAGCGCACCCGGACGCCGAAATGGTATCGGTCTTTGTTACTTCTCGTCTAAGACGGGAGGACATGATCCTCATGCCTTCGCTTCGGGCTGTTGTCACTCGTTCGAGTGGTCTCGATCACGTCGATACCGAATACCTGAAGGAGAAAGGCATCGCGCTTTTCTCTGTTCCCCGATACGGATCGCATACAGTTGCGGAATATACGTTTGCACTATTGCTCGCGCTCACTCGGCGGTTGCCGGAGGCCCTTGCGCAGGCACAGGCGGATGTGTTTGAGAAAACACCAGAGCTTGAAGGGGACGATCTCTACGGGAAAACGCTCGGGGTCATCGGTACGGGTGCTATTGGCGCAAATGTGGTGCAGCGCGCGGCAGCGTTTGGCATGCGTGTTCTCATGTATGATCTCTACCCGAATAAGGCGCTCGAAACAGAATCGTGTCGCTATGCAACGCTCGATGAATTGTACGCACATGCTGACATTATTTCGCTTCACGCGCCTGGGACTCCTGGTACCCACCACATTCTGAACGCTGACTCCTTTAAGAAGATGAAAGACGGTGTGGTTATTGTGAATACCGCACGCGGCGAACTTATTGATACCCCTGCGCTTCTACAAGCACTTCGCTCAGGCAAAGTGTCCCGTGCAGCACTTGATGTCCTGGAAGGGGAGCGGGAGTTACAGAAAGGCGAGCCAAACGACACACATAAAGCGCTCATCGAGGAGTTTGTGCACGGTTCGCGCCGGGTCATATGCACGCCGCATGTCGCTTTCTTCACGCGCGAGGCATATCACGAGATTCTCATGACTTCGGTTGAGAATGTAAGGGAATTTATGAAGAAGAACGCGGCATAATTTTCGATTGAAAACAGGGGCGTTATAGGCTATTCTCATCCTCATCGTCGGGGTAGCTCAGTTGGTTAGAGCGAGCGTTTCATAAGCGCTAGGTCGAGAGTTCGAGCCTCTCCCCCGACACATGGATCCAATCGAGCTCGTGGGAATAGCGTCGGCGGCACTGCTTCTTTTCGCGTTCATTGCAAACGAGTGGGGTAAGCTTTCGAGCGAGAGTATCTGGTACGACCTCTTTAACTGCCTCTCGGCGCTCGGGCTTTTCGTATATGCCTACCACCTTGGAGCGGTACCCTTTATGGTCACGAATGCAGTCTGGGGCTTGGTTTCTGGGGTTGATGTCATGAAAGACGTGTTTCGATTGAGACGAAGATAGTGCCGAAAATCCCAACACCCCATATCCACCACAGTGGTTAGTGTAATGTACTGTAGGACGGTACACTCAGAGTGTGGCGATTCCAAAATCGGTCAATCAATTCTTCTTTCGAAAATGGTCGCCGCACATGGCGTACGTGCTTGGCTACTTTGCTGCGGACGGCACAATGTTCCGCAATAAGCGAGGTGGAGAATATATAGAATTTCACAGTACTGATAAATGCCTTATCGAAATAACTCAAGCGGCTTTGGGGTCAAACCATCATATCGGCACGCGTATTCCAGGAAAGAGAAAGACGAACCAGAAGATTAGCTACCGACTTCAGATAGGTAACAAGGTGATATTCGCAGATCTGCAAACACTCGGATTTGTTCAGAATAAATCGCTTGCACTTGCTTTTCCAGACGTGCCACCGAAGTATTTCCCGCATTTCGTCCGCGGCTACTTCGATGGTGACGGGTGCGTTTACTTTAAGACGTTACAGTTTGCAGATAGGAAGAAACCACGTCGCATACTCTTGTCGCTTTTTACGTCAGGAAGCAGGCAATTTCTTTTGGAACTACATGCGCGGTTGAAGAAGTGCGGCGTTCTTGGCGGGTCCTTGAAGAAGAAACAGTGCGGATTTGAGCTCGTGTTCAGTTTTCGAGACAGTCTTGCTTTGTACCAATTAATGTATAATACTGCCCTCGATACGGGGCTCTATTTGCCAAGGAAATATGTGCTTTTTCGAAAGGCAATAAAAGAACTGTATCCGAATGCGGTAGTAGCATAGCTGGCCCAATGCGTTCCCCTGTCACGGGAAAGATCGTGGGTTCAAATCCCATCTACCGCGCAAAATTTAGATGGCCCAAAACCTAATCCGTTTGGTGCGGCAGCAGGACGCTTGAATTGCCTTTATATTTTGACTACGCCATGGCATAGTGCGGTCAGACTGAACGCAAACAAACGAGGTATGCAGCAATGACCGCAAACACGGTGCAAGCGGAATTTTTCCACGTCGGCGGCGAAGACACACATTCTTTGGACGCCCTTTTCGAAGAGTGCGGGGAACGGGTCGCCGATGGGCTCGAACTCGTGCTGCAAGGCGGAGAAGCTCGTTTCGGAATCAAGACTGTTGTGCGATTCTTTGACGTCGAAGGCGCCCTGTCGGCACTGGCACTACAGGCAGAAGCACTGAAAAAGCGTGACCGAAAGGTCATGGAGTCGTTTTCGCGTGCAACGGGCCTACGCCGTTGGTGGCTTGATAAGCGGGGTCGTCGGCTGGCCAGAAGGAGCCTCGCACTCAAAGATAGGGTTCGCATCCTTGCTGCACAGAGGCTGCGCGAAGCGGTGGAGGCATCGCAAGGTGTTGCTGTGGAACGTTCGGACTACTCATTCCGCCCTATGCGGAGAGAGAGGAGTCTCACGAGCTTGTCGTCGCGGCTGAGAGAGCCAAGGGCGCGTGGCTCTTCGTTTTCAAGCCCAACGACCTGTTGTCTGACAAGAATGCGATGATCGCATGTACAATGTGACTATCCTGCCGCCTATTAGCGAAAGCGAACGGCGGTTTTTCTTTTCTCGTTACCGACCATCAAACAATCAAAAAGGTATACTATCCCGATGCAAGAAGTGTTTCCCAATTGGATGCAGAGAGCGACGCGCCTCGTAGGGCTTTTTTGCGTTGTTGTGGCAGTTGTCATCCCATTCCGCTATTTTGTGGCACAACCGTTCATTGTTTCCGGTGCTTCGATGGTGCCCACATTGAATCCTCGCGATTACCTCGTCATAGATCGGCTTTCAGATCGATCGCACAAACCGGAGCGAGGTGACGTGATTGTTTTTAAATATCCGCTTGATCCTTCAACGTATTTTATCAAGCGTGTCATAGGGTTGCCCGGAGAACAGGTGCGCATTGAGGGAGGTGAAGTGAGGGTGTCATCAACAACCGGCGAAATGACGCTTGTCGAGCCATACCGAAGCAGTGGCATGAATGAGGAGTCGGTATTGTTGCTTGCTCCTGACGAGTATTTCATGATGGGGGACAATCGAGGGGCAAGTTCTGATTCGCGTGTGTGGGGACCCGTAAAAGAACGCCATCTCTTGGGGCGGCCGATTCTGCGACTGTATCCTTTTAACCGCGTAGATGTCTGGCCCGGCGCCATGACACATACTGAATAAATTGAGTTTGATTATGAAGACGCAGACGCGTGCTATCCACATTGGTTAGCGGGCAAAAAATCAAAACGACTGTATCATGCGTATACCGGTAGGGAAACCGCGCTATGTCATCATTCCTTGATCGCCTCAAGAAAAAAGATCTTGTTCCGTCAAATCCTGAAGACGCAAAGCAGGAGAAAATTGCAACGCAGAACAAGCCATCCGAGGAGCCTGCGCCTGTCGCGGAGCAATTACGTGTTGATATTTTTCAGACGCAGAGCACTATAGTCATTTACGCCCAGATTGCTGGGGCAAACACGCAACAATACAGCGTCCAGATAGAAGGTGACGGTGACATCGTAACTATTCGCGGTGAGCGGACGCGCCCGGAACTCACGCACTTTGAAAATAATGTTAAGGACGAACGCATGGAGCAGGTCCTTGCAGAATGCTCATGGGGCAAGTTCTATCGTCAGATCATTCTTCCTGCAGAAGTGGATGCGTCGAAGACGGAAGCGGTTATGAAAGAGGGCGTCTTGATGCTTCTTTTGCCACTTAAACACTCGAGTGGTCGGGGAATAAGGATTGCAATCAAGGAAGTCTAGTTCGTAGTTTAATAGTGCTCAGACGTTTTGAACTCTGTTCTCGTCCACAGGAGAGTGGGGGCATTGCGGTCTAGGTACGTTACGATGTATTCATGGGAAACCGGCTCTTTGCACGGATAGTGCTGACGTTGTTGCTCACTGCACCTGTTTCTGTGAATGCTGCGCAGCTTTCGTTTTCTCCTGCGAGCGGCACGTTTCCGAATGGGCAGGAGTTCACGGTTAAAGTAAGCATCGATCCGAAGGGTAAGAGTGTGAACGCTGCTGATGGCACTATTTCATTCGATGCAGCGGCGCTTTCCGTCGCGCGCATCGCTAAAGACGGCTCGGTATTTTCACTCTGGACAGCAGAACCTTCTTTTTCTAATTCTGCGGGCACGGTCTCGTTTAGCGGCGGTACCCCGACAGCGTTTTCCAATAGTGGCACAGTGATTTCCATCGTATTCACGCCCAAAAAGGAGGGAAGTGCAGCGCTTTCCTTCACCAAGGGCGCTGTTCTTGCGGCTGATGGCAAAGGAACGGATGTGTATGAGAGTGGGAGCGCGGCTACACTCACCATTGGCCCTGCAAGCGAAAGTGCTGTGGATGAAGGGGGTGCCGGGGGCGATGGCATCATGCCTATTGCCCCAATCCTTAACTCCTCATCGCATTCAAAGCCGGAAAATTGGTATAGCACAACGACCATTTCGTTTTCATGGAAACCAACTGTTGATGTGACGGGTGTGCGCACGCTCTTGAGTGATGCGGAAACGGTGCCGCCGACATCTCTTGAGGACCAAAAAACTGCAACCTCGCAAATCGCGATCGCTCCGGGTGATGGTGTGTGGTTCTTTCATGCGCAGTACAAGAATGAATTCGGGTGGGGCGATCAGGGTGTGCGCAAGGTGCAGATCGATACGGTGCCGCCGAAAGAATTCGAGATTCGTTTCGTGGACGGAGATACGCCAAGTTTTGGCATTGACACGACTGATGAACTTTCAGGGCTTGATCGCTATGAGATTGTCTTCGGAGACGATCCGGTTTCTTCGGTGAAGGCCGGGGATGTGGTAAATGGCTTAATCGCCATACCGCCGCAAGAGGGTGGCATGCAGAAGGTGACTATAAAGGCAGTTGATAAGGCGGGAAATACACAAAGCGCGACGAAAGATATGGAGCTGCCGAAAGTCGCGAAGCCAACAAAAGGAGGTGAGCCGGCACCCGTCGAGAATAAGGTATGGACACTCGAGCGCATCCTTACGATCCTCTTTGCACTCGTCATCGGTGGCTTGGGAACATCGCAGTATTATGCGAAGAAGCGAGTAGAGGAAGAAAAAGCTCGGCTCTTAGAGTCTGTTCTCGAAGTCCGCGACAAAAACGACAAAGTATTCTCGGCCATGCGTGAGGAGTTTGAGCAAATGGTGAACGACTTCGACGAGAAGCCGCAACTCACCCCCACAGAGCGCGATTTCCTCGAAAAAATCAAGGAAGTTCTTGATATTTCTGAAGAATTGGTGGATACCAGTATTGAGGATTTGAAGAAGAAGGTGCGAGGGCAGTGATATTCCCCCAAAAGTGCGATAATACTGAGCTTTTTGTATGCTCGGGGTGATAAAATTATGCGACGGACCTGACCGTCCGTGTTTTCGTGTTGAACAGCATCACAGCTCTGCGTGCATGGCTCGGCCGGAACAACTCCCGCGTGTTTTTCGTTGTGCTTGGTATCTTCTGCGCACTCGTACTTTTCTGGGTACTAAGTGGACTTGTTCGCGCATATTGGATCGAGCGGACGGTGCATATTTTCCCCACGGATGTTTCAGGGAGTGGATGGGTGAGTCCGGAGTTTGCGCTTCGCGAAGACATGGCATCTCGTGCGCGATTTGAAGATTTTTCCATCGAGACTTCTGCCTCTCTCGTGCTTGAGGCGGTAGAGGGTGAGCGGGAGGAAGAAGAACCTCAAGCACCTGCTCCGATAATCGACGAGGCGCCAGAATTCCCGCCGCTCACACCGAACCCCGAACCGCCGCCGAGCGATTATTTTGATCCGGAATTGCCACTCCCGCTTCTCGTGCCATTCTTGGGAGACGAGGGACAGGAGATACTCGATGCCATCGCATCGTCGAGTGAAGCTTTGCCACAAGAAGTCGCAACGACGACCGAGCAACTCTCCGAACCCGAAAACGAGTCGGCACCAGTGGTTACTCCTCCTGTCGCGACGTCATCTGAAGAGTTTGCCACCTCAAGCGCGACAACCACGGAGGCTGTGTTGATGCGTGCGCATTCATTCCTTGATCGCTTGCGCGCACTTTTGGGCACCACGGTTTTTGCGACAACGACCGATGCTACAGTGACTCCGGTGCCACCAGTTCCGACGAACAGCGTTGCACAGTGTGTGACGCTTTCGAAGCCGTGCTACACGATGCGTTTCTCTGGATTCGGCGTAACCGGCGATTTGCGTGAGAAGGTTTTGAAAGAGGCGCGCGTCGCCTTCTCATTTGCGAGCCGGTTGCCGGAGAATACGGGAAACACGCTTGTTGTGCGATACCTCTCAGAGGGTCAGTGGCGCGAAAGCGGGGAAGTGTACCTCACCGGTGACATCTCGAACGATTCGAACGGTGGATATTTCTCTGCACCGCTCGAAGGTGTTACTTCATGGAACGAACTGACTAACCTGGAAATCGAAATAGAATTTGTTCGCGGCGATGTTCGCATCCCCGCAGAACTATATCTCGACGGGATCTGGCTCGACACGACATATCGCGAGCGCGCGCAAGATGTGCTCCGCGGAGAAGTGGAAGATCCAATGGTGCCAGAAAACGTGTCGTTTACACTCGCTGAGGCGCGCGAGCGAGCGCTCTCGCTTCCAGACGGCTCGCAGATTACCTTTGCGTACACCGACGATCTGGATGACGTACTCTTCATGCGTGCTGATCGCGCGTCGTATGCAACTCGACGCGATGCGACAGAAACTGTCGTGCACGCCAGCGTAACAAACACATCGGACACGGAAGAACAGTTTGTGCTCGCGGTTGCTCTTCCCGAGGGTGTTGTGCGTATCGAGCAGTTTCTGCGCAATATCGCAAGCACAACGGAATCTGTCGTCGAGGAAGACGTCACCTATTTCTGCGAGACTGGATGGGATCGTGTGCAGGGGGATCGGTATCGCTGCGATGCGACCGGGGAAGAACATATCTGCTCGTGGCTCAATAGCACTCGCGAAAACTGTCTTGTTTCTGACGAATTGGTGGGAGTGCAGGCTGATGTCAGCTACCGGAGCGGATGGGTTGCGCTCGATACGCTCGCCGAGCGACGCGCGTCCTCGCACGAACTTCCTCCCGGCTACGCGCTGCTCGCCGACACACGCGAGAGTCTCTCTATTCTTCCCGGTCAGACGCTCTTCTTCCGATTCACGATTGATCGTGCCGGTGCGCGTCCGGTCATCATTGCTGAGGGAAGTGCGCGCGGGGATCTCGACACGATCGCGCTTGGGAGCGAGCGCAGGCTCCGTGCGCAAGCTGAACGTGAAGCCCGAGCTTCGGAAGTGCTGAATGAGCATCTCTCGAAAACGGAATTCAAAGCCGACGAGCTTCCCACATTTGATTTTAAATTCAATACGCAACGCTCGTCGCCGCTCAGATTCTTCGATCGCGTACTCGGGCGTGACACCTCATTTTCGGTGCACGCGGCGAAGCTTGTGCATGAAAGCGGTGAGCGCTTCAACATCCCCATGGAGGCAATCATTCTTGATGACGGTTCGTGGCATCTCGACTTTACCGCGCTCCCGCGCGAGTTCAAGGCTGGGCGCTATACGCTCGATGTGCAAATCGAGGAGGGAGGGGAAACCTTCATGGACTCGATTGAATTCTTCTGGGGAATTCTCGCCGTTAACGTCGACCAATCGTCGTATACGCCGGGCGAAGAGGTGGCAGTCTTAATGGCGGTGCTCGACGAGATCGGAAACACAATCTGTGATGCTGATCTTGAGCTTTCGGTGCGCACGCCACGCGGTGCCGTACACGATGTTGCTGTCGACTATTCGCCGGAGTGCGGATTCAACAACGTTGTCGAGACGGCTGATTATTCGGGCGTGTACATTCCCGAGGAAGAAGGCGTGTATGGAATTGAACTTTTGTATTACGACGAGGATGGTGCGCTCGCGCATGAGCTCAGCGATTCGTTCTCGGTCGTTCCTTCTGCGCCGTTTGTCATCAGGCGTACGGGTGCTATGCGCATCTACCCAGTTGCAGATTACGCGATGGAAATTGAGGTGACCGCAGTCGCGGATTTTGAGGGTGAATTTGTCGAGTCTGTTCCCGAATCGTTCCTCGTAGAAAGCGATGCAGAGGTACGCATGTTTGGTGAGGCAAAAAATCTTGTGTGGCCACTGTCCATCAAGTCAGGAGAAACAGCACGTTTTCGCTATGTATATGACGCGCCGGATATTTCACCATATCTCTACCGTCTTGGTCCCGCGGAGATTAGGGCGCAGAGCGGCGAGCCGTTCCGTGAGGGCCGTTCGTGGAAACTTGCGTCCGACGCAACGGGTAACATGCTGCTCTTTTGGGATAGCACCTACGTCCCGACGGGGTGGACCTGTGTCTCGTGCCTCCCGGGTGATCCGTTCTACCAGCGATTTATCATGGGTTCCTCTACACCAGGCGTGAACGGGGGTGCGGCCACACACACCCACACGACGTCGGTGAACGTTGAGCTAACCGGGTCTGGCGGAGATTCGGACACCGCCGGAGGTGGAACCGATGCTGCGCTCAATACACACACACATACCTATACACCTACGATAAGTACCGCATCAAACCTGCCGCCATACCGCCAACTTTCCGTTATTCAATACAATTCAACGGGAGAGCCGCTGCAGATCCCGGCGGGTGCCATTGCTGTTTTTGATGCTGCAGTTCCCTCGGGGTGGACGCGTTACGCGGCGCAGGACGGTCAATATATTCGTTCGGAGGCGACGTCGACGGTAGGGACGACGGGCGGCTCGACAAACCACACGCATGCCATTTCGGGAAATACGGGACAGGCCGCGGGTGGTACTAACGCGAGTGGCGCGGGCGTATCGATTGCCACACAGAACCACACTCACGCGGTGAGTAGTACGACGGGCAGTGTTAGCAATGAGCCGCCCTACATCGAGGTTATTTTGGGTAAACTCAATGCAACATCAACTCCGACGAATGCAATGATTGCGATGTGGTCGGGAGATCCGTCGGTGGGGTGGGGAACCGTTTCAAGCACTTCTGAACCCTTTGCAAATCGATTTCTTAAGGCGTCAACGACGTATGCAACAACGGGTGGAACGGCAACACACGCGCACGCTGATATGCAAAACATCGTTTCGGATCCACCGAGTGCGACTGTCAGTCGAACAGCGACAGGGGCATCGGATGCTATCGGGGCGCATACGCACAACATCGATCTAACGAGCTTCTCAACGACCGATCATCAGCCTCCGTATCGCACAGCAGTCTTCGCGAAACGCGACGGTGGTGCGCCGCCTCCGGCTCCGACATTGCACAACACTGTGTTTGATAATGAAAAGACGGCGAGCTCAACGCCGTACTTCGAGTTCACGACGAATGATCCAGACGGAACAGACGTCCTGATTTACCAATTCCAATGGGACGATGATTCCGATCTTGATTCGTCTCCGCTCGGTGATCGGTCATCCGACAATGAGACCGGCTGCTCACCGAACTGTTTTGAAAACTTGATAACCCCCGCTGACACATCACCCTTTACTGAAGGCGAACGAATTCGCTTTTCTATACAGAGCGCACTTTCTGCCGGCACGACCTACTACTGGCGTGTGCGTGCTCGCGAGAGCGAGGTGGGAACGTGGGGTGCGTGGGCGACAACCTCGAGTTTTACCTATGTGCCCGATACATCGCCCTCGCAGTGGTTCCAAACGGAAGATGGGCAGTTTGATGCGAATACTCTGAGCAATATTGAGACATACGGTGCAGACAGTGCTCGTATCGTTTCTGCTGCAGAAACAGAGGTCTTGGTTGCGTATGGTGAGGGCACGGTACAGACACCACGCTATCGTCTGTGGGACGGTTCAGCGTGGGGTGCAGAAAATTCGGCACAAAATGTCGGCGGGACGATTCAGTGGGTGGTAACTGCGGCGGGAACGCAGAGAAACGAATACATCCTTGGTACGCAGGACGCGTCAAACGATGTGAATGTGCAGGTGTACGATGGTGACGCAGACACCTGGGGGGATCTCCAGGAAGTGACGACCACGATTTCAGACAACACAGCACGAGGATTCGATGTGACCTACGAATCCCTCTCCGGTGATGGTATCGTTGTGTACTGTGATGGCGACGCTGATCCTTCGTACTATGTGTGGAACGGGACGTCGTGGGTTTCCGGGGGCACTATAAACCTCTCGAGCGCGAATAACTGCGAATGGGTGCAGCTCGCTTCCGACCCCATATCCGATGAGATCATTCTCGTTGCGCGCGACACTGGTGCGCAGTATGAGGCGCAGGTCTGGACGGGAAGTGCGTGGGGGACCGCACAGACCCTCGGCTCTATGAGCGATGTGCTTCACGAGGGCATCGCTGTCGAGTATGAAGAATCAGGGAATCAGGCGGTTGTCGCAGTCTCAAACGGTGGTGCAAGCAGTTTTGCGTGGATGACGTGGGACGGCGTTGAGTGGAGCGTGCCGACGACACAGGGGCTCGGCGACGATTTCGAGTGGGGAGTCATCAAGCGCGACGTGGGTACTGATGCGCTCGCGCTCTGTTATGTGGATCAGGACGATGATATCGGTATCGTGCGCTGGGACGGCTTCGGATTTTCGACATTCCAGGAGTTTGAGGTGAACTCGAATATTGGTGCTGGCGGTCTTGCCGACGGTCGTTCTGTCACATGCGAGTACGAAACAACTGCCGGACGCGATGGATACCTCATGATCCCGTACTCAGACACCGCCGCCGCGCGCTATCAATTCTGGGACAGTTCAACATTAAGTGGCGAGAACACAATCTCAACCATACAGGACTCATGGTGGGTTGAGAGTGCGCGTGCGGGAGATGGTTCTATCCTCACTGTTTTCTTCGATGATGTGAACACGCAATATGACACGTCGTACTGGAACGGAAGTTCGTGGAGCATTGCGTCGAGCCTGGAGACAAGTACATCAGTGACAGCGGAACCTTTTGGCGCCCCCTTCGCGCTCGCCGCGAAAGTGTATACCGAGAGCTCGGGAACCATGACGAGCAACGTGATCGATTTCTCACTCGTCCCGAATCAGCCGACGTGGGGCGAGGTCTTGTGGAACACAACCGAGCCGAACGGCACAGACGTGCTTCTTCAGGTCTTGGACGGATCAACGGGATCATGTGGCGCAGCGCTCTCTGATGGTGTGCTTTCGGGTAATAGTGCAGGATTTGATATTTCTCAGAGTCCACTCGATCTCTCAGGTATCTCGACCTCGACCTATAACGGACTCTGTTTGCGCGCGACCCTCTCAACGACGAACGATGAATCACCTACACTCGATGACTGGACGCTTTCATGGGAGCGGCAGGCTGTTCTCGTGCAATCGCATTTCAGATGGTATGCGAACGCAACCGCGTCACTCACGCCGAGCGATCCGTGGCCCTCTGGCGGGGAAGACGTTGCCGAGGATACCGATCTTGCGGCGTATCCGCCAAGCTTTGGCGCCGCGCTCCGTCTTCGCCTTGGTATTCGTGCTGACAATGTGAGTCTTTCAACCAATGCTGTCGCCTTGAAGATGCAATATGCGGAAGGAAGTACCTGCTCGGCGGATCTTGCGTGGTTTGACGTGGGCGCGATTAGCTCCTCGACGGCGCTCTGGCGAGGGTTCAACAACGGCTCGCTCTCAGATGGTGCAACACTTCCCTCGACACTTCTCCTCGGGTCAGATGTGGTCGCGACTTATGAGGAGGAAAACAGTAGTGCAACAAATCCTACTAGTGCGACGCCAGGGCAAGAGGTCGAATGGGATTGGGTTATCCAGCACAATGCGTCGAGCTCGGCGAGTTATTGTTTCCGCGCCGTGAATGCTTCAGGAGAGCTTCTGAACGATTATACGCTCTATCCAAGCGTGACGACGAACGCAGAACCAGGTACTCCGACACTCGAGCGGCCATTCGATAATGAGCAGCTCGCCTCATCGACACCGTGGTTTGAGTTTGTTGCCGAAGATCCGGAGGGAAATGACATTACGTATCAGATTCAGATTGATGATGATGCGACGTTTGCGTCTCCTACATTTGAACAAAACTCGCAAACGAACATCACCGATTTTACGAACCTTGTGACGCCGTCCGATAAGGATCCCTTTACGAGTGCGCAGAGCGTGCGCTATGTGCCATCGTCTACACTCTCGAGTGGAACGCACTACTGGCGCGTGCGCGCACGTGACCGCAACAATTCCACCGAGTGGAGTGCGTGGTCGGAAACCTACAGTGTGACGGTGAATGCGAGTACCATGATATCCACCTGGTTCCAGACAACTGAAGAGCAATTCGCGACGAACACGCATGAGGATACCGAAGCGACCTCGACCGACGACGTGGTACTTACTCTCGGCTTTACGTCCGGTACGACGACGTCAACGAGTATCGATTTTGATTCAAAGACTACGGGAAATGCATGGGGCTCCTTGAGCTGGAATGACAATGAGACCGCGGGGGACATCAAGTATCACATCGAATACCTCAACGGTTCGACCTGGCAATATGTTTCAGACAGCGATCTTCCCGGAAATGCTGCTGGGTTCGATACGTCTCCCGTCTCGCTTCTCGGCCTCACTCCGACCACGCACAACCAGATCCGCGTTCTCGCCACGTTTACCGATTCGGGTGGCTCACCGCGACTTCTCGATTGGACCGTAGCTTGGGGGTTTGCGGTCGAGCAGCCGGTTCCGGGTGCGCTTTTCGATAATGAAAAGACAGGAACAACGACACCGTCATTCACGTTCACCTCATCCGATCCGCAAGGAGATGGACTTATCTACCAGATATCCTTTTCTTCGACGCCCGACTTTACTTCCTCCACGACGCGCTCATCGGACGTGCATGCGGGATTCGTTAATACTGCTTCCACAACCGATACGTCGCCATTCACCCACGCAGAAACCATCCGCTTCACGGTGCAGACGGGCGATGCGTTTACGAACGGGCAAACATATTGGTGGCGCGTTCGGGCAATAGATCCTGCAGGAGGGAATGTGTGGTCAGTGTGGTCGCCGGTCCGCAGCTTCACCATAGATACAGCAATCGACGTTTCGACATGGTTCCAGACGACCGATGAGCAGTTTGATACGGATACCTTGAATGACACTGAAACGACCGGAAGCGACAGCGTGCAGATTACCTCACTCATCCGCGAGGCATTCGTTGCCTATTCAGAAGGCACGGTGCAGGCACCACGTTATCGCATATGGAACGGCGTTTCCTGGAGCACTGAATCCACCGGTCTTTCTGTGGGCGATACTATTCGATTTGTTGAGGCGGCCGCTGCGCCAACGCGAGATGAGTACATGGTGGTGACACTCGGTTCCTCCGGTGTCGTTGATGCACAGGTGTATAACGGATCCTCGAATGCGTTTAGCACGACGACCGAAATCGTCGCTGCGGTATCCGACGCAACACAGCGTGGCATGGACATCGCCTACGAGACGAGCTCCGGCGATGCGCTCATCGTCGCGTGTGAGGGAACCGAAGCGACCTACAAGACGTGGAATGGAACGAGTTGGAGCGCTTCAACGGCGATCACGCTTTCGGTAAGTGCCGCTTGTGAGTGGGTGAAATTAGTGCCTGATCCGACGAGTGACGAGATTATGATGGTCGTGCGCGACGCGACGACCGGGGCAACCGACTACGAAGCGCTCGTCTGGAGTGGCTCATCGTGGGGCAACTCGATGACCATGGGGTCGATGGTTGAAGTAAATAATGAAGGTATCGCGGTTCAGTACGAAGAGTCCGGTGGACAAGCGATTGTGGTTGTCTCAAACGGTGCGAACGCGAACTTTATCTGGAACTCGTGGAATGGTTCGAGTTGGGCGGGAACGAATACCGTGGTGCTCGGAGACGATTTCGAGAACGGCCGCCTCGTTCGCGATCTCGGTTCTGACGCGATGGCGCTCTGTTATGTGGATGAAGACAACGATCATGGTCTCGTGACATGGGATGGCTCTGGGTGGACGAGTGCCGGAGAGTATGAATTGACGTCGAACGGTAAGGCGGGGAGACCACTCTCATGTGAATTCGAAACACTCGGAAGTCGCGATGGTAGGATCATGATTCCATATAGCGACACCATCAACGCGCAATGGCAGGATTGGAATGGGAGTGCGTACTCGGGCGAGGTGGCACTCTCAACGATCACTGACGCGACAGAATTGCGCTCAGTCCGCACGGGCGACGGCAATATTCTCGTTGTTGCGTACGATGATGCAAACACTGAATACGATTTTACGTACTGGAATGGCTCTGTGTGGTCAAATGAGCAGGTTTTGGAGACGACTTCAATCACAACCGTCGTTCCGGCAACCATTCCACTTGATCTCGTCGCACGACGATACCCGTCCTTCACTTCAGGGCAAGTGGTATCCTCTGCAATTGATTTTGAAGACGGCACAGGTCTGAAATGGGATCTCCTCAGTTGGAACGATTCAACACCGGGAGGGAGCGACATCCTCATGCAGGTTGAGTATCTTAACAACGGCGTATGGACGCTTGTGCCCGACGGTGTTTTGCCAGGAAACTCGGTTGGGACGAGTACGAGTCCGTTGAATCTTGGTTCTGTTGTCTATACGACCTACAATACGCTGCGCCTCGTTGCGAATCTCGCGTGTAACGCGGGTACCTGTCCGATACTGAACGATTGGAGTCTCTTCTGGTCGCCAGGACTCGAGATTGCGGGGACGGCAAAGCAATATGACCAGACGAGTAACGTGACGTCTGGCACGGTCGCGGTCGCGGTGAATGGTGTCTTGCAGACGGGGAAGACGGGCACCATCAGTGGTGGCGCATGGTCGATCGATAACGTGACGGTGTTTCCGGGTGACACGGTGACCGTATTTATAAGTGACGCGGCTGATGCGAACGAGGCCGTCGCAGTCACTTCATACGATGGCATTGGCGACATCGACGGCATTGAGCTCATCGAGCGCCATCTTTCGATCGGTTCAAACGACAATCCGACGATTTCGAATGCGCAAATTGGCGCATACGATAATTCAGTCTCTGGCGATGAAGACGTGTTTGTCGAAGTGGACGCTGGAAATGACCTGAACATCTGTGTTCTTGCGGAATGCTTCGATGCAGAACTCATTGTGCGGAGTGGATCGACTTTCAGACCGGATAGCGCATCCAGTGGAAACGTCTCCACGCGACACATGGAAATAAACGGTTCGATTACTGCAGATGGAAACTCGTTCTTCGTGAGCGGAAATTGGGATAATAACAGCGTATTTACGAAGAACACGTCCACGGTCGTATTCACGGCGACGACATCAACGGCGACCATCGATTCGACGAGTGCCTCTACAAGCGCATTTCACAACGCGACGTTTGGACAGACGTCGGGCTCTGCGGTGTGGACCTTCGGCTCAGCACTCGATGTCGATAACACACTTTCTATCCAGTACGGAACAACGAGCATGGGGAGCCAGGCCTTGACGATTGGCGGTAATCTCTCGATTGGCGCGAGCGGACGCTTTGAGAAGGGGAGTGCGACGACGACCTTTGACGGCACGGGTACGAGCGCATGGACCGATTCGACGTCGGCGAAGCAAGATATGGGGAAGGTCGCAATCGACGGCACGAACAAGACGGTTGTCTTGGGTGCCGCTGCAAAAGTGACCGATCTCACGATTGGTGCCGACGATACGTTTAGTCTGGATAACAATTATGCGCTTGAGGTGCAAGGTAATTGGACAAACAATAATACGTTCCTTTCGCAGAGCGGTACGGTTACCTTTACGGCGACGACAACGGGGAAGACCATTAATCCTGGTTCTTCAAGTTTCTACAATCTTGTGTTCAACGGTTCTGGTGGTAATTGGTCGTTCCCGGGTGGTACGGTGACGGCGACGAACGATCTGACTATTACGAGCGGAACCGTCACATTCCCGACAGCCACGACGACTGTCGGCGGTTCATTCTCGAACGCGGCGACATTCATGCACAATAATGGCGTTCTGCGCTTCATCGCGGGTTCGGCGAAGACCATCAATCCCGGATCATCCTCATTCTACGACACGCTCTTCGACGGCAGCGGCTCGTGGTCATTCTCCAGTGCGAACGCAACGAGCTCACGCAACGTCACGATTTCAAACGGCACGCTCACCATGCCCTCGGGCACGTTTGCGATTGGTGGCTCGTTCGCGAAAAATGGCGGATCCTTCGCGCACAACAACGGGACACTTCGCTTTACGGCTTCCAGCGCGCAGAGCGTGCGCTTAAATAGTTCGGATGCGTATACGCTCACCTTTGCGGGAAGCGGTTCGTGGTCGTTCATCGATTCGAGTGCGACGATTGCGAATAATCTCAATTTCGATACCGGGTCGGTTACGCTCCCGAGCGGTACACTTTCGCTCGGCGGCTCTCTCTCTGCCTCCGCCGGCACCTTCTCTCCAAACGGCGGCACGCTCCGTCTCACCGCCACAACAACCGGGAAAACCATAAACCCTGGCACCTCCTCTT
>CAYSUJ010000003.1:0-127124 GCA_964434285.1 uncultured Candidatus Saccharibacteria bacterium | reverse complement strand
GCGTTACCGAGCCAGCAGGCGAAGTCGCGAGCCGCGGCTCCAGGAATTTTGCATGCGACGGCATGCAAAATATCCGGGGAGCGAATCCAAGTCCGCCAATCATTTGAACCCCACCACAATCCGTGTTGTCTCTGAAATTGGGGAAAGGTACCGTGTTATATTCAAAAATATGTGCGGGATTTTTGCGTATACGGGAGCGAATAAGAAGGATGCTGTTGAGGTGCTTTTGGAGGGACTCTCTTCGCTTGAGTACCGCGGCTATGATTCGGCGGGGATTTATACGCCAGAGAGCGGGGTGGTGAAGACGCCCGGTGCGGTGGGAGCTCTCCGCGGCAAGGTGCCAAAGAAATTTCATGGAAAGAGCGGTATCGCGCACTTGCGCTGGGCGACGCACGGCGCGCCGACGGAGAATAATGCGCATCCGCATCGCGGGCAGAATGGCGAGATCTGGCTCGTGCATAACGGCATCATTGAAAACTTCCAAGAGTTGAAGCGGGTACTCACTAAGAAGGGGCATGTGTTCCGATCAGAATCCGATACGGAAGTACTTGCGCACCTCGTCGAAGAGCATCTGAAATGCGAGAAGAATTTTGAGAAAGCAGTTTTTGCTGCGCTGAATGAAGTGCGCGGAACGTACGGGCTCGCGATTCAGTATGCAAAAGAACCTGAGAAGCTCATTGCGGCACGCATGGGTTCTCCGATCGTCGTTGGCGTGGGGAAAGGCGAACATTTCATTGCGTCAGACGCATCGCCAATTCTGAAACACACGAAGAAGGTACTTTTCTTAAACGACGGCGAAGTGGCAGTTTTGACGCCTAAGACACATGCCGTCTACAAGCTCTCGCAGAAGCGCGTGCATCGCACGCCCGAGGAGCTCGAGTGGAATGCGGAAGAGGCTCAGAAAGGTGGCTACGAACATTTCATGTTGAAAGAAATCATGGAGGCGCCGGAGGTTGTTATGAATACGCTGCGCGGACGCCTCATTTCGAAAAAGGGAGCCGCAAAGCTCGGGGGTCTCGAATCTGTTGCAAAGCAGTTGGAAAAAATTGAGCGCATTATTATCGTGGGATGTGGTACCGCCTATTACGCGGGACTGATCGGGGAGTATATGCTTGAGGAACTTGCGGGGATTCCGGTAGAAGTCGAGCTCGCGTCCGAATTCCGCTATCGCTCACCCGTTTTGAATCAGCGTACTGCTTTGATTGCGATTTCGCAGTCGGGGGAGACGATCGATACGCTGGAGGCGATACGCGAAGGAAAGCGCAGGGGGGCTTTGACACTCGGGATCGTAAATACCGTTGGCTCGACGATTGCGCGCGAAACTGATGCGGGTGTCTACAATCATGCGGGACCAGAGGTGGGCGTTGCTTCAACGAAGGCGCTCGTCTCGCAGCTTACGGCGCTTGCGCTCTTTACGCTTTTCCTCGGACGTACGCGAAAGATGCCACTAAAGCAGGGGGTGGAGATTGCGAAAGAATTGCAGGCGCTTCCGAAGAAGCTTGAGAAAATCCTTACAACGCAGAAAGAGATGGCGAAGATCGCAAAGAAGTATGCACACGTGCGCGATTTCCTCTTCATCGGGCGCAAATACAACTTCCCGGTCGCGCTCGAAGGCGCACTGAAGCTGAAAGAAGTCTCGTACATTCACGCCGAGGGCTATGGCGCAGGGGAGATGAAGCATGGGCCGATCGCGATGATTGATGAAGCCTTCCCGACGTTTGCGATTGCGCCGCGCGACAGTGTGTATGAGAAAAATGTTTCCAATATGCATGAGCTAAAGGCGCGCAAGGGACGGGTCATTGCACTCGCAACAGAAGGTGATAAAGACATCGCGAAGCTTGCGGATGACGTCGTGTATGTACCCAAAACACTCGAAATGCTCCAGCCCATCCTGAACCTCATCCCGCTTCAGCTTTTTGCCTACTACTTTGCCGTGCACAAGGGTCTGAACCCCGACCGCCCGAGGAACCTCGCGAAGTCGGTGACGGTGGAATGATAAAACGAGGACTCGTGATTCATGCGGTGCGATACTCTGCCTCTTCATATTCGTTAGCGTGTATCATCTGCTGTTGAGAGTAGGAGTATTTCCACCGAGTGACTCGCGAACCCAAGTGTTGTGACATGCTAGACTTTCGGGAAAGCATATGTCGTTCCCTGCGTTGTCGCGCACAGTGGTTGCTTATGGAGTACTTCTAATCATGGGTGCTGCAGCAGCCACATATTGGTATCTTGCGCCACAGGAAGAGGGAGGGTTGTTTGTGGTTGAGCTGGGTGGATTTCTCCAGGAGGTATCTGCCTCGGGAAAGGTGGAATCCGCAGAGAAGGTTGATTTGGGTTTCTCGCAAGGTGGGCGTGTTGGAAACGTTTATGTGCGAGTGGGAGAAACGGTAAACGAGGGTGACCTTCTTGCATCTATCGACCAACGTGAATTGCGCGCCTCGCTTTTACAAAAGCAGGCGCTTGCTGCAACACAGCGCGCACGGCTTGTAGAGCTCGAACAGGGAACACGCCCCGAGGAGATCGCTGTTGCCGACGCGGAGGTCGGTAATAAAAAAGCCGTGTTTGCCCAGGCGGAACAGGCGGTTATTGAGGCCCTTCAAGAAAGCTACGTCGTTGCACAGGATGCCCTCCTCAATCGTATTGATCAGTTTGTGCTCAATCCCCGGAGTGATTATCCCGAAATAATCGTTTCGATTGATTCCAGCACCTTATTGAGTGATTTTTCAAAAGCACGTGTCGCACTTGAAGATAGTTTTGCGGCGTGGGGACCGGTGCGTTCCACAAACGAATTAGTATCTGGCATCGTGACCTCACGAAAAAATCTTTTGCAACTTTCAGACCTCCTTTCAATTGCGGCACTCGCTCTCAGTCGCGCTGTTCCAACGATTACGTATCCGAGCGCGACCATCCTGTCATACGCGGCAGACGTGGCGACAGCTCGCACCAATGTACAAAATACACTGGCCGATCTTACCTTAGCTGAGACAGCGTATCGTACTGCACAAACAGGACTCGCAACGTCGGAAAAAAATCTGGCCCTTAAGCAAGCCGGCACGGTAGCGGCCAGTATTGCAGCGCAACGCGCGCAGGTTAGTGCGGCAGAGGCTGACGTTGCTGCAGCCGAAGCACTGCTTGGAAAAACAGAGATACGTGCGCCGTTTGAAGGTGTGGTAACGGTTGTTGATGCGAAGGTGGGAGCAATCGTCTCAGCGGGCGCGCCTGCGGTTTCTATGATCGGGCTTGGCGGCTACCAAGTCGAAAGCTATATTCCAGAAATTAACATCGCACTCATTTCGGTGGGGGATGTGGCTCGGGTGACACTGGATGCGTATGGAGCGGGTATTTCGTTTCTCGGGCGGGTCGTTGCCATTGATCCTGCCGAGACGATCCGTGACGGCGTCTCCACCTATCGTGTCGTGCTCGCGTTTGACTCTGCTGACGAGCGTATTCGCCCAGGGATGACGGCAAACGTTGTCATCACCACCGATCGACGCGAAGGTGTGATAAGCATCCCGCAGGGATTAGTCCGAACACGAGGTGGGCAGACGTTTGTTCTCGTGAATGATGGTGGGGAGATACGGGAGCGAGCAATAACAACAGGGATGATCTCTTCACTTGGAACGGTTGAAATAGTATCTGGTCTCAAAATTGGAGAGGTTCTCCCTCTATTGCCGTAACATGATCAACCTACGGGTGGGCTTCTTCCTTGCACGTCGTCAAATACGTCGTTCAAGCCCGTGGACGACGGGCTTGATCATATTTGTGATGGTCCTCACATTTCTCAATCTGGTTGTTGTCTCTGGAATCTTGGTGGGACTCATCCAGGGCGCAGTGGATGCAACGCGTGCGCGCTACACGAGCGACGTCATTGTATCTGCCCTTCCGGACAAGGAGTATATAGAGAACAGTCAAAATCTCGTTGCACTTGTTTCGACGATTCCTGAGATTGAGGCGTTCACGCCTCGGTATCGTGAGGGGGGCGTGCTTGAGGCGAACTACAAAACACGAAAAGATGCGGAAAAGCCCAACACCGCTGCGGGCCAGGTAGTGGGCATTGATCCTCGCGCCGAAAACGCAGTGACGGGAATTGCAGACGGGATCATTGAGGGGGCATTTCTCGAACCAGGAGATTTTGATCAGGTTGTGCTCGGTCATTATCTGCTCAAGCAATATCTCCCGATTGAGACACCTGCCTTCTCGACGCTGGAGGATGTCGGTGTGGGGACAAAAATTCGGCTTCGTGTTGGCGATGTTATGAGAGAAGTGACAGTGAAGGGGATTTTGTTTGCGAAAGTCGACGAGATTTCACTTTCTGCATTCATGGTTGATGCTCAGCTGAGAGGATTGATCGGGCGGAGCGATGGTAATGTTGACGAGATATCCATTAAAGTAAAAGAGGGCATAGATCCACGTGTTGTTCGCGATACGCTCCTCTTATATGGGGCGGGAACACATGCAAAAGTTCAGACGTTTGAAGACGCACAGCCTAAGTTCTTAAAGGACATGATTGAGACGTTTAACATGCTCGGTGCCGCATTTAGCTCCATTGGTCTCGCCGTTGCCTCGATAACTATCTTCATTGTCATTTTCATCAATGCGTTCACGCGCAGAAAATATATTGGCATTTTAAAAGGAATTGGTATCAATGGGCGCGCGATCGAGTGGTCATATGTGTTTCAGTCAATTTTCTACGCAACTATTGGTTCGGCTATTGGCCTCGTGATTGTGTTTAGCGTGCTGGTTCCGTTTTTTTCCACATACCCCATTAATTTTCCCTTCAGTGATGGCATTCTCGTCGCGCCGATAGGGGAAACGATCTTTCGAGTCGGGTTGCTCATTGTCACGACTGTCGTCGCCGGCTACATTCCTGCGTGGATGATCATTCGTAAAAACACCCTCGATTCGATATTGGGGAGAAATTAGTATGATTGAGGTTCGCGCATTAACAAAAACATTTGTGAACGGTGAGGTGCTCACACCGGTCTTAAAGGGGATCGATCTCACCGTAGAAACGGGCGCGTTTATTGCGATCATGGGTCGTTCGGGCGCGGGCAAATCGACACTCATGTATCAAATGAGTCTTCTTGATACGCCCACGTCGGGTTCGATATTGATTGATGGTCGAGATGTGTTGAGTATGGCCGAGAATGAGAAGGTCCGTTTTCGCCTGCACACGTTTGGGTATGTTTTTCAAGAATACGCCCTCCTTCCTGAGCTTACCGCCGTCGAAAATGTGGCACTTCCACTCCTCATGCAGGGACTCGACCGTTTGGAAGCTGAGGGTCGCGCTACGGATGCGCTTGCGAAAGTTGGCCTTGAGAAGCGTCTTCATAGCCTTCCGTCAAAAATTTCGGGCGGTGAACAGCAGCGTGTAGCAATTGCGCGCGCAGTGGCGCACGCACCGGGTATTCTTTTTGCGGACGAGCCCACGGCGAATCTGGACAGGGAGTCATCACACACGGTGCTCAAGATCTTTCAGCGTCTGCATGAAGATGGTCAAACGATTATCATGGTGACTCACGAGGAAGAGTACGGGCTCCTTGCGGAGCGCATTGTGCGCCTCGATGATGGCGTGATCCTTGTTCCTGAGCGACGTGCACGCACGCGCCATGAGAAGCGTGCGTCACCATAGGTCTCTTGGTATACATGCATGATGACGCCGAGAGTGTTGGTTGTAGCAGAATCATTGCATCTTCTCGCCATCGCAAAACCAGCGGGGTTGATAGTGCATAGGGACGGGAGGAATGAGGAGTCTTCGCTTTGTGAGTGGGTGGGGGAGAACTATCCGGCTTTGCGGGGCGTTGGTGGCGCGTGGGTTTCGCCGCAGGGCGAAGCGATTCCACTTAATGGTGTCGTGCATCGCTTGGATAAGCAGACGAGTGGTGTGGTGCTTGTAGCGAAAGATGATGCAACATTTGCGGAGCTGAAGGCGGAATTCAAGGCCCGACGGGTGCAGAAGACCTATCTTGCGTATGTGCATGGGCACATTGCTGGGTCAGGGGAGATTGTTGCCGAAATCGCACGGACGAGTGAGGCGCCGAAGCGTTGGTTTGCAAAACCGTGCGCAAAAGATAATCCACGCGCGGCGATTACCGAATGGCGGTTGGTTAAGCATCTCTCCGCAGAAAATGGCGAGCCCGTGTCACTCATTGAAGTGCATCCGAAAACCGGGCGTACGCACCAGATTCGCGTGCATCTCGCTTCAATCGGGTACCCTATCATTGCCGATGCGCTCTACGGCTCAGGTGAGCAACTTTTAGGTTTGGGGCGGCTCGCACTGCATGCACTCCGTATCGAACTGACAGTGCATGGTGAACATCTCGTGTTCGAGGCACCGCCCCCCGAGGACTTTCTGCGGGTGAAATAAAGTGCTGACTTCGTGTGTACTAGTTATGGAGTGGAAGGACGCTTTTGCTCTTATTAACAGTTTCTCGTTACACACTATGAAAGCACAAAACATTATTACTATTCCTGCAATAGCAGCATTAATGCTCGCAGGCGGGGCGATCGCAGGATACACAGGGATCGTTGCGGCACAATCGGGGACTGGCAGCATGGCGAACGAGCGATCTGAACGCGGACCGCACGTCGGTGGTGAGATTACGGCGATTAATGGTTCGGCACTCACCGTTTCTGACAAGCGGAGCGGCACGAGCTACACCGTCGAGACTTCCGGGGCGACCATCATGAAAGACGGCGCATCTGCAGAGCTTTCGAGCTTTGCTGTCGGCGATCGCGTGATGGCAGAGGGAACGATTAATGGAACCACCGTGACCGCGACGAAAGTCTTTGGCGGCATAAAGGGCAGCTTCGGCGGACACGGTGGGCGCGGCAAGGGGCACGGCGTTATGGGTGAAGTGACCGCCGTGAATGGCTCCACCATTACCGTAACTGGCATGGATGGCACGAGCTACACCGTGAATGCAGATGGCGCGAGCGTGAAGCGTATTGCAGCGGGTGCGCTCTCTGACATTGCAGTCGGTGATCGTATCGGCGTGCATGGCGAAGTGTCTGGCACGAACGTGACGGCAACAACCATCATGGACGATGTGCCGGAGAAACCAGAGCAACAGTAGACATGGGGAATAGAGACGCGGTGCCCGGAGGGCGCCGCGTCTTGTGCGGGACGTACGCACCATGTTTTTTGATCATATATCCTCGGCATTCGCCTACGGCTCATGTCCTGCAGGTGATCAAAAAACATGGTATGTACGTCCACTCTGAAATAAATCAATCGAAACTGTGTACTATATGCATGTGGCAAACACCGAACAAACAGACAGCGACATCGCGCGCCTCGTCCAAGGCGGCGATATTGACTCGTTCGGCACTCTTATGGAGCGTTACGAGGAGAAACTTCTTCGCTACGGCAGACGCTTTCTTGCGCGCACAGAGGATTGCGAAGACATCGTACAAGACGTTTTCCTCGCAGCGTATCAGAATATCCAATCGTATCAGCCGTCACTTCCTTTTAGTCCGTGGCTCTATCGCATCGCACACAACGCCTATGTTAACGCTCTTCGAAAAAGCGGACGAATCCATCATACTGACGATCTTGATACACTCATTGGCCATCACGAGTATGAGGATCCTGCGCAAAAGGAACGCGATGAAGCTGAGATACGTTTACTCCTCGAGCGCGGTCTCTCCGAGCTTCCTCCTCACTACCGCGAAGTCCTGATCCTTTATTATTACGATGATATGGCGTACAAAGATATCGCCGAGGTGCTCCGTGTTCCGATAGGCACCGTGGGCATTCGCGTGAAGCGCGCAAAAAAAGCACTGAGATTACACATCAAAGACCATCTATGACCAACCTGAAAGACAAGATACTGAAGGAGATAAAAGCTGGCGAGGTTGCGATGACGCCGCGCGCATACTTTACGCTCAAGATGGTCGCGTTGGCTGTGCTCTCGTTTGGTGTGTTCCTCACGTCCGCATTTCTCTTCAATTTTATAGTGTTCGGCATTCGCATGAGCGGTCAGGACGCACTCCTCGGATTCGGGCTGAGCGGGTGGCGCGCATTTCTGCATTTTTTCCCGTGGCCGCTCCTCATGCTTGATGCTTTATTCATCTTCCTCCTCCAGAAACTGTTGCGAGAATTTCGTGTGGGGTATAGCGTACCCATTCTCTATCTCGTGGGAGGTCTTCTCGGGGTGGCACTTCTGACAGGTTTCGCATTCGCGCTCGCAACACCTTTGAATGAGCGTTTGCACGAACGGCGTGGTAATTTGCCGCCGCCCATGAGAGCACTCTACGATGGTGCGCATCGCGGAGGACGCGAAGGTGATGGTTTCTGCCGCTGCACGATTCTCGCGATTGACGGCACTACGTTGACTGTGGAAGACACGCGTCCTGTTTCTGAGGGTGGCGCGACTTCCACGCTCACGGTTGTGCTCCCGCTCGATAATCGCCGCGCGACAACGACCGGCCTTGCTGTGGGCGATGTTGTCTTTATTGCGGGGGAGGAGGCCGACGGTGTCATCAAAGCTTTCGGCGTGCGCAAAGCAAGCGATCGCGGTCCGCATCGTTTGTTCAAAAAAGGCCAATGAAAAAACCCCGGCAAAAATGCCGGGGTTTCTCGTATGAGACCCGCTCGGGGACTCGCACAGGTTCTGAAGGAACTCGAGGAGGCTCGGGAACCGGCTCTTTTTTCGGAGCGTATGCCGGATTTGGCACTTGCTCCGGGATGTCGAGTGGTTGCGAGCCAGGTTGTTCAAAGCGCATCATACACAGTCTCCTTTCGGATTCTCCGACTGGGTTACGATTGCTGTTCGATAACCTTCCAACAATGCACGAACTTCGTCGAGTATGCTCGCTCGCGGCTCGTATTGCACATATTTTATGCGAGAGCGTTTGTATTTTGCTATCCGCTCGATCTCTTCGAATGCGTATGCAGTCATTTCTTGCAGCGCGCTCAGAAAGTCTCGATCCCCGGCAAGATCCATTGTACCTCCTTCATGCACCCACGGCGCTTCGAGTATCCCCGAGAGCATGTGGGTGTTCAGGATGTGTTCAAGATCATGTTCGAAAGAGCCTCCCATATCTTGCCAGATTCCTCGATGTTGCCGGTATCGTCGGTGCGTCAAGAGTGTTGCGATCAAGTTGATGTTCTCGATGTCAACAGAAGAGCTGGTGCCGATCAGAAGGTCAGTCCGTTGCGTGTCGAATGGTAGAGTAGGACGAATGTCATTTTTCTCCCACCATGCAAACACTCGGTCAAACTCACCTTGCGCGGGCGCGTCGTAGAGCACGATGCGCGTGCCGCGTTTATAATGATTATCGTAGCTCACGGTTGTTGTAAACTGCGATTCGTGATATCGGCGAAGCGTATCGGATCCAAGATAGAATCCAACGGCGAGGAGGGCAGCACGCCGCCCATCGAGCCGTCCCGGCGAGCATATTTGGAGCTGCATAAAGGGGTTTCCGAATATCGCGCATCCAGTGTAGCGTTCGATACATCGAATGAGTATGATCGCGTGCTGTGCGCTTCCGACGGGCGGTAGCACAAGGCAAAACGACGCAGCTTTTTGTCTGTATAGATTGCTCAGAGAGTTGTCGGTTCGCCGCCCGAGGGCTTCGAAGAGTTGCGAGAACCCCGGTGTTACGGTAAGGCCATGGATTTTGAGTCCGACTGAGAGGAGGCCATGATCAACGCGGCGGTATTCGCGGCGTAGTCGAGAGACCTCTTCAGGCGTGACGACCGAAAGGACGTCGAAGAGTTTTTGGATAGTGCAACTATATGGCATAGAGCACCTCATTGTTTCCACTATGAACTGTCCGAAAGCCTACACCCACGCGTCGCCTTTGTCATGCGTTCTCGCGTGCACGCTATACTGTATTCGTGGTTATAAGACTGAGTTGCCTCGCCTAGTATGGCAATGTTCCGCGAGCATATCGGCTGGGGTGCGGCAGTTGCCGTCGTGTTCGTGGTGGCGGCATATAGCTATGCCTTGGCGACCGGGGCGCTGCTTTTCGCACTTTTTCTTACGGTCGTGACGGGTTCTTTTTTGCCAGATGTTGATAGCGATTCGAGTATGCCGTTTTATCTTGTGTATGGCGCGATGAGTCTGGGCACGGGCGGTCTTGCACTTTTGTATGCGCTACCGCTCTCAAGCGATTGGCGGGTTCTCGCCGGCGCTTCGGCGGGTGTGGTGTTTTTTATGTGGTTTATCGTGGGATCCATCATAAAGAGGCTGACACATCATCGCGGGATTTTTCACTCACTCCCCGCACTTGCTATCGCGAGTCTCGGCGCACTGCTTCTCGCGCGAGAATATGCTTTTTCTGAAACGGAAGCACTTCTTTTTGGCGGAGCAATGGCGCTCGGCTATCTCACGCATCTCGCACTCGACGAACTCCACGATGGCGTGACACTCGATGGCCTGCCTTTTGTTCGCAGTGAAGTATTAGGCGGGTCGTTTAAGATGTTTGCTCGCTCGAACGCGGTTAACGTTACCACCTATACGCTGCTCGCGATTCTTATTTATTACGCGCTTTAACAAAAACCCGCCACGTTGTGTGGCGGGTTCTCGATGTTAGCCATAGAGGCGTTCATCTTTTTCTTTCTGCTGTTCCCAATAGGCGATTGATGCTTTTTGGGCACGAACTCTGAAGCGCTCGAAGGCGGGGCGCAGTCGTCGTGGGTCGTACGACGCTGGGAGGACGTTTTCCAGATGGTAGATCACGTCGGCCTGTCCAGAACGCAACAATTCCAAAGAATCAGGAAGGCGATTGCGCCGCAATCCGTGCTTGTCTTCAGGGCCGTGGCGTATGCTGAGGTCGAGTTGTGACCAGAAACCGATTTCTTCCTCAAGCGACTGAAACTCGAGTTCGTCAGGATGTCCGTTATAGAGAACGAAGATCCGCCCGCGCTTTAGCAGCATGAGTTCTTTGGTTTTAACGTTGTTCATGGCGGGGAAGTTGAGTCGTGATGCCATGCGAAACGACAGTGGCTTTGTTCGATCTGTTTCTTGCTCGGCTCTGCGTATGCTCGCTTCTTCTTCTGCGGAATGATAGAGATCGTACTGAACTTCGCCGTCTTTGTTGAAAGAGACGGACTGGATTTCACGTGGTGTCTGAAGAAGGTCGCTAACGAGACACACGGTGTCACCGGGGTAGAATGCAACTTCTTCGGGCAGTTCGTCGAGATACCATTGATCAGACGATCTGGGTCCTTCGGAAACACGGAAGCCATCAGTAAGCGCGAGGTGACAAAGTTTAATCGCTTTCGGTTCGGTCTCGTCGTCAAAGAGTACTTTGACGACTGTAAACTGCTCCTCGAGCGAGTCCTGCTTTATGTAGACACCTGGTTTTCGGTGTCGCCAATCGTGGACACCAACGTACTCCGTGCAGTAGCCGACGAGCGTTCCCGTCTTGCCATCATACGCTTCAAAGAACATACGCGATTCGTATCCGTCGCCCCCGCCAATTGGTGGAACCAGACGAACACGTGTTTGACCCGGTACGATGATGACTTCTGCTTTTACGGTCACTTGCAGCTCTTTCATGTGGTTCTCCTCTATTGAGTCCAATACAATGCGGACTCCTTTTTGCATACTAAGTGTTTGATAGGGAAGTGCAATGTGCGAGCCATGCTACAGTAAATGCATGTATCGGGGAATGGTTCTGATGCTTCTTGCGCTGTGTGTTCCACCACTTACTGCGCAAGCGATTTTTTATAACAACACCGAAACGATCGAGGTTGGTGATGGCGAACCGCCGGAGCCACCGGGTTGGGTGGGAGGTGTGAACACAAATACTCCCGGCTCGGGTTCCTCGGGTAATTCTGGCGGTGGTAGCGGAGCGACGCCTCCGCTGCAGACATCGACAACAACGCCTAATGCAAACACGAGCACATCTCAGAGCACAGGAAATAGTTCAAGCCCGGGCTCTGGTTCTGGAGCGAATTCTGCAAATGAGGAAACCGTGTGGAGTGCGCTTCTCACCGGCGGCGCTCTTTTTGGTTCGTTTGGCGAGGGAGGCGTTCTCGGCTCCGATATTGATTTTGAAGGGGGGTATGTGCGCATCGTCGCGTCGCGCGTGCGCGATATTTTTAGGGAAAACAGCACCTTCTCTGAATTTCTGACCTTCTGGAAACGCGGGAGCGGCGCTTCTGCCCGCGAGCGCGGCCTCATTGCCGTTTCGACCGCGGTGCGCGATTCAAATTTTGAGGAAGCGACGTTTACAGCAACGCGTGTCGACATCACCTACCGTTCGCGCGGGTATCTCCTCGGATTCATTCCGTGGTCGTTTCCCGTGCGAGTTTCCATCATTCCTGCTGCATCATCACTTGATGAGCGCGTGACGGTAAAATTCCCGTGGTATCGCTGGTTTTTGCGTACGTTCTTCTCTCGGCAGAGACTCGCTGAGGAACTCGACGAGGCGCTCCAGACAGCGTACAAGAATGCGGATCCAAATGACGATCTTGCGACTGTCACCTTTGAAGCGGCAACCGAATATCTGCGACAGAAAGTGGGCACTATCAGCGACACCATCTTGAGGGGCAATTAGTCGACGAAGTGTAATGCGTGTACAATGTAGGCAACGTCCTCCGGGCGGGGTCGAATACTATTAGCTCTAACATATTTGAAACGTATGGATGAAGCTCAAGGAGATATGCCCGCAGCCGGAGGTGTCGCGTAGAGCACGGTCGCGTAAATGGCGCTCCCTTGCACAATGACGCCGACGCCTGTTTCGGTGTAGCCTTCTTTGAGGATATTCGCGCGGTGTCCGGGAGACTCCATCCACCCGGAGACGATCATTGCCGCTGTTTGGTCGGTCGAGAATTCAAAGCCCTCCAGCATATAAATATTTTCTCCGACCATGCGCCACGCATAGCCTGCCTTCGTTGCGCGACACGACGATGAGCATCCATCCGGATTCTCGTGATCAAAGTAGTCGCGCTCCAGCATGTCGGCGCTATGTGCTCGAGCGGTGGCGGCAAGTATCGAGTTACGCACGAGCGAGGATATCTCGCGCCGCGTACGTTCATTGTTAGTGAATGCCCAGATTTTCTCCTCGAGAACCGAGGCCTCGTCGGTTACGGCGGGAGGTGATGCAGGAGTTCCGGGAGGCACTGGAACCGATGGAGGTAGCGTCGGCACTTGACGGGTCGTCGTAGGAGATTCCTCGGGTTCTTCTTTCCGGCTTTCTGAAACGACTACTTCTTTTGCGGGCGTTGTGGGCTTCGCAGTGCTGGGAGTGGGGGGCTGTGGTGTCGTGGTCGCGTTGTGAGTGAGGTTATCAATTCGTGGCAGAGGCGACGGTGAAATGAAGAGCGGTGCCGAGAAGAGCGTAAGCGCGGCAAGCGTCAGTATGAATCGCATACGAGTAGTATATGTAGACGGTGGAGGGAAGTCGCTCTTGCAAACAGCACTTGCGTGTTTTGTGGGGGTTGCTAGTGTTGTTCGAGGATCGGCTCGAGCAAAGGAGGCGACCAATGGCCAATCCAATTATGAGTGAAACAGACCTTTTGGCACTTGGCAAAGGGCAGGTGGTCTATTTGCGCACCCTCTCGGTCGTTGAGGTGCACAGGTTATTTCCTCAATTAGTAGAAGGACTGCCCGCTAGTATCAACACGTTCTTTTCGTTGTTTGGTGCGGATGGAGAGCCGTTGGCGCTTACTGATACACGTATGGCGGCCGTTGGTCATGCGATTCAGGATGATATGGAGATTGCAGGGATCCATTGATGAGAAAAAAAGAAAGAAGCACCGGTTCCCGGTGCTTCAATCTTTGTATCAAGATCCTCGTGTGTTAGCTGTGGGCATTCTTACCCCACATTACATCCGCGGAATACTTGCCGGGACCCATCGTGAAGATGGCGAAGGATGCTGCGAGAATAAGCAAGATGAATTCGTAGCCGCCCGAAGAGACGAAGAAGCCCTTCGATGCGTGCACGGTGAAGAGCGCGACGAGTGCGACAATCACGTGGTACTTCGCTGCCCAGTGGGTGAGAAGGCCGATGATCATCATGGCACCAAAGACGAGCTCGCCGTAGGCCAAGATGTAGGCAAAAAGCGTTGGGGCAGGAAAGCCGAGTGTTCCGAGGAATCCTGAGACGCCGGGAATACCCATCTGAAATACTTTCTGCCAGCCGTGCATAAAGAAAACGAGACCCAAAACGACGCGGAGGAAAAGATGTGCGTATTCGCCCCATCCGCTCCCGCAATTGCAACTCAGCATGTTCATGGTGAATGTTGATTATGAATAGTGTTGATAATGTAGGGTCAAGTATACAGGGCGCGAGGGTGCGCGCTAGCGCGCGCCCTCGCGCCCACGTGCTACACTTATCCCCATATGGAAAACGAACCAGTGTCACAGCCATCGTGGCGCGAGTCTAAGAAAGTGCGCCTGTGGATTATTGGGGGCCTTATTGTGCTTGTTGCCATTCTTTTCTTTTTCGTCAAGGGAACCTGGGCGAAAGTGGGACTCGGCGTTGTGATGGCCCTCCTCCTCGGTGCCCTCGGGATGGAAGTTTCAAACACCGATTATGATCTCGGCAAAGCATGGGAAACGGGCTCGATGAGCGCCGCGAAAATTCAACGCGATGAAGGCGGCAATCTCATCAATGTGGATTCGTTCTGCAACTCAGCAGAGATCGATTACAACTGTTCTGATTTCAAGACGCAGGCAGAGGCGATGAGTGTGTATAACCGCTGCTCGGAACTTGGCAAAAACATGGATGTGTTCCGTCTCGACGGCGATAAGGATGGGAAAGTGTGTGAATCCCTCCCGGTGGGAGCGAACTAGTTATGGATACTAAAACAGTTGGCATCGCGCTCGCTTCGCTCGCGCTCGGCTTCTTTGGCGCAACCCTGCTCGATGAACGGAATCATCAAAAAGATGATCATGGTATGCACGATGCCATGGCCGGTATGACCGCGGGTCTCGCAGGGAAGACGGGCGACGCGTTCGACAAAGCATTTCTCGAAGAGATGATTGTGCACCACGAGGGCGCGATCGAGATGGCAGAGATGCTGCTTGCGAATACGCAGCGCCCCGAGTTAAAAATGCTCGGAGAAAACATCATCGCCGCGCAAACAGGTGAGGTGCAGATTATGAAAGACTGGTTGGCTGCTTGGTTCTAGTGATGTGCTCCCAGCCATAGAAAAACGAAAGACCGCCGGTTAAATGCCTGGCGGTCTTTGAAAAGGGGGACAAATGAGCGACTAAGGAGATTGTATCGCGTGAGCGCAAAAAAGTGAAGGGCCGCACGTATGCGGCCCTTCGGAGTGTGGAAAATCATTTCTCTCTGGAGCGCTTGAGCTTGATGCCCTCGACGACCCTTCGGAGGTTCCTGCTCCCGCCTTTGAAGATGCGTTGGAACAAGCTGTGGTAGAGCGTTCCGTTCCGGCTGTTTTTCTGTACGCGCTCGAGAGCGCGATACATAAGACGAAGCGCCTTGCGGCGATTCTCTGGAACGGCGAAGATTAGCACGCCGGCTGCGTGAAGATCGCGGTGCACCACCTTCCACTTACTGACGCCATGCCACGAGCTCTTGAACTCGAGGGGAACTGTCATCTCATTCTTGGCGCTTCCCGGGGGAAGTGCAATTTCGACGAGACAGTCGATGCCTCGCGCATCGAGCTCCGGAGACGAGCGACGCACGCTCTTTACGAAATGCGGGTATCTCTCCCGCAGTGTATTGAGCACGTCGAGCGCGCGTGCCTCGGTCAGGTCACCCTTTAGAATCGGATCCACTCCGACCTCCTTTCCCTAGGTTACCGTTTTAGATAATGACATTAATGTTAGCACAAGTCAATATGTACGATTTGTGGTAGCGTACGCTCATGAAGAAACTCGTGATGGTGGCCCTCATCGTTGGTGTCTTTGCTGCTGGCGTGTATGTTGGCCGGTTGCCGGTAGCGGATCTTGTGCTAGGGTCTCATAACGCATTAGTACAACCGGCACAGCAAGAGATAACGAAGAACGCGGGAGAAGAAAAAGCTGCTTCGATAGCCGCAGAAGAGGAGACGGCATATACAGTTTCGCAGAACCAACTCTCCGTTGGCCAACGTGAGCTGCTCACTAGGCTCGGCATCAATGCGGATGCGATAACAATCACCGCAGCGATGATTGCGTGTGCAGAGGCAAAGCTCGGGGCTCCGCGCCTCGCCGAGATTCAAGCCGGAGCAATGCCGACGTTTTCCGAAGGAGCCTCACTCCTTGTGTGTTATCGCTAGTTCGCTCTTGTGCATGTCTAGAGTGAGGAATAGAATTTGAGCATGTCACTCCGCGGACTCACAAATTACTCGGAACCGATTATTGCAGGGGGAACGGTCTTGGGTGCCGCACTTGTGCTGTGCGCACTCGTCGGAAGTTATGCCGCATACTCAATCAAGGTAGCTGACGACACCGTCACCGTAACAGGTTCCGCCAAGGAAACAGTGACGGCGGATTTTGGTCGTTGGAATATTAATCTCGAAGCGAAGGCGGGCGTCGGGCAAGAGCAAACCGCGATCGATCGCTTGGAAACGGCGGTTGCAACAATAGAGAAAACGCTCGGCGAACGCGGCTTTAGCGATGTGGAAGCGCCGATCGCCTCAGTGAACGCAACGTACTATTACCCTCAAAACAGCGAGCCAGTGCAAACCGGCGTCTCGGCGACGAGAACAGTGACGATCCGCAGCGCGGAGATCGAGAAGCTCGCCGAACTCGCGAACGACATGGGCGCTCTCACCGGCGCAGGCTACACGCTCTCGTCGGGTCCACTTGAATTAACGTATCAAAAGCTTCCGGAGTTACGCGTGAAGCTTCTCTCGGGTGCCATTAAAGATGCGCGGGAGCGCGCTGAGGCAATTGCGAAAGAGAGTGGTCGTTCTGTCGGAGAATTGCGTATCGCATCGTCTGGTGTAGTGCAGGTTCTTCCACAGGGAGGTGTTGATGTTTCTGACTACGGCTCCTACGACACGCAGAGTCGCGTCAAAGATGTGATGGTAACCGTGCGAGCAGATTTCTCATTGCGATGATCCCTGCGATCGGTCACTCTTGGACAGTGAGCGTGCCTTCCATGCCCATTGCCCGGTGATTGCCGACAGAACAGTAATAGGCAAAAGTGCCCGCGGTGTCCGCCTCGAAGGTCAGTGTCTCTTGTGCTCCGTTAGCCAACACTTTTGTTCCTATCTCGTAATCCTCAATTCGTAAGTCGTGCGATCCGCCAATGCTACGAAATGTAAGGCGTACCGTATCTCCCTTTTTAACGACAATCGAATCAGGGGAAAACTCGAAGTTCTCACCCGAAACGGTAAACGAACGGGTGGTCGTCGCTTGGGTAGTTGTGCTCGTGGTTGAAGTTCCCGTAGTCGGAGTTGTCGTCGGGGTCCTGATGACTGGAGTAATGGCAGGTTCTTCGGAATTGTTTCTGAATAAATAATATCCACCACTCAGAATAATTATGACAATAATTGCCGCGATCACTATGCCTCCAAATGAGTTTTCGTTCATATGCTATGAGTATAGAAAACATTGATGAAATCAGTGTGAGGAAGAATAAAGGTCGCCGCACTCTTTGCCTTGCGCTCCAGTGGGGGAGGCGTATGCTGTATTCATGAATCATGAATGGCGTCGGTGGAGTGTGGGTGTCGCTGTTCTCGTACTGATCGCAGCCGGCTTCGGCGTACATTATTGGTATACGAATCGCGCCGCTCCGGAAGAAGTTCAGGAGCAAACAGGCTCGGTGAAGGGTGCTTCAGACGACGGCTCTTCGCTTCCGGACGGCATGTCGGCGAGCGACACCGTGCGCTTGAACGAAACCGTGCGTGTCGCGGGAACATGGATCACGCCGGTGGAGGTTGTTGAAGACAGTCGCTGCCCGAAAGACGTGCAGTGCATCCAGGCGGGCACCGTGCGCGTGCGTGCAAACGTGACGCCGCGTGGAAGCGAACAATCAGAACCCGTACTCTTCGAACTCGGCGTGCGCATGACGGTCGGCCAAGACCAGGTGACGCTCATCGACGTTTCCCCAGCACCACAATCGGGCTCGCAAATAAGTGGAGACCAATACATCTTCACCTTCTCCGTCATTAAGGGTGAAATTGAGTACTACAAGGGCTAGTTTTGAAAGTGTTCCAAAGACCCGAACGATTCATTTTCCTAGGAAATGAATCGTTCGCTTTGCGTTCGAGTGCGTGGGGGAGTATGCTCCTCGCAGATTGATAAGGAGATCATCATGGATACGAAAGTAATCCCGATTTTTGTGCGGCTCATGGCTGAAAAGCATGGTCTCGCTGGTGCGAACATGACGTACAGGGATTTGGTGCTTCATGCGCACTCTCAAATTCGTAAACTGAGTGGCACCGCTGAAATAGTGTGCGGTCCGATTACGACCGGGGGCTTCGGGCATGCTGGCTACAACACTTTGCTCTTTAACCACGCGATCGAGCTGCTGATACTCGAAGGGCGACCGATGTTCAATCAGATTCCATACGAGTTTCAGTTGGCTCGGTTGGAGTCTGAATGGAAGGGGGTGAACGGAAATCACTACTGCCACCCCATTCTTACGGAGTTTTATCAGCCACTCTTCGATTCGCGTCTTTTCGCTCGCGCGTGGTTTCTGCCCGGCTGGGAGAAATCGACGGGAGCGACATGGGAGCATGAGTATCTCACCCGCCTTGGGTGCGACATTCAGCATCTTCCTAAAGATTGGATCTATGAACTGAGTGTCTGAGCGCTCAACAATCAAGCGGGTGGTCGCGTGCGACCACCCGCTTTTCTTCTGTGGTTCTGAACGGGTCACGGCTCAAATAGCGCTATTTGAGCCGTTTGCCATTCTTGCTCTTGAGACTGGGATAAGTATGCTTCTTCACATGGAGAAAGTGATAAAATCGATACAACTGACTCTTGAACGAATGACAGATAAAAATGTCGAGGAATTTTTTGAGCTCGACAAAAAGGTCGCTGTGCCGCGAATGTATACGCCAAATGAAACTCTTGAAGAGGCGTTAGAAGAAATTCGCGCGAATGAATTGTTCTTTATCAAGAAGGGGTCGCATACCGTGGGCATAATTGCGTATCAGATGAAGCCAGATAGTTCTGCCTATATAAGCAATATGGCCGTGCTTCCTGAACATCGGGGACAGCATATCGCGCGGGTGGCGCTGGAAATGTTGTTAAAGACCATCGGCCCAGTTCCAAGGATTTGGCTTGTTGTACACCCTGAGAATGTTGCGCTACGCCTGTACACATCGCTTGGCTTTGTTAAAGAAAAGCAGGTCGAGAACTATTATGGTGACGGCGAGCCGCGCCTTGTTTTAGCAAAACAACTCTGATTAATTAAACGAGTAAGTTTGTTTTTTTGACGCACTTAGGTTACTATTGTGGAACTTGGGGCGAAAGCCCTTCTTTTTATGGAAATCAGAAACATTGCCATTATTGCCCACGTGGACCATGGGAAGACAACTCTCACGGATGCACTCCTACGCCAGACAGGTGCCGCAGAGGAGGGAGTCTCCATGGACTCCAACAAGCTCGAACAGGAGCGCGGCATCACCATTTACGCTAAGAACGCTGCGGTGGAATATAAGGGCACGAAGATAAATATCGTCGACACGCCCGGCCACGCCGACTTCGGCTCTGAAGTGGAGCGCGTGCTCCGCTCTATTGATAGCGTGCTCCTCGTGGTGGACGCGCAGGAGGGTCCGATGCCCCAGACGCGCTTCGTCTTGAAGAAGTCGCTCGAACTCGGCTTGAAGCCCATCGTCGTCATCAATAAGATAGACAAGCCAGCGGCAGATCCGGCACGTGCGGAAGATCAAGTGCTTGAACTTTTCCTCGAGCTTGGCGCTTCAGATGAGCAGGCAGAATTTCCTGTCGTCTATGCAATCGGCAAGCAAGGAATTGCAAAGAAGAAGCTGACCGATGAATCAAGCGACCTCACACCACTTCTCGATACCGTTCTTGAGAAAGTTCCTGTCGCAAATGCGGGTGCAACTGATGTGGCGCTCCGCGCACAGCCATTCAACCTCGCTTACGACAACTTCCTCGGACGTCTTGCTGTTGCTCGTATCTACGAAGGTGTTCTCCAGACAGGCGGAACAATCACTGTGAAGAAGCCGGACGGCACCCCGCGCACAGCAAAGATCACAAAGCTCTTCACCTTCAACGGCTTGAAGCGTGTGGAAGCGCAATCGGTGAGCGCGGGCGACATCTGCATCGTCGCAGGAATTCCTGATGTGGAAATCGGGGAGACCATCACGACCGACGCCGGTGCTGTGCCGCTTCCTGCAATCGCTGTTGATGAACCAACCATCACCTTGAGCTTCCTCGTGAACAACTCGCCCTTCGGCGGACGCGAAGGGAAGTACGTTACCTCACGTCAGCTCCGCGATCGTTTGGAAAAAGAGCTTGAAATCAACGTCGGGCTCCGCGTGAACTTCGCTTCACCTGACAATTTCGAAGTTTCTGGTCGCGGCGAACTCCACGTGGCAATTCTTCTTGAGAACATGCGCCGTGAGGGTTACGAGATGCAGGTGTCACAGCCGCAGGTCATCGTGCGCGAAGAGAACGGCGTGAAGACAGAACCATTTGAAGAAGTGGTCGTCGACATCCCGAGTGAGTATCAGGGTGCAGTCATCGAAAAGCTTGGTACCCGCGGATTTCAAATGACGAACATGCTCGTGCACGAAGCGACGGTACGCCTCATCTTCGAGGGCCCAACGCGCGGCCTCCTCGGCTACCGCAACCAATTCATTATTGATACGAAAGGCGAGGGCATCATCGCGGCGCGCGTCATCGGCTTCAAGCCGTTCGCAGGAGAAATCAAACGTCGTGCACAGGGCTCGATGGTTTCTATGGCAACAGGCAAAGCACTCGGCTACTCACTGTGGAATCTTCAGGACCGCGGCCGCCTCTTTATTCTTCCTGCGGCCGAAGTGTACGAAGGTCAGGTAATCGGCGACACTTCGAAGGGTGAGGAGATGTATGTGAACCCGACGAAGGGCAAGAACCTCACTAACGTCCGTTCCTCCGGCAACGACGATGCTATCCAGCTTGTGCCCGCCTACGAGCTCACGATCGAGCGAGGCCTCGAACTCATGCAGAAAGACGAATACTTGGAAGTCACGCCGCAAAGCGTTCGCCTCCGCAAAATCTATCTCACGGAAAGCGCTGCGGCCAAGGCGAAGCGAGAGGGAAATTAATGTTCACGCATCTTTCACCACTCGTTTATTAGAGTTGTGAAATGAATGCTCACCACACATTCTTGTTCGGTGTCTTTGAGGGCTCAATGCAAGGCGAGCGTTCGCTCGTGTGGCCCCGCGCCGCATTCAATCCTCATGAAAAGCATATACGGGGTGTGGGATGGGGGGAGATACTACGACCAGAGATTTCTTTATTGCGACATGAGGTTCGTCCGCGCCTTGCCGAACTGTTTCCCATAATTGGTATTGCATTCTCCGCCGTCGTGGGAGGAATGCTCGCGCTAGCCCTTTGTCGCGGGGTTCATGCATCAGCGCTCGGCATCTTTGAAAATACGAGGGTGATCGATTTCGCCGTCGCATATCTTGGGGCGAGTAGCGCGGAAGCGGTGGGGGTAAGTGCTGCAGTGGTGGGAGCGCTTCTCGCAGCGTGTATCGCTTCAATCGTGGTCATGGTCGAGCACGTCATTCGCACCCTGTGAGCGAGGCACCGCGGAGCGTGTCCTCGACGCTATTGCCAGAAGCAAGTGTTTAGTGTAGAATACTCTCAACTACCAAATCGCTCTCGTATTTGCTAGACGCGGCTTCCCAGCACGCACCCCAAAACCGTCGAGAGATGCACCGAAGTTTTGTTGGTGCAGAATCGCGGAATTATCTAGTTAGTGCTGGGTAGATTATTTGTGAATTCAGAACAAAAGACATTTGACGCGCTTGGCGTCAAAGCAGAATTACTCGCCGTTTTGGCAAAGCTTGGCATCACCGAGCCAACGCCAATTCAGCAAAAGGCCATCCCACTCGCGCAAAAGGGGGATGACGTTATTGGTATTGCGCAAACGGGAACAGGAAAGACGCTCGCTTTTGGTGTCCCAATGATAGAGCGTTTGCATGAGAGTGGAGCGAAAGGGCTTATTCTCGTACCCACGCGTGAGCTCGCACTCCAAGTAGACGAGACACTGGCGAAAGTGAGTGCCTCTCTTCACATGCGCACAGCAGTTCTTATCGGTGGCGCCAACATGCGTCAGCAAGTCGCCGCAGTGCGTCGCAATCCCGATATCGTGATCGCGACTCCTGGGCGTCTCATAGACCACCTCCAGCAGGACACGATTCGTCTCGGCAAGGTGCAGGTGTTGGTGCTTGATGAAGCAGATCGCATGCTCGACATGGGCTTCCAGCCTCAGATCAAGCGCATTCTTGAGACTGTGCCAACCGAGCGTCAAACACTCCTTTTCTCGGCGACTCTGTCGCGAGACATCGCAGAAATTGCGACGCGGCACATGAAGACACCCGTTTCTATCGAAGTGGCGCCGCAGGGAACAACGGCTGAGAAAGTTTCGCAGGAATTCTTTATCGTGCATCGTGAGCAGAAGATGCCGCTCTTGGAAGCAATTCTTCAGAAATACAGCGGCTCGACGCTTGTCTTCACGCGCACGAAACATGGTGCATCGAAGATTGTGCGTCACCTCAAAGATATCGGTCACAATGTGGCAGAGCTGCACGGCGACCGTTCGCTCTCGCAGCGCAAAGCAGCGCTCGAAGGCTTCAAGAAAGGCACGTATCGCGTACTCGTCGCTACCGATATTGCCTCACGCGGTATCGATGTGAAGGGTATCGAGCTTGTGGTAAATTTTGATCTTCCGACCGACAGTGCAGACTATGTGCACCGCATTGGGCGCACAGCACGAGCTGGTGCCGAGGGACACGCAATCTCTTTTGCCATGCCGCAGGAAAAAGGCGGCGTGCGGGACATCGAGAAGCTCATCCGTAAGGCGGTTCCTGTCTCCCCATTGCCGCAAGATCTTCCGGGACCACGCGCCGTGCTTCATTCGGATGCGCCGCGTCAGCACAGCGGCCGCGACTACGGTCGCCCGCAGGGTCGCGGTTCATATGGCGGACACTCGCGAGGTGGTCATGAGTCACAAGATTCTCGTGGCCCACGCACTGGCTTCCGCAAGCGTCCCATCCACGCCCAACGGCGCCGCCCACCAAAGAAAGTGCAGGTTCAGTGGAAGATTTGATAGGATGCGTGCATGCGCATCGTGTGGTTCGAGCATAACCTTCGTCTCGCGGATAATGAAGCACTAAGCGCCGCCTTTGCAGGCGGCGCGGTAATTCCTCTCTACATCTTTGACGAGGAGACGCCGGGGGATTGGAAGATGGGCGGCGCTTCGCGGGCGTGGCTGCACCACTCTCTCACCTCACTCGACGCTTCGCTCCAAGAAAAGGGCTCGCGCCTCATCCTCCGCAAGGGAAGGGCAGAAGTCGTGCTCCGTGCAGTTGCCGACGAAACCGGCGCGAGTGAAATACATGCTCAGAAAGAATGTGCGCCGTGGGCGCGCGAGCGAAACGAGCGCGTGCGAGAAATGCTCCCTGATGTCGCGTTCATCGAACATCCTGGTCAGATTCTTTTTGAGCCAGAGCGTATTCGCACCGGTGCAGGGAAGACTTTTCATGTCTACACGCCATTCTCGCGAGCCTGTTTTGATGCGGCCAAGGACATCTCAGAGCCGCTTCCTGCGCCCAAAGAGATTCCTGCACCGGACTCATTTCCAAAATCTGATGCACTTGCCGATTGGGATTTACTCCCGACGAAGCCGAAGTGGGACAAAGGATTCTGGGAAGTGTGGGAGCCAGGAGAGAAAGGAGCACACACACGATTGAAGCACTTTCTTGAGAGACGTGTCGGCGAATACAAAGCCGGGCGTGATGTGCCAAGCTCGGACGCCACATCGCGTCTTTCGCCGCATCTGCACTTCGGTGAAATAAGTGTGCGTGAAGTATGGAAAGAGGCAGAGGAGCGCGCCCGCTCCGCGGGCGCGCGCGAAGGCGGTATGACCTATCTGAAAGAAATCCTCTGGCGCGAATTCTCATACCACCTCCTCAACGAGCATCCTGACATGCCCCATGCGCCCTTGCAGAAGCAGTACGCAAAATTCACCTGGGCGGACGACCCGAAGAATCTTCGTGCGTGGCAGAAGGGGACGACCGGTTATCCGATAGTTGACGCTGGCATGCGCGAGCTTTGGGCAACGGGCTACATGCATAATCGCGTTCGCATGATCACCGCATCATTTCTCATCAAGGATCTTCTCATCAACTGGACCGAAGGCGAGCGTTGGTTTTGGGACACATTGCTCGATGCCGACATCGGCAACAACGCCGCAAGCTGGCAGTGGGTCGCAGGGTGCGGTGCAGACGCGGCATCCTATTTCCGCATCTTCAATCCGGTGTTGCAGGGCAAAAAGTTTGACCCCGACGGTACCTACGTAAAAAAGTGGATTCCAGAACTGAAGGATGTCCCAAAAAAATACATCCACGAACCTTGGGAATCATCCGAGGGACTCCCCAGCGGCTACCCAGAACGCATCGTGATCCATGCCGAAGCGCGCGAGCGTGCGCTCAAAGCATACGGGCTCACAAAATAATCTTTCCACATGATGGGGATGTACAAGAGTGCAATGTGCGCGAGAATAGGGCATGCGTTTTTTATTTGCACTGGCACTCATCATTCTTCCTGTATCCGCACACGCACACACGCGATGGTTTGCAGACGGCGCACTCCCCGCATGGTCAACTACTGAACCAACGACACTCTATCTCACGATGTGGGCACTTGTTGCAGCAGGTATTGTCGCCGTCGGCACCTGGCTTCAGAAGCGGCATCTCTTCCAGCTTGAATTCTTGAAGCCCCAAGCATCGCATGCCTTCGAGCGCGCCGCCTCCACATTCTCGATGGTCGTCGGCGCGTTCCTCATGATCGCGGGCACGCACGAATATCTCTTCTCGCCCAATCTCTCACATGAGGCCGGTATTTCAATGGTCCTCATCATGTTCCAATTCGTGCTCGGGCTTTCATTCCTTTTGGGAGTTTTTGCGCGCGTGAGCGCACTCCTCCTCGGCGGCTTGTGGCTCCTTTCGGTCTTCGCGATCGGGATCGTGCCAATGTTGGAAGACATCTGGGTGCTCTCAAGCGCCGCGTTCATCTTCATCATGGGGAACGATTATTTCAGCATTATGAAGGTACGCGCGCTCGCGCACCTCGCGAAGCCGTATCACTCTTACGCGCTTCCACTCTTGCGCCTTGGCACCGGAGCGACACTCCTTGTTTTGGGATTCACTGAGAAAATTCTGCACCCAGAATTTGGCATCAATTTCTTGCGACAGCATGACTGGAATTTCATGCAACTCCTCGGGTTCAACTATTCAGATTACCTCTTCACGCTCTCTGCCGGCTCCGTCGAGGCACTCTTCGGTCTCATCTTCATTCTCGGCATTGTCACACGCTTGAACGCGCTCGTCGTCGCAATTTTCTTCACGATTCCGCTCTTTCTCCTTGGCCCCATCGAACTTGCCGGACACGTTCCGCACTTCGCCGCGGTTGTTCTCCTACTTCTCTTCGGGGCAGGAGATTACTGGAAACTCGTCGATAATCGCCGAGTGCGCTAGAATCACTCAATGTCTATTCTGACGGTTTCCAATCTCAAAAAGCGTTACGGCGACCGTGACGCCGTGAAGGGTGTGTCATTCTCTGTTGCGAGTGGTGAAATCGTCGGGCTTCTCGGCCCAAACGGTGCAGGAAAAACTACGACTATCAGCATGATCCTCGGCATACTTTCGCCTGAAGGTGGGACTATTACAATTGCAGGACATGACATTAGCACGGCACGAAGTGCCGCGCTTTCTTCTGCCAACTTTGCCGCTGTCTATGCGCAACTTCCGGGGAATCTTACGATCGAACAGAATCTTACCATGTGGGGCTTGATTTATTCGGTGCCGCATCTTGCCGAGCGCATCGGGGCGTTGGTGCGAGATATGAATCTTGATCGGTTTCGGCATACGAAGGCCGGTTTGCTTTCATCAGGCGAGCAAACGCGTTTGGCGCTTGCGAAAGCGTTCCTCAACGAACCACAGCTCCTCCTCCTTGACGAACCGACAGCATCACTCGACCCCTCTTCGGCTCAAATAGTGCGTGAGAAAATTCGCGCATATGCAAAAAAAGGGGGAGGAGTTTTGTGGACTTCGCATAATATGCAGGAGGTTACCGAAATGTGCGACCGCGTACTTTTTATCTCACACGGCTCAATCCTGCTTGAAGGAAACCCCCGCACGCTTCCTCAAGAGCATGGTAAAAAAGATCTTGAAGATCTCTTTATTACGGTAGCGCGTGAGCCGCTCTCACTCGAATTATAATCGTATGTCGATGAATCGTATTTCAGGACTTATACTGCGCCAGTACTACCTTATTCGGCACAATCCGTCGCGCCTCGTCCAACTTTTTTTATGGCCACTTCTCGACATTACGCTCTGGGGGTTTGTGAGCGCGTACGTCGCGACACAGTCAGAAACTCACATCGGTATTATGCTATTAGGCGGCATCATTCTCTGGGAGTTTCTCATTCGCGTCATGTACGGCATCAGTGTGCCCTTTTTTGAAGACGTGTGGTCGCGCAATTTTCTGAATATATTTGCGTCTCCTCTCTCCATTTCCGAGTATGTTGCAAGCATGATCATTAATGCAATTCTCACTACCACGCTCAGCTTTGCGGCAATGCTGCTTTTTGCCTACGCTGTGTTTAGCTATACGATTGCGGCGTACGGACTTCTCGCAGTCTCATTCCTTTTCGTTCTTTTTCTTACTGGCATTGCGCTCGGCATTCTTGGCGTTTCAATCGTGCTGCGCTATGGTCCATCTGCTGAGTGGTTCATTTGGCCGCTTCCGGCGGTCGCTGCTCCGTTTGTAGGTGTTTTCTACCCCGTTGATACGCTCCCCGATTGGATGCAGACAATATCTACCATACTCCCTCCGACGTATGTTTTCGACGGTGTTCGGGCAGTCATTAGTGGAGAAGGATTTAGTCTGACCCATCTTGGGTTGGGCGCGGGTTTAGCGGTATTGTACATCGTACTTGCGTACGCACTCTTTCTCAGTGTGTACCGCCGTGCGCTTAAGACCGGCCTCATCGCCCGCTATTCAGCAGAAACAGTTGTGTGATAGAATCGGCAGGTGAAGAAACTCTATCGTTCCGAGACAAACAAGATGCTTGCCGGAATCTGCGGCGGGCTTGCCGAATATTTTTCCGTGGATGCGACCGCGATACGTCTTGCGTGGCTTCTCATCGTCATCTTCACCGGTGTGTTCCCGGGAGTCATCGCCTACATCCTCGCACTCTTTATCGTGCCGCTTCCACCGCACGCGGAAGTGAAGCATGAGGGTGGACAGCATCATCCGTAAAACGATATGGCGAAGAAAGCAAAGAAGACGACCCGCAAGGCACCTGGTAGCACCGGCAAAGGAAAGTTTTATCGCATCGTCATTCGGCCCAAAGGAGAGTTCACGTCGTTCCGCGTGCAGGATGTCGGCGGTAAGGGCGGGCTCGAGCGGTTGGCAGGCCACCGGCCGAGCGGCTCGTGGGACACTGCCTCATGGCTTATCGAGAAGAAAGACGCGCATGTGAAAGCGGGACACCTCATCATCACCGACCCCAAAGCGCGCTCGGTACTGAAGGACATCAGTGGGCATATTTACCACGTGAAGGGCGACATCTTCCGTGTGAGACGGGGTCGGGGCCCCGTCGCAAGGCCGGACTGAGCGCAGGCGAAGGAGGCTGGGTCGCGCAATTCGCTAGTAAGCGAATATGCGTGACCATCCGAGGAAGAATGTTCCTGAAAAAGACAAACCACCTCCCGCTATGCGCAAAGCTTACAGAGCGCGAAAAAAGAAATAGATAAAACTGCCCCGGTGGGGGCAGTTTTATTGATAGTTCTTAACGTCCAAAACGAAGATTTAATCGAGAAGTGATATCTGATGAGATGCTGCGAGCCCATTGAGCCGTTGAGCTTCTCTCACTTTTTGAGTATTCGCGACTATCTGAGGTTCTGTCACCGTTGTACTCATTATTCTCGTTCCTTTCGCGTTGTTCATTGTCCCGGCGCTCCCCGTCCTTGCCGTCACGACCATTTTGAGAATCGTGATTCCACGAATAGTCGTGATCGTTGTCCTTCCGAACAGAGTCACCATTATTGCCCTTATCGCGATGGTTGCGATCACTCCAGTCCTTATCATGGTCATTTCCGTAGCCAGCCTTTTTTCCGTCTCGCGTCGTGCCATGATCATCTCGGTCATGACCGTCGTACGAGGAAGTTATGAGTTGACCTCGTGCGACACCATTCGGATGTGCTGCGGAGTGAACATTGACGTAGATGTCTCCGGCTACGATAGCCTGAGCAAGTTCTTGTGTCGTTGCGATAGTGTAACCGATGGTTGAACTACACTGAGAACCTTGGATTGCGCCTGCAGAAATTGTTCCACTTGAGAGGATGCCGTTCACGTCCACGCCTCCACTATTGGAGAAGAGACCAACAACAACCGGTCCGTTCTCGCCAGGGTCTCCACAGTGCAGGTGCGCTGCGGTAATTTCATCGCCGTTCATAACGGAAAGTGAATATGTCAGGCTTCCGTTGCTCATGCGGTTCACTTCAGCTTGACCGGTTGTCGTGCTGTTCACCGAAGGAACCTCGTGGGCTCCACTGAGTTCCGCTGTGGCATTGAGGGAACTACTTCCGCTGTTTCCCGACCCGCCGTAATAATCTCTATTGTCTGCAGAGACAGTTGTCACAAAACCAAGCGCAAGGAACGCGCCGATGAAAACGGCTGCAGCTATCATTTGCCGTGAGTGTTGTGTGTGCATAATCGTGTTTGTTTATATTGTTAAGTTAGTTAACGGTTAATGGAGAAAAGTCGCCTAAACCGACTCCGACACTTTTACTATAAACATACGAGCATGAGCACTTCGTGAAAGGGCGCTGTACATGCATCCAAGAAGCTATCCCCACACTATCCACAGTTCATGAGCTATCATCTTGAGCCTTAGCGGGAGACAATAGCGGTAAGGAAACCTCGGCGCAGAGCATATGCATGCTCTCAAAATTGACTGCACTGACCACATACGGCTCTACGGCGCGCTCTAAAGCGCGGGCATTTCTCAATAAAAATGCGCACCTGACGTACACTGCGCGCGTCGTGCTTGCCTTGCTACTCGGGCTCTTCGGCCTCATGAGCGCGTACGCATTCATGGGTGTCGAGAGACTTGGGACGTTTCGGACAGCGCTCGTAGCTGCTGTTGCAGGTACATCGGTCGTTTCGGAGCAGCCAATTGTACTCTCAGGCGTTTCCGTTCAGGGAGAAGTAGTTTCAGCTCGTGAACTCACACTTTCATCGCGCGCGTCAGGGGTGATTGTGGTCGCGCCCCGAGCGGGGGATATTGTGCGCGAGGGCGATATCGTTGCGCGTATTGAGAATGGGAGCGCGCTTCGCACCGTGCGCTCTGCGGAAGTTACACTTGCCTCGGCGCGTCTTGCCGCGGACATGAATCGTCGTGCAGACGCGCTCTCACGCTCCTCGGAAGCCTCCGCCCGCATGAGCGCTTCTCAAGAACTCACCCAAGCGCTCGCGACGGGTCGGAGCGAAATAGAGGCGGTCCTCCCGCTCATGCCGGACGTTCTCTCGGGCCTCTCTGGCATGCTGTATGGTGCGCAATTTGGTGATGATGAGAATGCACTCATGAAGCACGCCGGCATTATTGAGCCTGATAACGACGCGATCCGTCCTTTTGTTGAACGCGCGGGAGATGGCTACGTGAATGCAAAACAATCCTATGAAACCGCTGCGCGGCTTTTTCACAACGAGGCAGCGGTGAGTGATGAGGTGCGAGAAGAGCTTCTGGCTCGCGCCGATGATATGCTCACTGCTACTTCCGACGCACTCACTGCAACGCGTGAACTGTTCACATTTATTACACGTCATCGTACGTCTCTCGGGTATCAAAATCCGCCCGTCTTCGATTCCTACGAAGAATCGCTCGCAAACTACGAGGAACAAGTAAGTAATCAGAAAAGCACCATTCAAGGAACTCGTGCACTTGTTGAGGCAGCGCGTGCAATTTTGAGAGGGGAAGCACCGCAGGCATCGTCTCCAGAATCTGCCGCGCTTGATATTCAGCGCGCTGAGCTTGCGCTCGAAGAAGCACGCGCACGACTTCTTGCGCACGAGGTTCGTGCACCATTTTCAGGAGTTATAGCGCGCGTCGACAAGCGTGCGTCTCAGTATGCAGGGGATGGCGAAAGTGTCGCACTTCTCATATCAAACACTCACATGGTCCGCGTCTATCTCGCGCAAGGCGAAGCGGCGCGCATAAAAGTGGGAACACGTGTTCTCGTCTCCATAGAAGGAAGTGACGTCTCGGTTCCCGGGATTGTCGAAGAAATGGATGGGAGGGGTGAGAAGAATGAGGATGGAGATATCGTCTTCAGCGCAGTCATCACGTTCCCAAAGCCTGATGAACGTCTGAAACCGGGTATGCAGGTGCGCGTAAGTTTTGAGGCAGATGCACCTTCGCAATGAAAGAACGGCGCGTAGCAGAGCTACGCGCCGAAGTCTCGACGGCTTTCGCCGCCATCTCACCGTCCGCCGATTTTCAGCCTCTTCTTCCACGATTCCGGAATCCCGAAGGGGATCTCCAGCGCCTGTGTGATCTTGAAGAGCGTGTCCGCACGAGGTGCCATGGTGCTTTCGTCGAGGAAATTATGCAGCGTTCTCACGTGCACGTTCGCTCGATTCGCCACCTGGGCCTCGGTTTCTCCGCCCCGCTCAATCATCACAGTCGCCGTACTCCGGATGTCGTCGACCCACGCCATATAGGCGTTGTTCATTCTCGGGTCTTTTGAAGGCTTTTCGTCTTTGGGCTTGCTAGTTTTCGCCATCGGCGATTCTCCCTAGCTGGTTGAGACCGGAAGCATTATACCATCAATAATACACTATGCAAGTCATGTATTTGACATTAGTCAAAAAAACATTATAATAAAGCCCGAATCGCCATGGGGCGATGTCTGAAACTGAGGGAGAAAGTACCTTGAAAATAATCATTACCTGGGCACTACTGGCGCTTGTGTGTTCAGTGTGTCCCACAAAGGCAGCCAGCCGGTTGCCGGAGTGTCGGCTTGGTGTCGAGATACCGCAGCATGTGCGTCTCGGCAGCGGAGTGATCATGGTCATCTTCGACGGACCTCGCTGCTACGGGGTCTACGAAAATGGTCGCATCTCGGAACGGATCGGGAAACCGATTTACGGCTACGCCGTGACCGGCGGAGCCGGAACGCCGACGCCACTGACTGATTTTCTTGCCGGTCCTCAGCGGATTGTGGCAAAAAAAATCGACGCGGTCTCGAGCGAGTTTCCGGTTCACGCTGATGGAACGCGCGGCGGGGCGAAAATGCCCTACGCACAATTCATCGATGTTGGTCGCGGTATCGCCATTCACCAAGGCAACATCGATGACCCCGCGGGCTCGAAAGGTTGTATTCGTGTTGGTCCTGAATCTGCGCGAGTCCTCTTCGAAGAGTTTTCTCAAGAGGAGATTCAAGTGATCGTCACCGCAGATCGTGGTTCGCTGCGGGTCCTGTGGGAGGGCGGCTACTTCCGTGCACAGAGGGTTACCCCTATGTCGGCAAACGGCCGCAATGCCCATATCTGGCATGAAGAGCCGGAGTAAGTTTTACTTTGAAGGCGCATCTCTCGCGAGATGCGCCTTCTCCTTTTTAGATATCTCCGTTTTTGATTTGCCTGCGGATAGTCGCTGCGAGCGTGTTGAAGAAAAAGAGGTTGTGATAGGTGGCGAGTTTGAGGCCGGTGAGCTCGTGCCCGCGCAAAAGATGTGAGACATAGGAGCGAGAATAGCTTTTGCAAATCATACATTTGCACGCGCTGTCCAATGGTTTCCAATCCTTCAAAAAGCGGGGCTTGCGCAAATCGATCCTGCCTTTTGAGGTAAAGATAACTCCACGGCGCGCATAGTGTGTAGGCGCGATGCAGTCGAAAGTGTCGCCGCCGCTCTTTGCGATGATGGGGAAGTCTTCTGGGTGTCCAATGCCAAGCACATGGCGCGGTTTTTCCTCGGGCAATTCATCCACTACTTCCGCGATCCCGCGCCCGAGCTGCTTCTTGTCGTAGCCAAACTCGCCACCGAAACCGAATCCTTCAAATCGCTCCATCGCGCCAATGACGCGCGCACTTTCTTTGCGGAGATTCCGGAATGCCCCACCTTGTACGATGCCGTACATTGCCTGCTTTTTCTGATTCTTCCGCGCGTCGAGGGATTCTTTCGCCCAGCGGTGTGTCTTTTCGAGCGAGCGACGCATATACTCCTCGTTTGCCAAAGGTGACGGGCACTCGTCGAACGCGAAGATGATGTCTGCGCCGAGTTTTTCTTGAATGCCGACAGAAACTTTCGGTGAGAGAAAATGCTCCTTGCCATCAATCGGAGAGCGGAAGTGCGCACCCTCCTCTGTGATCTTCACTGCAACGGGCTGTGTGCCACTTTCGATGTGTCGTTCTTTCTCATCTTTCAAAATTTTTCCCACGCCGTGGTCCTTGCCGAAGCCCAGACTAAACACTTGGAATCCACCTGAGTCCGTCATTAAAGGCTTCTTCCAATACATGTAGCCATGAATTCCGCCGGCTTTCTGTACAATTTTCTCACCCGGGGCAACCATGAGGTGATACGTGTTCGCGATGAGCATCTGCGATCCCACTTCGGCAATTTCATCGCTATCGAGTGTGCGCACCGTCGCACGCGTCGCGACAGGAATGAACGACGGTGTCTCGATCTCGCCATGCGGTGTCGAAATGATACCCAGCCGCGCGCGGCTCTTCTTGGAGCGCTTGAGTATTTTGAATGAAAACATTCCGCACAGACTACATTAAAATGTTCTTCGAAGCGAGGGTGCCGCTCATCTTCATGCGCCCCTCATGCTGCTCCGGTAGTATTGAGCCATATGGGAAAAGTAGAAAAAACACTTGCTACTCTCGGGGGTGTCGGGACGACGATGACAGCGCTCGCGGGATTGTATTACTTGTACGGTAGTGATCGCGCGGCGCAGCATCGTAAAGATGTTTCCAAATGGATGCACGCGGCTGAGCGCGAAATTATTAAGGAGGCGCGTCGCTTAAAAGGCCTTACGTACACAGATGAAAACATTCGCCGACTCATTGATGCTGTTGCCAAAAAGTATGAAGGCGCACGCAATCTGGAGCCGCAGGATGTAAGAGCGTTTGTGAGCGCTATGCAAGAGAATTGGCAGCAATTGGCGAACTCTGTAAAAAGGGACGATGTCTCGCGGCCGCGCAAGCAAAAAACAAAAGCGCAAAAAAGAACCCGGAAAAGCTCTTAACGACCTATCCCACGGTAGTGAATACCGGCGTCGAGAAATACGTGCTTCGGAAGGCAGTTCTTTCCATCGATCACAATACGAACATCGTGTCTCAAAAAATCGTCGGGAGTAAGTGAGCGAAATGCGCGGTGTGAAGTGGCCACAATCGCGCCGTGCGCTCCCGTGAGCGCTGCTTCAAGTGATTCCGCGCTCTCGCCTTTCACGAATGGGTCGTAAGAAATCGGCTCGGCACCGCGTACCGCAAGCTCCTTCAGAATGACGCGTGCCGGACTCTCTCGGGTGTCGTCGATGTCGGATTTGTAGGCGAGGCCAAGAACCGCAATGCGCGCGCCTCGCAGTTCGTGTCCTTCTGCCTCAAGTGCGCGGGCCAAGAGATTCACCGTATGTATCGGCATGCGATTGTTGATGGATCGGGCAAGCGAGAGAAACTCGTGCTCAAAACCATTGCGGCGACCTTCCTCGATCAAATAGTACGGGTCAACCGGAATACAGTGACCGCCCACCCCGCAGGAGGGGAAGTGGGGAAGGAACGCGAATGGCTTCGTGGACGCAGCTTCGATCACGTTCACCACGTCGATCCCGAGCTTATCGAATGAGAGCGCAAGCTCGTTTACGAACGCAATATTCACATCGCGGAACGTGTTCTCGACAATCTTTACCGCCTCCGCTTCCTTGAGGGAGTCCATGGGGCGCACGTCGCCAAGCACGATGGAGCGATAAAAAGCGAGTGTTTTCTCGAGGCCCTCTGCGGTAAGGGAGCCGGCGACACGATTGATATTCTCGACGCTCCAGCGATCGTCGCCCGGATTCACGCGTTCAGGACAGTGGGAAACCATAAAATCAACACCTGCCGTGAGCCCCGAGTGCTTTTCTAGTGCTGGAATAACGATGGTGTCGCACACGCCAGGATTCACCGTTGATTCGACGACGACAAGCGCGCCCTTTTGCAGGTGAGGAGCGATGGCCTCGCACGCACCGGCAAGTGGTCCCAAATCGGGCAGATGATCTTCGTGCACAGGGGTTGGTACGCAGACGATGATAATCTCGCTTTCACGAATGCGGCTGAAATCAGTGTCAACCGCGAGAGGCTTTGCGTCCAAATGCTTCTGTATCTGTTCATCAAAAAAAGGAGAAATACCGCCGCGAATGCTCGCTATCTTTTTCTCGCTGATGTCGATGCCGACCACGCGATGTCCTTTTCTATCTGCAAGGAGGGCAAGCGGGAGTCCGACGTAACCGAGACCGACGACTGCCACATCAAAAACAGTCGCGTTGGACGCGAGTGCAACCACATCGGTATGAATAGTTTGTTCGGTAACCTGTACCACGGCGATTCCGCCGGTTTCCCTTGTTGCAAAGAATACCATTACATAGGGGAATTACCAATCCTCCTTGTTCACCCGTGGATACGCGCTATACTGGATCAACTGTGAAGGGAACACAGCGAGCCGCGAGAGCGGCACTCTCGCTATGACATTCCCTAAAGATAGGACACTCCTTATCGTTGCACCGCATCCCGATGATGAGATTTTCGGCTGTGGCGGCCTTATTCGTCGGGTGAAAGATGCTGGCGGTAAGGTGTTCGTACTGTTTCTCACTGTCGGCACCACGCAAGATTTCTCGAAGAAGGGGCAGTCTACGCTCCATGAGCGTATGAAGGAGATAGAGCGCGTGGCAAAGCTCATGCGCTTCGACGGCTATAAGATCGCGTTCCCCGGGAACGACTACCACCTCAAGCTCGATGCGCTTCCACAGAAAGACCTCATCAACGAAATCGAGCGCGGCGAGGGTATCTCGCTTGAGGCAGTGAAGCCGACAACCCTGGCCATTCCCTCGGCGCACGATTACAACCAAGACCACCGTGCTGCAAATCGTGCGGCAATTACAGCGACTCGTCCTGTGCCTGGGAAGTACAAGCATTTCGTCCCGACCGTGCTCGAGTATGAGTTCCCGTATTTCGTGTGGACGAGTGAGGCGGAAAAGCCCGCGCCGAACATCTTTGTCTCGATGGATGCGAAGACGCTCGCACTCAAGCTCAAGGCTCTTTCACTCTATAAGAGCCAGATGAAGGTGCAAAACGGTCCTATATCTATCGAGGGTGCTCGTGCGCTCGCGCACATGCGCGGCATCCACTCGGGGTGCGACGCGGCAGAAGCGTTCCTGCTCCGCCGTACGTTCATCTGACATGAAGCGCTTCGTCTCCTATCAGCCGCAGTACTTTCCGCGCCTCCACTACTTCGCGCGCATCCTGAACGCCGATGTCTTCTCCATCGCAGACAATGTGCAGTTCGTGCGCAAACACGCCTACCATACACCTGACGGCTCGAACCCAATTGGTCCCTCATACCAAGCCCACACGCCCATCAAGAGCACGAACGGGCTTCTGATGCTCGATTTCCCGACGAAGCACAGTGGCAATCAGGGTATTCACGAGACGCCGCTTGGTTTTGCAAAGCCAGTCGAGCGCACCAAGCACTTACGCATTATCGCCGAGCACTATCGGAAGGCGCCACAGTTCTCGCGCGTGTACCCAACGCTCGAGGCCTTTTGGGACGAATCGTACGAAACGGTTGGAGCACTCAATAGTGCAAGCATCGCCTGGGGACTGTCTCATCTTCTTGAGTTACCAACGCAGGCAGTTGGCGTCGTGTTTCAAACGCTCTCACACGCGGATTTCCGTCTCTCTGAGATTGTGCTCGCGTCGGAGTCAGGCGTTCCTGTTTCCGACAAGGCAACGGGGCGTGATGCGAACGACTGGCTCGTCGATCTGTGCACGCGCTACAAAGCAGACGAATATTATTTTGGTGGCACGGGCGCGGGCGCCTACATGGATTTCTCAAAATTTGAGCACGCCGGGATCGCACTCAAGGAGCAGAACTGGAAGCTCGAGCCGTATCCACAGTTGTGGGGTCAGTTTGTCGGTAATCTTTCTATTATCGATTTACTCATGAATGTTACGCCGGCCGAGGCGCGTGCTATTCTCAGGAGTACCGACTAAGTGTATGCGAGGTGATTACGTACTCATGCTGCTATCGTTTGCGGCGGTGCTCTCCGCCGTGTGGCTCATATTTTCATGGCGCCCCGAATCCGCTCCGCAGCCCACATCGCACGGGGGCCGCATGATCGCAACATCCACACCTGAGGAGCGTATGGCACCGACGCCAATCGTGCGGTCGGTGCCGGCTGCTTCGCCTGTCGCGCGTGCGACTGATTTGAAAGTTTTCGGCTCCATCCCGTATTGGGATCAGCCGCGCGCTATCGCGATGTTCAAAAAGCATGTAGAGCTTTTCGATATAATCTCAGTTTTCTGGTATCACCTCGATGCGTCCGGTGAGATCGTGAAGTATGAGTATGCGAAAGAAGACGCCTCGCTCATTGCCTTTGCGCATGAAAACGACGTGAAAGTGCTCGCGCTCATCGCGAATCTTCCTGAGGATGACGACTGGGATCCGGACCTTGTGGAGAACGTTATTCGCGGCGCAGAGAGTCGTGCCGCGCACATCGCTGATATTCGCGCTCTCGTGAAAAAACACAACTTCGATGGTGTGAACATTGACTATGAATTTCTTCGCGATAGGCAGCGAGATGTTTACACTGCGTTTATAAAGGAGCTTGGTGAGGCGCTTCGTGCCGACGGCAAGATCGTTGCGATCGCTATTCATGCGCAAGCGCCGGATGGTCCCACTCGCGGGCAGGACATTGCAGAGCTACAGAAACATGTCGAAATACTCTCCTTTATGACGTATGACGAGCACTGGGAGACGGGGGAACCGGGACCGCCCGCGTCGCTCCCGTGGGTACGCGCTGTTCTTGCACACGCTCGCTCACTCGGCGTCGATATGCAAAAGATCTTCATGGGCATTCCCTTGTATGGCTACGATTGGCCGGAACAAGGGAGCGGGTGGGGAAATGCAACTGGGCGTGAATACGAAGAGGTCGTGAGAATCGCGAACGACTACGACGTCGACGTTCAGTTTGACGAAACCGCACAGACGCCATTTTTTTCATATGAAAAAGGCGGCGTGAATCATCAGTTGTGGTTCGAGAACGTGCAGAGCTTCGCGCCGCGCATCGATCTTGCCAAGGAATTCGGCGTCGCCGGCGTCATGTTCTGGCGACAAGGTAGAGAAGACGAGCGTATCTACGAGGTGCTAAGGCAATGATCATTGCTTAAAAATAACCCGCTTTGGTGAGATCCACTTTCCAGAACCCTGAGCGCGGAAGGCTTGGGGAAGCATCCAAAGGAAGACAGCGGACTCGATGAAGCGTAGGGGGTAAAAGAGGATGCCGTACACGAGGAGGAGCGGTTTCTTCTCCACGATCGCGACGCCGATCGTCACGATGTAATCGATCACGAAGAGGGCGAGTGTGATCGTGAGAAGAGTGACCGGATAGCCCCATATGCCGAAGTCGACCAAGAGGAAGTCGCGATGGCTCAAGAGGAGTTCGAGGGCCAAAAAAGGAGTGAGCATAAAGAGAATTGCGCTTACGAGCATTTCGAATGTGAAAAGGTACGTGAAGAAGCAAAACCAACTGAGCCAGAGCCCATGTTTGCGCATGGTTTGAAAATAGCCCAGGTACCACCGCTTGATCTGCTTCGTGAAATCGCCCACTGAATATGGTTCCTGGTCGTAGAGAAATGCACGTGGCTCAAACGCGACTTTACCGAGATTTTTGTGACGCACCTCGAACGTCATATTGAAATCCTCGATGACGAGACCGGGCGTGTTGATCTGAATATTTTTAAGGACACTTGAGCGGTAAATGGAACCGCCGCCCGGGATGATGGGGGAGACATTAAGATGCTTCCAGGTTTGCCCATAGCGGATGAAGAATTGAAGAATGCGCCAGAGGCGCACCCGATAGGCGGTGACTAAAAGTTCGAGTCGCGGCAAGAAATGCCGTGGCCAGATCGCAACAAAGTAGCCGGAAACCGCCGCGACACCAGGGTCATCAAAGTGTTGTGCGGCACGTTCGATAAAAAGCGGATCAACCGTGATGTCGGCGTCAAGTAGCATCACACCCTTATAGCGTGAGAGTAGCGCATTCTCCTCGATCGCAAAGGTGAGCGCGCCGGCTTTGCCGCGGTTGGGTTGAATGTCGTCGACATGCACGCCGTGGCCGCGCGCAATTTCGACCGTCTTGTCTTTCGATCCGTCGCTTGCGATGTAAATCTGATCGGGACGCACCGATTTCAAGAGCGATTCGATTGTTGCTGCAATGGAAACTTCTTCATTATGTGCAGCGATGACGACTGCAACTTCATCTTGTGTAATACGGCTCTTCCCGGCGCTCTCGCGGAGCAAGCGCATGCGGGTTTCGTCGTAGGTGTTGAATCTTCGAGCAATCATTCCCGCTCCATATCCGATACTCATCGAGCTTATCAATCCGAGTGAGAATGACACAAGATTATCGGTGCTGAGTGCTGGTACATTGAGTGTCACGCCGAGCGTGAGAACGAGAAGAACGAAGCTCGCGGCTCCCGTAAGCGTGCCTGCAATCTTTGGTTTATGCGGATTGATACGACCGCTCGCATAGGCACCAAGTCCCGCACAACCGAGCCAAAGCATGAAAACCGCGAGTCCGACACTTGGTTCGTCGACTCGAAAAATGCTGAGGAGCGAGAGTGTGAGAGCAAAGAGCGCATATGCGACTCCGACACCGCACAGCGAGGCAAGAAAAAGTGCAATCCGCGAACCCTCGCCAGAGAGCGCGCGCAGCGCCTCGATGCGCTCGAAGATAAATCGGATGCAGCCGACAATCGTCCAGAAGAGAAAGCTCACTCCGAGAAGTTGGAATATGCCAACCATACGTCACGCTGTTGCGGGAGCCATGATCGCCTCCGGCTCTTTCTGTGTTTGATTCATGTAATGAGCGAGCATGCGCTCCAGCCCTGCTTGGAGAGAAATTGTTTGCGACCAGCCAAGCTTCTGTATCTTCTCAACACCGGGAAGGCGCCCGCGATGATCTTCGATAAAGTGTTCTTGATGTTCAACGCCGTGTTCGTGATTGCTGAGGGCGGTTATGAGTTCAGCAAGCGCACGAACGGTGATCGGATTTCCACCGCCACAGTTGTATGCCTCCCCAGGAGTGCCGCGCTCCATGACGATCCGTAAACCCGCAAGGAGGTCATCGATGTAAAGATGGGAACGTGTTTGTTCTCCATCGCCGTAGACGAGGAGCGGCCTCTTTTCGATAATGCACTTGAGGAAATGCGGAATGACACGTCTGTCGTTAAGTGACATGCCGGGGCCGTATGTGTTGAAGACGCGCACGACACGTGCGTTCAGATCATATTTGCGGACATAGGTTGCGAGGATGCTCTCGGAAAAACGCTTGCCTTCTTCGTAGGGCGAGCGTTTGCCGAGGGGATCAACGTTCCCGTTGTAACCTTCATGCTGCGGGAACACCTCAGGTTGCCCGTACATCTCTGCGGTCGAGGTAAAGAGAACCTTCGCACCATCTGTCCGTGCGCGGTTTAAAACATTGTAGGTGCCGAACGAGCAGGTGTGGAGCATTTCCTCGGCGAGTGTGACCAGATTGGGTACGCCAGTGGGGCATGCGAGGTGATAGACCTCGTCAAAATGAACAGCGGAGAAGACGTTCTGAAAATCGGGGGCACAAATGTCGACATTTGAAAAGGTGAACCGAGGATCGAGGGCGAGCCTTGCCACATTCTCGCTCGAACCCGTAACGAGGTTATCAACGCCGAAGACCGCACGCCCTTCGTTGAGGAGTGTGCGTGCGAGATTGGAGCCGATAAAGCCCCCAACACCAGTAATAAGCACTTTTTGAGCCATTTTATGGCTGGTTTCCGTGTCGCAAGGATACCACGCTAGCTCTCGCTTGGGAAGCTTGGTATCATGCAGGCATGAAGCATATTTTTCTCGCACTTTTGCTCGTGTTCCCGCTTTCCTCGGGTGCACAAGAACTTATCATTGTTGAGAGCGCTGAGACGCGGGTTTCCGATCCTCAGGCATACAGCGCGTATTATGGAGAGCTCACGGGTGAGCCGCACGTATTCACCTTCAATGTTCCGTCTGCAAGCTATACGGTGAAAGCGATCGTGCTTGCACCGGATACGCCAGACGTTTCCACCGACATCGTAGCGGAAATGATCTCCGATAAAGATCCGGGGAAGTCATTTGCACGCGTTGATGGTGGCATGATCGAGTGGCAGCGCTTCTTCGACACCTCGGGGCGCGACAGCTATCTCGCCGGGCCGGTTCTCGAGGCGACGCTTGAAACAGGCTCGTATCGCGTGCAAGTTTCGAGCCCAGATAACCAGGGTGCATATGTACTCGTGTTCGAAGGCGAGGATGGATTTTCACTCGGGCAGATTTTTAGCCGTTTCGGCGCGCTTCCTACCATTAAATCCGATTTCTTTGGTAAATCAGCGCTCTCGGCATACACAACACCGCTTCTCCTCTGGCCGGTTGTGACGACGCTCGTGCTGCTCGCACTCGTCATCATTCTTATGATTGCGTATCGTCGGATGCGACCAAACGCATGAAGTATGCCGCACTCATTCTTGCGGTAGTTATTGCCCTCGGGGCATGGTGGGCGCTTACAAATACCGCTGATGCGCCGAAGACGGGCAATACTTATTCGTCTCTCGAGCATGGTATCTCGTTTTCGTATCCAGAAGGCTACACTCTCAGTGAACGCGACGAATTAGGCGCGCATGTGGTCACGCTCGTTGCTGCTTCTGCAGAAGTGCCCGAGGCAGGAGAAGGGCCGACCTCAATTACCGTGCAAATCATTCCTAATACCGGCGATCAAACGGCCGAGGAATGGATTCGTTCATCTCCACTCTCGAACTTCCGCCTCTCGGGCGGCACGCCGGCGGAAGTTATGGTTGGCACAGATTCCGCGCTCGCGTTCGCGTGGGACGGTCTTTATCCGGGAACGACGATCGTGCAGGCGCGGGGTGAAAAGATCTACGCATTCTCCGTCACCTATCTTTCGCCTGAAGATTCGATACGCACTCATTTCGCGCAGGTCGTCGCTTCGGCGACATTCCAATGATTCGAACTCTCGTTGTCGTTTGCCTCCTTGTCGCACTTATTTTCGCCGTGTACTGGTTGCGACCTTCACCTCTATTTCAAAACGAAATTGCTACCATACAACCCATGGGAGAGCGGGAAGTAGCATACTCAGTAGAAGAGGTTGCACGCGGGCTTGAAGTGCCGTGGGGCATCGTGTTCACTTCGCCCGCACGTATGCTCGTGAGCGAGCGTCCCGGGCGTATCCGTGTCGTTGAAAACGGCGTACTCCACGAGGAGTCGCTCGTCACGTTTCCCGAAGTCTCAACAGGTGGAGAGGAGGGTCTGATGTCGCTCGCGCTTCATCCGGACTACGTGCGCAACAGATTCGTCTACGCTTCGTACGCGTATCAGCGTGCTGGAGACATGTTTGTTAAAATCGTGCGCTTTACGGATGCGGGTACTCGAGCAGAAAACATCACTACGATACTTGATGACATCCCCGCTGCGCGTTATCACGCTGGGTGCGAGCTCGCGTTTGGTCCTGACGGGAAACTCTACATCACAACGGGCGACGCCACCGATCGCAATCTTGCACAGGAGATGGATTCGCTCGCAGGAAAAATTCTGCGCGTGAACGACGACGGCTCGGTGCCGAGTGACAATCCATTCCCAGGTTCTCCTATTTGGAGTTATGGCCATCGCAATCCGCAAGGAATCTCGTGGGATGAGAGAGGCAATCTCTATTCAACCGAGCATGGTCCTTCAGGTTTCGACGGTCCTGGCGGCGGCGATGAAATTAACCGCATCGTGAAGAGTGGGAACTATGGCTGGCCGCTCGTCTCGCATGAGAAAACCGCAGAGGGCACCATTGCACCGATAGCGCTCTACACTCCCGCAGAGGCCCCCGGCTCGGCACTCGTGTATTCGGGCACTGTCTTCCCGCAATTTAAGGGCAACATATTCTTCGGCGCGCTGCGCGGCGAAGGCTTATGGCGCGTGCAGATTGATCCAGACAATCCAGACGTTGTCTTAGGGCGGGAAAAACTCTACGACGGTGAGTACGGCCGCATTCGTGAAGTCACGGAAGGTCCCGACGGCCTCATCTACTTCACCACCTCAAACCGCGACGGCCGCGGTTCTCCTGCAGCGAATGATGATCGGGTGTTTCGCATAATTCCCAAAGAAGAGTAGAATTTTCAGATGCAAAACAACCCCTGGCAACGTGCCTTGGCTCAATTACAAAAGACACTCGAATTAACCGACACACATCCCGACCTTCATCATCGACTCAAACAACCTGATAACGTGGTTGAAGTGAATGTTCCCGTTGTCATGGATTCGGGGGAGACGAAGACTTTTCGCGGCTATCGGGTTCAGCACAACAACATCCGCGGTCCCTACAAAGGGGGCTTACGATTCCATCCGCAGGTGGATCTCGACGAAGCGAAAGCGCTCGCGTTCTGGATGACGATAAAAAATGCGGTTATCGGCGTGCCTTTTGGCGGGGGAAAAGGAGGTATCGAAGTGAATCCAAAAGAACTTTCGCCTGGCGAACTTGAGCGCCTCACGCGCAACTTCGCGCGAGAACTCGCGCACGTGATTGGCCCCGAGAAAGACGTGCCCGCGCCTGATGTCGGCTCCACTGCACAAATGATGCATTGGATCGCGGATGAGTATTCGAAGCATGTTGGCGAACATTCACCTGCAGTCGTCACGGGAAAACCGATAGAGCATGGGGGGTCAGAGGGTCGAACCGAAGCGACGGGATACGGCGGTGGCTACGCGCTCGAGGCCGTTCTTAAAAAGCTTGATTCAGAGCCATATTCTGGAACAAGGCGTCGCCTTGCGGAAAAGGAAAGTGAGGTAACGGTTTCAATTCAGGGTTTTGGGAATGTTGGCGTCTATTTCGCGCACTATGCCGTAGCTCGTGGTTTCAAGATTGTCGCACTTTCTGATTCAAAAGGCGGCATGTATGCACCCGAAGGTGTCGACGTGGCTGCAGCGGAGAAATATAAAAAAGAAAAAGGAACGCTTTCCGGGTTTGCTGGAAAAGATATTTCCAACGATGAAATTCTCGCGCTACCGGTCGATATCCTCGTCCCCGCTGCACTTGAAAATGCGATCACAAAGGAAAATGCGCATACAGTGCAGGCGAAGGTAGTGCTCGAGCTTGCGAATGGTCCGACGACTCTCGAGGCCGACGAGATTCTAAAAGAAAAAAATGTGGTGGTGATCCCCGACATTCTCGCAAATGCAGGCGGTGTTGCGGTTTCATATTTCGAATGGGAGCAGAACCTTCGGGGAGAGAAGTGGGGGAAAGATGAGGTTCTCGCGAAGTTGAAGGAGAAGATGGAAGCTGCTGCGGAGAAGGTGTGGGAAAAATCGGTGAGTCTTCAAACGACACTCAGGGACGCGGCATATGTCGTCGCTCTCAGGGCTCTTGGTGAGGTAAAGTAGAGTTGACATCGCTCTGATAGAGCGTAAAGTGCGCGTACATGGAGGCCGTCACTAACACTGTCCAGAAACTCCGCACGAATCGCGCGCTCACTCAAGAGGAGCTTGCGGAGAAAGCGGGCGTCTCGCGACAGACCGTCATCGCGATCGAAAAGGGGAATTACACACCCTCGGTCTTGCTTGCTTTGAAATTAGCACGCATCTTTAAGGTGCCGGTTGAAGATATTTTTTCACTATGAACAACATGCTTTCATTCGTCATTCTGGCCTTACTCGCGCTCGTGCTCTTCACGCTCGTAGATCCCTTCATGTATTGGATGCCGAGCGTGGTACAGATGGCGGCGCTTACGATTGCCGCAGTGCTTCTTATCGCATGGGTCGCGTTCATTATTCGGGAGGGCACAGGGGATGAGCGAGAAGTACAGTTACGCGCGCACGCCGGGCGTGCTGCGTATCTCTCAGGTGTTGGGATTCTTACTCTCGCACTTCTCGCGCAGGGCATGGGCCACGCTATAGATCCCTGGGTCCCACTCACGCTTATCGTTATGATCGGCGCAAAACTCGCGGCACGCTTCTACGGCGACTCACATTTTTAATCCACAGTTCGGATGTAAAGTCTACTTTACATCTTAAACAGGGTATGTACACTGCGTCTATTACGAGTGTATATCACTAACCATATGATGAATTGGATTATCGGAGGAGTAGTCGTGCTTGCGCTCATTGTGGGTGGCGTGTTCGTTACAAATCAAAGCGGCGATTCGATGATGAAGGACGAAGCTATGATGGAAAAGGATAGTGCAATGACGGAGAAGAGTGACGCCATGATGGAAAAAGATGCAATGCAAAAAGACGATGCAATGATGGAAAAGGACGCAATGATGAAGGACGAGGGCGCGATGATGGAAAAGAAAGACGACGTCATGATGAAAGACGAGGGCGCAATGATGCAGAAAGGTTCATACGAATCATATGCCGCATCGAAGCTCGCAAAAGCAAATGAAGGAGACGTAGTTCTCTTCTTCCGCGCCTCATGGTGCCCAACGTGTAAGGCACTCGATAGCGATATTAAGGCAAACATGTCGAAGATTCCCGCAGGACTTACGATTCTTGACGTGAATTATGACACTGAAACCGCGCTCAAGCAGAAATACGGCGTCACTTACCAGCACACGCTTGTGCAGGTGGATGCACAAGGTAATTTGATCACCAAGTGGAGCGGGGGACTTGCGCTCAGTGATCTTGTGAGCAAGGTACAATAAGCACATGATCCCGTTAGAAATCGCGGACGCAGACTCTTCACAAGCCATGGTCGTACTTACTCACAATAACGTCTTAGGGTACGGTCGCCGTTTGGTGTCCGCGTCCTATTTCTAACGGGATGACGCTCCTTGCCGTCTCGTTCATTGCGGGAATGCTCACGGTGCTCGCGCCGTGCATCCTCCCACTGCTTCCTGTCGTGCTCGGTTCCTCAGCGACAGGAAGGAGCCGTGCAACGCCCTACATCGTGGTCGGCTCGCTCGCGCTCTCGATCATCCTCTTCACGTTCCTCCTCAAGTTCTCGACCGCGTTCATCATGGTGCCGCAATCGTTCTGGACAGGACTCTCTGGTGGCATCCTCATACTCTTCGGATTAGTACTGATGTTTACAGGGCTTTGGGAGAGCATCCCGGGAGTGAATCGTTTTTCTCGTGATTCCAACAAACTCGTCGGGGCCGGCTACCAGAAGAAGAGTTTCTGGGGAGATGTTCTCATCGGTGCAGCGCTTGGTCCTGTGTTTTCGTCGTGTTCGCCGACCTACTTCGTCATTCTCGCATCGGTCTTACCCGCGAGTTTTGCGCTCGGCACGCTGTATCTCGTCGCCTACGCTGCGGGACTCTCATTGATACTGCTCCTCATCGCGCTTTTCGGGCAGCGATTCGCTGATCGCCTGACGGGCATTGCGGATTCGCGGGGATGGCTCAAACGAAGTATCGGGGTACTCTTCATCGTGCTCGGGCTTCTCATTGTGACCGGTTATGAGAAGCAGTTTGAAGTCTGGCTCCTCGAGAGCGGCTTCGTCGATGTCGTGAAATTTGAACAGGGCATCCTCGAAAGAGTTATATGAAAAATCCCATCGTTCTCGTCGGCGGCATTATCGGGGTCGGCATTCTCGCCTCGTCTGCGGTGATTTTTCAGAATGACACGGTGCCAAGTGCGGAACCCACATTTGGTTTTTCTGAGAAGCGTTACGCGGAGATTGCGCGGCCGGCTGGTTTTCTGAATGCTGAACCATTCACGCTTGGGGAATTGATAGGAAAAAAAGTCATTCTTATAGACTTTGTCACTTACTCCTGTATCAACTGCATTCGCACGTTCCCCTATCTGAATGCGTGGTATGAGAAATACCGCAACGATGGTCTTGAGATTGTCGGCATCCACACGCCGGAATTTGCTTTTGAGAAAGATATCGACAACGTGCGCGAGGCACTCAAAAAGCACGGCATTGAATTTCCGGTCGTTCTCGACAATGACTATGCGACGTGGCGCGCCTACGGCAACAACTATTGGCCGCGTAAATATCTCATCGACATTGACGGCAACATCATCTACGACCACATCGGCGAGGGTGCCTATGATGAGACGGAAAAAAAGATTCGCGAGGCGCTCGTGGAGCGCGCAGAAAAACTAGGGTTACAAGCGCCGGAGGGCGGTGCGCTCGCGGCAGAGTCTATGCCCGAGGCGGAGCGCTTCGCGCAGAGTCCGGAGATCTACTTCGGATCTGATCGCAACGAACGCTTTGCAGAAGGAAAGCGGCTGGTGTCCGGAGTACAAACATTGGAGGCTCCGCAAACTCCTTTTGCGAACGCTCTGTATCTCGCTGGCTCTTGGAACATTCAGCCTGAATATGCCGAATCCATCTCGGACGGTGCGCGCATCATCTTCCGCTATCACGCGAAAGATGTCTTCATGGTGGCGAGCGCAGAAAGCGATACTGAGGTCGAAGTGTGGCATGATGGTGTCCGTATAGGCTCCATGCGTGGTGCCGACGTAAGCGCTGACGGCATCGTCCGGATTCGGAGCGAAGACCTCTATCACCTCGTGAGGAATCCGAAGGGGGAAGAACATACACTCGAACTCCGCGTTCGTGGTTCGGGGTTACAAGCATTCACGTTCACTTTTGGTTAATATGCGACTCCTCTCGATTATTGCGGTCGTTCTCGGTTTCTTGATGGCACACGCCGCAATCCTCTCGTTCATGGGCCAGCCGTTAATGTATGAGGGGGGCTACGTAAAGCTCTGGCACGGTGTCGTGCTCTCCGATGGGAATTCGCAGCATCTCACCGACTGGTACACGCTCTCGCACGTGATCCATGGCGTGATCTTTTATGCGCTTCTCCGCATTGTATTCCCACGCCTTTCGGTGCCGGTTCGACTCTTTCTTGCAATCGGAATTGAGATCGGATGGGAGCTGTTTGAAAATACCGACATGATCATCAACCGCTACAGGGAGCAAGCGCTTGCGCAGGGGTACGTCGGTGACAGCGTCGTGAATTCGGTGGGGGACGTAATCGCGATGATTGCGGGGTTTTTCTGTGCCTGGAAATGGCCAACGTGGCTTTCGCTCATTCTCGTGATCGCTCTTGAGCTTGTCGCGCTTTATTTCATTCGTGATGCGCTTGCGCTCAATATTATTCAGCTTTTGTATCCTATAGACGCGATTGGAGCGTGGCAGGCGGGGAGGTAGGTTATCCACGCAACAACAGATTTCGTGCTTGTTCCGTCTGAAAGAGCGCTACAATGTGCTCATTATTTAGGGAACACCACGCACCATGGAACTCTCCATATTTTTGGCAAAATTATTCGGTTTGTACTTCTTGATCGCAGGCGGCATCATCATGATGCGCCAGAAGTCGTACATGCACATCATTATGGATGTGTTAAAGGATAGAGCGCTCCTCATGATTGTGGGAGTCTGTCAGCTCATCGCGGGTCTTTCTCTCGTTCTTACGCACTGGATTTGGACTCCTGACTGGCGTGGTGTGATTACGCTCATTGGCGCATGGATTGTAGTAGAGGCAGTCTTTTACCTCACGGCTCCTTACACAAGAATCACGAAACTCGTCAGACAGTTTAATACCCCTGCGTGGTACACGTCGGGCGGTATGCTTGCGGTTGTTATGGGGGCATACCTTGCCGGCAAAGGCTTCGGCTTCTGGTGAGAAAACGGCAAAAAGGTGTCATCTGCTGCGTTGCGGGGCCCCAGGGCCCCGCTCACCGTACTGCAAGTACGGCTCGCTGGTCCCTTTCCTCGCGCCTTGCACCTAACACCTTTTTGCCGTTTTCTCTGAAATCCCATGCCTCGTAGTTGGCACGTTTTTGTCTCGCGTCTCGAGGGTGTATGGGTATAATTAAAAAGGTACAATACCCACCATGAGTCCCTTCCACGCACTCATCCTCGGCTTACTTGAAGGTTTTACTGAATTTTTGCCGATCTCATCCACTGCGCACTTGGTAATCGGCGCGCGTTTGCTTGAGGTGCCCACGAACACTTTCTTGACGAGCTTTATTATTGCGATACAGCTCGGCGCAATTGCGAGCCTGCTCGTGCTCTATCGAAAGACCCTCGTCACCGACCATGCCTTGATGCTTCGCGTCCTCCTCGCGTTCGTTCCCGCGGCAATCGTCGGTTTTTCGCTCTACTCACTCATCAAGGAGGTGTTTCTTGAGAGTCTCACCATCATCGCGTGGGCGCTTCTTCTAGGAGGGGTTGTTCTCATTGTCTTCGAGCAAGCGCGGAAGAGAGGATTAATTTTAGAGCGGGGGATTGAGGCGTCAAATATGTCTCTTGGGAGGGCGGTGCTTATAGGCTGTGCGCAATCGCTTGCGGTCGTGCCAGGTGTCTCGCGTGCCGGCGCGACCATTCTCGGCGGACTCGCGCTCGGGCTTTCACGCGTTGAGATAGCGCGTTTTTCTTTTTTGCTTGCGATACCCACTATGCTTGCCGCCACCGGATATGATCTTCTTCGCACCGGTTCTTCTTTTGCGTTTTCAGAGTGGCACCTTCTTCTCCTCGGATTCGCTGCAGCATTTTGCGCCGCATACGTGAGTGCGAGAGCCCTCATTCACTTTGTGAGCACTCACTCATTTGAGTGGTTCGGGTGGTATCGCATTGTTCTCGCTGCTCTTATATTCTTCTTTACGCTATGAGTCGTGTCACAGCAGAGGAACATCGAGCCCGTTTGCGACGTGCACGTACGACATTCCTTGTCGCCATCTCTTTTTATGTTGCGTATGAACTTCTGATCACTGGTGCGATACATTCCTGGGTCTCAGATTCTCTGCTGCATGCGCTACCAGCAAGTTTTATCGCGGGTGTGTTTTTTACGTCACTGCTCTCGGTGGTGCCCGCAACAGTCGTATTTCTTGAGATCACTCAGACATTTAACGTGTATCTCATTGCGCTCTTTGGCGCGGCCGGTGCCGTTATAGGGGATCTTTTTTTATTTTTATTCGTACGGGAAGCAGTGAATGAACAAAAAACTCTTTTTTTGAGGGAGTCGCAGCGCCGGCGGTTGAGAAAATTCTTCCGACACCCGTTTCTTCACTGGCTTCTTCCGCTCGTTGGTGCCCTCCTCATTGCCTCACCCCTTCCGGATGAATTTGGCCTCGCACTCATGGGTCTCTCACGAATAAATATGCGTGTATTTATCGGTATCTCTTTTTGTATGAACTTCATCGGAATTGTTGGGCTTGCACTTCTTGGTCGCTCGGTGTACTGATGTGGTATAGTCAAAGAATATGAATAGTATTATTTCAATACTTGTGGGTGTGGTGTTAGTGCTCGGTGTAGGCGGGTTCGTTTTGTTGCAGAAAAACGCGACCGAATCACCGCGGTCTATAAACTTAGATACAGGAATAAATACCGAGGTGATCGATATGTCGGCGCCATCGCAAAACTCAAATGCTCCCACGACGAATGATGATGACAAGGAAGAATTTGAAGATGAAGATGATGACGCGCCGGTCCCGACTCCCGCAGGAGCGAGCGGCGCCGCCGGGGCACCCGCCGCATCGAGTGGTATCGCATCGGCAACCGTAGCGAGTCACAACAATCGCGCAAGCTGCTGGTCCAGCATCAATGGGAGCGTGTACGATCTCACGTCATGGATCCCGAAACATCCTGGCGGTGAGCAGGCGATACTTGGTCTCTGTGGCGCGGATGGCTCGGCAAAATTCAATCGCAAGCACGGCGGTGATGCATCCAAAGAGAAAATTCTCTTTGGATTCAAGATAGGGGTTCTTGCGCAATAGCTATGCAGAGTGAACAATTGGGCATAACAATTCTTCGTCTCGGTCTTGCGGTAATGTTTCTTTGGTTCGGTTTTTCGCAGCTCCTCGACGGCATCAATTGGGTTGCATGGGTTCCCGAATGGGCGGTGAACACTCTCCATCTGCCACCCGCGATGATCGTGCTCGCAAACGGCCTCTTTGAAGTTGTTGCAGGTGCCTTGCTTGCGCTCAACATCTGGACACGCTGGGTTGCTCTCGCCCTCGCGCTTCACCTCCTTGTGATCACGATAGAAATCGGCGCAACCGCAATCGGCGTCCGTGATTTTGGGCTCACGATGGCAACTTTCGCCCTTGCACTTCTGGCGTCGAGTCGTCCGCAGTTTGTTTGACTCCCGTACTTGAAAAGGTAGAGTGTGTTCGGTGTATAGAGAAGGAGAATGTTCGATGCCTATCACATCAACGTGGATTCGCCACGGTGAGTCCGAAGAAAATGTTCTTTTCAATGCCATGAATAATGGTCATGAGCCCGGGGGTGCGGAAATGTTGAAAGTTGCGACATGGAAGCGCCGTCTCACGCCTCGTGGAAAAGATCAAGCTCGCACGACAGGAAGCTGGTATACGGAATGGCGCAAGAATGAGTGTGCCCGTCGGCCGTTGTTCGGTTATGTGTCTCCGTATGCACGCTCGATGGAGACGGCGGGACATATGAGTCTCGGGATCCGTTGGAAACGGGATATGCGTCTTGGAGAGCGTAGCTGGGGTGAGCTATCGCATCTCAGCCGCGACGAACAGGTGCAGAAATACGCTGACGCGTTTGAGCGCCGCCATATCGATGCCCTTTTGTGGCGACCGGTCGGCGGCGAATCAATGCAAGATACCCTTATTCGTGGGCATGATTTTCTTGCCACTCTTCGGAGGGATCATCAAGATGATGATGTTGTGTGCGTGACGCATGGTGAATTGATGCACGCTATCCGGTATCTTCACGAAGAATGGGGGCCGGAAGATCTGAACGATGCGATGGGATCGCATATGGAAGGAAGTGGTATCAGGAACGGTGCGGCGATTCAGTACTCTCGTCTAGACCAAAATGGTCGAGTGCATGACGCATATGTTCGCAAACGAATTGTTGATCCAACATGCCCCGCAAACGATGCGTGTGGATGGATTGAGATGCGAGCTCGTACGTTCTCGGATGACGAACTTCTTGAGCACGTTGGCCGATATGAGACATGGCTCTGACGACTTGATGCCCCGCGCTGGGAAGCGCGGGGCAATTTTTAAATACGCGAAAGCTGTGCGATAGATTCCTTACAATTTCTCCACCTTTTCCCATGGTCGCCCCTCGACTCCGAAGTGGCCGTACGCGGCAGTTTCGCGGAAGATAGGCGTGCGCAGTTCGAGTCGCTCGATGATCGCTTTCGGGCGAAAGTCGAAGTGCTTGTGCACGATTTTTGAGAGGTCTTTTCCTTTTTCGTTGAATGCCTCAACCATAACGGGCTCGACACGACCAATGGCATACGCGACCGTTACGAGCACCTTTTTACCACAGCCATTTGCGACGAGATTTTTGGCGACAAAGCGGCACATGTAGGCTGCAGAACGATCAACCTTCGTCGCGTCTTTGCCTGAAAACGCACCACCACCGTGCGGCATAAGACCGCCATACGTATCAACCATGATCTTGCGGCCGGTGAGCCCCGCGTCTGCTTCGAATCCACCGATTTCGAACTTGCCCGTTGGGTTTACGAGGATTTCGATTCCTTTCAAATCACCAAGCACTGGCTTAAAGAGGTGTTTGGTTAGATCTTTGCGAATATCAGCTTGGGAGATGTTCTTTGCGTGCTGTGTTGAGCAAAGCGCGGTCACAACCTTGCCATCTTTAATCGTTACCTGTGTCTTGCCGTCAGGCTTTATCCAAGGGCAGGTCTTGTCACGGCGAAGCTTTTCAAGGCGACGGGCGAGTGCGTGCGATAGCACGACGCCGAGTGGAAGCATCTCCTTCGTCTCGTTTGTCGCATAGCCATACATGATGCCTTGATCGCCAGCGCCACCGGTGTCGACACCTTGTGCAATGTCGTTTGATTGTTTCGCGACCGTATTCAAGATCTTCAATTTTTGTGTGTAGCCAATTGATTTGTAGACATTCTCGGCAATCTTTGCCATGTCCACTTTTGCGTTCGTCGTCACTTCGCCGCCGATCATGAGTGTGCCGTGCGAACCAAACGTTTCCACCGCGACGCGCGAGCGTGGGTCTTGTTCAAGGCAGGCATCGAGAATCGCATCTGATATTTGGTCGCACACCTTATCGGGGTGACCGCTCGTGACGCTTTCTGTCGTGTAAGTTTTCAATAAGTGCAGCATGATAAAAAAATTATCCCCCATACGGGAGACATCTAAATAGTGCATCTTCCCGAAGGACTGGTTTCCCACCTTCCGAGTTTCGGGGTTGGGGGCGACTCTGAGCCAGAACTCTAATCGCGCTCTTGATGTATTGGGGGTGTACCGAAGAGCATAGCAAGGGGTGGGAAAGGCGCAAGGGTGGCGCGAGGGGTTATGCACAGGTATAGTGACTAGATGAAGAAAATAGTCACGATCGGGGGCGGGACGGGGCGATTTGGAGTGCTACTCGGACTCAAGCGCTACCCGGTCGAGCTCTCCGCAATTGTCACCATGTTCGACGATGGTGGCTCGACAGGCCGCCTTCGCGATGAAATGGGGGTACTTCCACCGGGGGATTTGCGCCAATCGCTCATCGCGCTCGGCGAGAGTGGGACCTTGATGCGTGAACTCTTTAGTCATCGGTATGAAAACGGGGGGCTCGACGGACATAGTTTCGGTAATCTTTTTATTTCCACACTCGAAAAAATCACTGGCTCAATTGACAAGGCACTCGATGTCACCGGCACCATTCTTAACATAAAGGGCAAGGTCATTCCTGTGACCCTGGATCATGCAAAGCTCATGACCGAGCTCAATAACGGGAAAATTATTGAAGGTGAAGATGCGCTCGGTGAATACCAGCTTGTTTCGAAATTCGGGATAAAAAAGATGTTCCTTAAACCGAAGGCGACCATGCACCCAAAGGCCCTCAAGGCTTTGAAAGAAGCAGATCTGATCATAGTCGGGCCCGGCGACATTTACACGTCACTTGTTCCTAACTTTTTGGTTGAAGGATTTTCTGAGGCATTTATAAAATCCAAGGCGCGCAAGGTGTACATTGCAAATTTGATGAATCGCCATGGTCACGCTGACGACTTCACTGTCGCTGACTATGTTCGCGTGCTCGAAGACATCATTGGCAAAGAAGGGATTTTCGACACTGTTGTCTATAATACTAAGGCTCCTCCTGCGGCGCTCGTCAAGAAATATGCCGATGAAGGTGAGCCACTGAGCTTTGATGAGGCGGCATTTTCAAGTCCGCGAGTGTTCATTGGCGCCGATGTGCTTGCCGATGGCGTATCAGAAAAAACCAAGGGAGACGCGTTGCAGCGCTCGCTCATCAGACATAGCCCGGAGAAACTCGCGAAAGTGCTCGCGTCACTCTAGTGTATGCGTGTTTACGCGACACTTTCGTTTATTGCGTTTCTCCTCCATTTTCTGTGGGAACGCTCTCACATCGTCCTTTACACGGGGTATGAGGCGATGGAGGGAATATTTCCTGTGTATCTTTTCGCGACACTTGGGGATGTCGCCTACACTCTCGGCGCAGTACTTTTCGTATCATTCTTTACTGGTTGCCTCACGTGGTTCATTCGTCCACGCGCTCAGGCATATGTCGGTCTCGCCTTCATGGGTCTCGCAATTGCTCTTTTCGTCGAATACAAAGCCATGGCTCTCGGAAGGTGGGCGTACACCGAAGCTATGCCGATGATTGGTCCATTAGGGCTTTCACCCCTTGTACAGATGGCGGTCCTTCTTCCGCTCAGTGTCTTTATTGCATCGCTTGTGGAGAGGCGCCTTCGGGGTACACTGCAGCAATGAGATATCTCGTTGTCCTTGTAGTCGCAATTCTCTCATTTGGTCTTGGGGTGTGGTATATGGGTGGATTCGTGATGCCTGAGCCGACACCAATACCTCGCGATTCTATACCGGAGCCCGAACCTGAGGTGCGCGCGACGTACGAAAATGCTACTGCCGATACGATTCGTGTGGACACACCTCTTCCGGGGGCAGAGGTTTCTTCGACATTCAATGTCCGGGGAGCGGCACGAGGCGGCTGGTATTTTGAGGCAAATTTTCCATACGAAGTCGTCGATAGTGCAGGGAAGATACTTGCACAGGGTCCTGTCACTGCGAGTGGTGAGTGGATGACACCTGAATTTGTTCCCTTTGCGTTCGTCGTTACTGTTCCAAACTATTCTGGTTTTGCAACGCTCATCTTGCGCAATGACAATCCTTCGGGTCTTCCTGAGAATGCGGCGTCGGTATCGCTACCGATAGTGATTCAGTAAGTGTCATGGACAAGCGGCAGCGAGCGAGAACTATCGTTGCGCGATTAAAGCGCTTGTACCCCTTACCCAAGAGTGAGTTGGTTTATCACACCCCGTTTCAATTTCTTGTTGCGGTGGTGTTGTCGGCGCAATGCACGGATAAGGCGGTAAACAAACTCACCGCAACACTCTTTAAGAAGTACAAAAATGCTGCGGACTTTGCACAGGCGCATCCCGCGACTTTTGAGCGCGAGCTTGCTGCAATTCCTTTCTTCAGGAACAAAGCGCGTCACATTCGTATGACCGCCAAAATCGTTGCAGACGATTTTGGCGGCACAGTGCCGCGCGTTGCGGCGGAGCTCCAGAAACTACCAGGAGTCGGCTACAAAACCGCACACGTCATTTTGGGCGAACTCTACGACATTTGGGAGGGGATACCTACGGATACTCATGTAAAACGATTCGCGCGCAAGTTTGACCTTTCGAAACATAGTGATCTCAAAAAAATTTCTCACGATCTTGAGGCACTGATTCCCCAAAAAGATTGGAAATACGTCAATAATGGGCTCGTACTGTATGGCCGGTATGTATGCACGGCGCGGAAGCATGCGTGCGATGCGCACCCACTTACAAAATTGTGGCCAGCGGCTGGGAGCCGCTGGCCACGGGCATGAGACCGCGTTCATGCTTCGAATATTGCTTGTGCCGCTCCTGGCATATTTATGAACCGGGCGAGCAAAGCCTCCATTACGAGATTTTGCTTTCTGGCAGTGCCAACGAGTCCCAACATGTAGCACCACTCCTTCGATTCGCCGAGTAGTGTTGCGTACCGACTCGCCCACTGATCGTATGCGCGCCAGTCCCCACTAGTTAGACCCCACGTGGCCCATTCTTCTGGCAACGAAGAGGCCATGGCCTGGACCATCTCGGGATCGAACCATTTCGGGTACTCTTCCAAGAGAATCCGGGGAGTGATTTCTTTCCCGTTTGGCAGGTAGATGCAAAGATCCCTCATTTGACACTCCATCGATATGGTTGTTCCTGACCCATACTGCATGATTTTCATTAACTTCGCAATAACAGAACAAATGTGTAGTATAGGGGCATGCAAGACAGGGGGCGCGTTGCTATTTTTGACGTGGACGGAACCATCTTTCGTTCCTCACTCCTGATCGAGATCGTTGATCGACTCATTTTTGTGGGAGCCTTTTCGGAAGACGTGCGCGATGAGTTTGAGATCGAACATGAGCGCTGGCTCAATCGGGAAGGGGGGTATGAAGAGTACATTCAGGCGGTGGTACATGCGTTTTTGAAACATCTCAAAGGAATGAAATATCACATACTTGCCGATGCTGCCGGACATGTCGTTGACGAGCATTCCAAAAGAGTCTATCGGTACACACGCGATTTGCTAAAAAAATTAAAGGGCGAAGGTTTCTTTCTGCTTGCGATATCACACTCGCCGAAGACCATTTTAGATAAGTTTTGTCCCGGTCTCGGCTTCGATAAAGTGTACGGAACCATCTATGAGACGGGAGCAGAGGACGCGTTTACGGGGAACATTGTTGACGAACATCTCATTTTTAATAAAGCGGCAATCGTCCACCGTGCTGTTGAAAAAGAGCTTTTGACGCTTATGGGGTCAATTGGCGTGGGGGATACAGAGAGCGACATTCCATTTCTAGAACTAGTGGAAGAACCAATCTGTTTTAACCCAAACATGAAGCTCTATCGACACGCGAAGCGAGAAAACTGGAAGGTGGTGGTGGAGAGAAAGGATGTTATATATGAGCTCTAAATCAAAAGGTAAAAGTCAAAAAGCTAAAGTGCAATTCAAAATCCAAAACTTTCAAAAAGAAGTCTGGGAATACTGGAAAGAAAACGGCCGCCATGATCTTCCGTGGCGGCGCACGCACGATCCGTACGCGATTCTCGTTTCTGAGATTATGCTACAGCAAACTCAGGTAGACAGAGTTATACCGTATTTCAAGCGTTGGATGAAAAGATTCCCGACGGTGAGGAGGCTCACAGAATCTTCACTTGCTGAAGTTTTACAAGAGTGGAGCGGACTTGGGTACAATCGCCGCGCTAAGATGCTTCGCGAGTGCGCGAAGGTGATCATGCAGAAGCACGGCGGCAGAGTCCCGAAGGACGCGATCGCTCTTCGTGCACTTCCCGGTGTTGGTGCGTACACAGCGGGCGCAGTCAGGGTTTTTGCATTTAACAGACCAGACATCATCGTCGAGACCAATATTCGTGCGGCACTTATCTATCATTTTTTACCACGATCGACGAATGTATCAGATACGACATTGATGCCAATGTTACAAAAGGCTATTGCGCGCGCAGAGAGTCCCCGCGAATGGTATGCAGCTCTCATGGACTACGGGTCATATCTGAAAAAACAGACCTCTAATCCGTCTCGGCGCAGTGCGCATCACGTGCGCCAATCGCGCTTTGAAGGTTCCTCGCGTCAAATTCGCGGAAAGATTGTGCGTGCGCTTCTTACGGGATCATTACGGACGTCGATCCTCTTAAAGGGTGTTCATGCATCTACGGGCATCAGTGTGCTTGCAGCACTCAAGCGTGAGGGTATGATCGTACGAAAGGGCTCGCGGTGGGAGCTTGCAGGATCGGGCGATTCTCGCTAGTCTCAGAGAGGAAAGGAGAATGACATGCGCTATTTTCAGCGACTATTCTTCCTGCTCACTCGCAGCGACGATGACCCGGATATCCGACAAGAAGCTGCACATGTTGGCTTCTTGCTTGCAACGCTTTGGCTTGCGCTACTATTCTTTGTCGTCATGGTCGCATGAGGAGAATGCAAAAGGCCTGGAGCAATCCAGGCCTTTCTCTATATACTCACAATCACCGGTATCACGATCGGGCGCTTTTGTGTCTTCAAGAGCAGGAAGCGTGCGACGTCTTCAGCGAGATCGTCGCGTGCCTGGTCGAGATCGGCAGCACGAGGATTGCGCATCGCTGTTTCAACGCTCTTGCGCACGATAAGTCGCGTCTGATCCATGAGGTCTTTGTTGTCACGAAGATAGACGAACCCTCGCGAGATGATGTCAGGAGATTTGTGCAGTTTTCCCGTGCGACGATCCACGGTCGCGACGACGACACAGAAACCTTCTTGTCCGAGTGCCTTGCGATCTCGCATCAAGACATCGGAAAGTTCGGAGACGGTGTGTCCCTCCACAACCCGAAGTTCATGGGGCGCCCTTACAGGAAGGACACCAATTTTCTCTCCGTTCGTTATCTCAATGACGGCGCTGTTGTCAGGGATGACGATGTTCGAGCGGGGCATGCCCAACTCCTCTGCGACGTCTCCATGGACGCGGAGCATATAGTGGTAGCCGTGCACGGGCACGAAGAACTTCGGGCGGACCTGCTTGTGTATCCACACGGCTTCTTCACGGTTGCCATGGCCTGAGGCGTGCACGTCGGATGCGTGGTACGTAATAATGCGAGCCCCCTGACGAGAAAGATTGTCTTTGAGTTTCTGCACGGCGCGTTCGTTGCCGGGAATAACCGACGACGAGAGCACGATGGTGTCAGTAGGCTTTAAGCGAAGATACTTGTGTGATTTGTTACCAATGCGTGCGAGCGAGGCAAATTCATCGCCCTGAGCGCCGGTTGCGAGAATGACCACTTTCTCCGGAGGGAAGCGATCAATATCTTCCACCTGGATGACGGTATCATCTTTGTATTTGATGAGACCAAGCTCGCGCGCGATTTCGATGTTGGTGCGCATGGAGCGACCGTCTATAACCACCTTTTTGGCGTTTTCTTCAGCGAACTGCATGACGCGAATGAGGCGCTCGAGGTGAGAAGCAAACATGGCGATGATGAGGCGACCATTCGTTTCTGTGATGATGCGCTCTAGGGTTGCGTACACGTTTGATTCGGGAATCGAGAACCCTGGCTGCCATACGTTTGTTGAGTCCATAAGAAGGGCGAGCACTTTTCGTTCTGTGAAGATGCCGAACTCGCGCTGCTCTTCCTCCGAAGGTGTGCCGTCTTTGTGATTGAGCTTAATGTCGCCCGTGAAGACAACATCACCCCACGCGGTCTCAATGATAATTCCCATGGAATCAGGCACGGTGTGGGTGACACCGAAGAAGCGTATCGTGTGGCTTCCTAATTTAAGTGTTTCGCCTTTTTCAACTTCTCGAATTTGGATTGGTGAGCTTCCTACAAACTCTTCCTGGCGCTTCTTGATCATCATGCCCGTTAGGCGGCGTGTGTAGATCATGGGGTTGCCGATGCGGTCGAGGATGTAGGGAATGCCGCCGATGTGATCCAAGTGGCCGTGCGAGATAAGGAGACCGCGCACTTTGTGTCGGTTCTGCTCCAAGTAGCCCGTGTTTGGCAATATGTAGTCAATGCCCGGCGTGTCATCCTCCTTGAATTGGAAGCCTGCGTCGAGGACGTAAATGTCATCGCCGACTTCCACTGCCGTCATGTTGCGGCCGATTTCTTCTACACCTCCTAGAGGAACGATGCGCACGGTGTTCTCGCTGATGGGTGGCACCTGCGCGGTATCGCGACGGGGTGGGGCAGACGAGTGCTCGACGCGAACACTGCCGCGGCGTGGACCACGTGGGCGCGCATGGTGAGGACCATGTGGGCGAGGGCGGCGTGCGCCGTGTGGATGAGGCCCCCTACGAGGTGCTCCGCCTCGAGGGCCGGAATTTCCTGTACTGAACATAAATCTTTCTGATTGTTAGTTACTAAATTAGTAATTAATTACTGCGTGAAAAAATCCCAGACATGTTCCGTATCGCGATACCAAGTGTGTACGGATAGGAAGCGTTCGGCGGGGACTGTCACGCTCATGCGCCTGGGACCGTTTATGTGTGCGGGTGCTATATATGCGGCGTTTGGTGCGTATAGAAATACGGCAGGTACGTCTTCTTCCACTGTCGCGACAAATGACTGATAGAGTGCACGGCGCGCCTCCTGATCGGCTTCTGCGCGAGCGTCCGTCAAGATTTTGTCAGCGGATGCATTCGCGTAGAGTGCAAGGTTCAGACCGGGATCATTGCGTTGCGATGAGTGCCAGAATGCAAAGAGGTCGAGGGGGCGTGTGAGTACTTCACCAAAAAGAATCGCATCGTATGCTCGTGGTCGCAAGACTGTCTGATTAAATTCGGAAAGAGGATACGTTTCGAGCTTGACATCGACCCCGAGCGTGCGCCATGCATCGACGATGATTTGAGCAGTCTCAACGAGTTCAGGCGTATCTGCCGTCGCGAGGGAGAAAGCGAGTGTTAAATTTCCGCGCTGCCAGGCAGTAGTATCGGGTGATGTGCTTGAAGTCCCTTGTTTCCAGCCGTCGCTCTCCAAGATTGACGCACCCGAGATCGAAGAAGATGAACTGTTGTCGATGGATAGTGTGTCAGGTGGAATTGGGGATGAGAGTACTTGTCCATATCCTCCGAGAACGCGCTGAACGAGTGCTTCTCGATCGATACTCGAAGCAAGTGCTTGTCGTGCAGCGGTATTTACGAGAACGGGAGCGTGGTTCTGATTGAAAAATATTGCGAAAACGCGCGCAAGAGAAAGTTCCACTAGGCGTGCCTCATCTGTTATTTCGCTGGGGAGCGCCTTAGGGGCGAGCGATAGGAAACTATCTATTTCACCAGTGGTAAATGCCTCGTGAAGAGCTTTATCATCAGCATAGAGTCTATACGTGATGCCGCGCACATGCGCTTTGCCAAGGGCAAAGTCGTCGAATGATTCAAGGACATACTCTGTCGGAGCGCCAGTCTGATCGAGCGAAACATCTTCGACATAGTATGGGCCGCTTCCGATTGGCTTTGTGTTGAGAGAGGCGAATGAGAACTCATCCGATGGAACATTTTCCCACAAATGCTGGGGCAGAATGCCGAGCGTAGTATTTCCAATAAACGGGGCGTACGCATTTGGCAGTGTAAATCGCACCGTTCGATTGTCATCGGCATGTACTTCCACCCCTTCCCAATTAGCGCGTCGTGAACTCTTCACTGCAGGATCTTTTGCACGAGAGACTGTGAAGACCACATCTTCTGCGGTTACAGGTTCGCCATCGTGGAACGTTGCCCCTTCTCTGAGACGAAACGTATATTCCGTACCGTCTTCTGAAATGCTGAAACTCTCCGCAATATCTGGTTGAAAGGATCCGTCGATGTACCGCACAAGTCCTGAATAAACGAGCGCTGTAAGGTCTTGATCTGATTGAGAGGTTGCAAGAAGTGGGTTCACGAAGCGTGCAGTACCCACCGCGCCCTCGACAAATGCGCCGCCGCGTGCAGGTACGTCTGAGCCAAATGCCGCACTGAGCGCAACGAAAATCCAGCCTACTGAAACAGCAAGTGCAACCGATAGTATGTATAGCATCAGGCGCTCAAAGGGTGAGAATGTGCGAAGCACATCGTTGATGCGTCGAAAGAGTGAAAGCGAGCCAAGCATGGAGTATGAGACGAGATAACCCGCCTCGCGCGAAAGGCCTTACAGCCTGTTTAACCGATAAAGAGGTGCGCGAGCGCTGAGAGTGCAAACAGTATACCAAGTACGATCGTGGTGTTGAAGAGGACTTTCTCAAAACCCCTGCGCGTATGAAAACCGGTGCTGAAGTTGTCAGCTCCAAATGCTCCTCCAAGTGACGCTCCCGTGCGCTGCAAGAGTATTGCAACCATGAGGAGGACTGAGAGGGCTATCTGCACGTACGGCAGGAGGGCCGAAAGTTCCATGGGGGACATACTATCAGAGGGAAAGAGAATCGTGAAGACATAATACCACGGAGAAAATCCGTGTCAAGAATGGCGTTGACGTGTGGTTTCGTCATCACGTATAATGCGACCGCTTTTAGTACTAATAACTCTTTCCTATGAGTAAAGATGCAGGTGTACAATCGGTTCAGCCGCTTCATGATCGTGTCTTGGTGAAGCGGGCAGATAAGGAGGCAACTAAGTCTCCGGGCGGAATCTACATTCCTGAAACGGCGCAGAAAGAAAAATCAAAGCGCGGCGTGATTATCGCCGTCGGTCCGGGGAAGGTGGGTGACGACAACGAAGTGATCCCCATGGCGGTCAAAAAGAACATGAAAGTCTACTTCAATGCCGGATGGGACAATGAGGTGAAATTCGAAGGCGATGATGCTGAATACTTCCTCATCCATGAGTCAGACATCCTTGCTGTCATCAATTAATGTGTTGTACTTGTACAAGTCAGACTTGAAAAAGTAAAAAATATCAACTAAGAAAGTCAAATCTATGGCAAAAATGGTTATTTTCGATTCTGATGTCCGCAACGCCCTGAAGCGTGGCGTTGATGTTGTTGCTGGGGCCGTTCGCGTCACGCTTGGGCCGCGTGGTAGAAATGTGGCCATCGATCGATCCTGGGGAGGTCCAACCATCACGAACGATGGCGTTTCTATCGCAAAAGAAATCACATTGAAGGATAAGTTTGAAAACATGGGCGCAGGCATCGTGAAGGAGGTGGCGACGAAAACCAATGACAAGGCGGGTGATGGAACCACGACGGCGGTCGTTCTCACCCAGGCCTTAGTTCACGAGGGATTGAAGCGGACGGCGATGGGTGCGAATGCGATGATGATCCGTCGCGGTATTGAAGCTGCGGCGAATGACGCTGTTGCAGAACTCAAGAAAATGGCGCGAGAGGTGAAGGGGAAGAAAGACATCCAGTATGTCGCATCCATTTCTGCAGAAAATACAGAACTCGGCGAAAAGATCGCTGACGTTGTCGAAAAGGTTGGCAAGGACGGTGTCGTGACAGTCGAAGAATCGCAGTCGATTGGTATTGAGACCGACTACGTGGAGGGACTCGAGTTTGATAAAGGGTACGTATCGCCGTACATGATTTCGAACGCAGAGCGCATGGAGGCGGTTGCAAAAGACGTGCCCGTGTTATTGACAGACAAAAAGATCTCAACCATCAAGGAAATTCTTCCGCTCTTGGAGAAGCTCGCACAGAGTGGCAAGAAAGACCTTGTCATTGTTGCCGATGATGTTGACGGCGAAGCGCTCGCAACATTCGTGGTGAACAAGCTTCGCGGAGCATTTAACGTCCTTGCCGTGAAGGCTCCTGGTTATGGCGATCGTAAGAAAGAGATGCTTCAGGATATCGCAATTACGGTCGGCGCGCAGGTTGTTTCCGAAGATTTGGGCATTAAGCTCGAAAACGCAGACGTGAGCATGTTAGGGAAGGCGCAGCGCATTGTTGCCACGAAGGATTCAACAGTCATTGTTGGCGGCAAGGGTAAGAAGGCCGACATTGAGGCGCGCGTCTCTCAACTCCGCAAGCAAGCTGAAAACACCGATTCAAAATTTGACCGCGAGAAACTCGATGAGCGTGTGGCAAAGCTCTCCGGCGGCGTTGCGGTTATCAGGGTTGGTGCCGCGACGGAAACTGAAATGAAATATCTGAAGGATAAGATTGAGGATGCCGTGAACGCCACGAAGGCCGCCATCGCAGAAGGGGTGGTTCCCGGTGGTGGTGCCGCGCTCGCTAAGGTGGGTGAAAAGCTTGGCAAGAAGGTTGATCCAAAAACACACGATGAATACACGATAGGGTATCGCATCCTCGTCGCCGCGCTCTCAGCACCGTTTCTCCAAATCGCAAAAAACTGCGGCAGGGAGGATGGCCCGGTCCTATTGCAAGAGATCGTAAAGAAAGGCGGAGCGTTTGGATTCGACGCTGCGAGTGAGAATGAAGAGGCTGCAATTATTGACCTCTTCGAGGCGGGCATTATTGATCCTGTGAAGGTCACGCGCTCTGGCGTTGCAAACGCAGCGTCTGCTGCAGCCGTGCTTCTTACAACAGAAGCCGCAGTTGCAGATGAGCCTGAGGAAAAGAAGGAAGCACCCGCCATGGGCGGAGGTGGGATGGGCATGGATGACATGTAAAGGTCACGGAGATTCGCGTTCTCAACACAATCATCGACACAGCCGCCGAGAGGGCGGCTGTGTCTCGTATAATTATTGGAATGGCTCGATTCGTTTTATTCTCCATGTTGGCACTTTTGCCAGGTGCCGTATTTGCTGAGCCGCTTAACAATTTCAGTCCGCAGCAAGTTGCGAATAGGCGTTGCCAGGCAGGCATAGGGATAAATAATTTGTATAATCCGATACCGGAAGGGGGCGAGTGTTTGCGAACTACCGAGGGATGTGAGGGGGTAGAAAATGGCGTCGCCATTTCTTACTGTCAAAAGGGTATTTGTGTTGCCAAAACGGGTTGTGATGGTAAGTCCCTTGAAGGGCTGCCAGATCAACCTACGCAATCTGGGGTCTCAGCAATTCCTAATGTAGGAACATCGGTTGATGCGACGAGTGGCACTGGTAGCTCAGCTAGTGGTGGAGAAGGTACGAGTGGTCCATTGCCTTCTGGCGGCAATCCTCTCATTTCACCGAGTGTGCCAGTGTCGACACCCGCTGCAAGTTCCGGAGGAGCTACTGATCCCGCAGCTCCGAGCATGCTGCCGCCAGTCGTTGTTGAACAAAACCAAACGATAACACCTGTACCTCACGCGATACCAGGTGCAGGTGGTGGAACAACGTTTACACCAACGTCGGTCGGTAGTGTGTCGCCTGGCACGGGATCAACACCGGGCGCCCCGACGAACTCCACAGTGGGTCACGGCTTGTGGGCGTACCCAGGTTCAACGTTCCAATCGCCGCTCACCAATAGGGGCAGTACGCCTGGTTCATTTTCGCAGAATCTGTTCACATCCCTGCTTTCGAATATGCTTTCCGGGCTTGTTGGCAACCTACTTGTGGGGTCCAACGATGGTGCAGCTTCTTCTGTAGGCAATCCGACCCCCACAGCGGTTTCTGCATCATTGCAACCCGGCGAGAGGCGTGTGCGTGAAGCGCCTCGGCTCTCTGCACCGCGTACGGCGCTGATAGATGGAAAACCAATTGTAGTGCGCAATGAAAATGGGGAGTGGCGCTTCTACGTTCAACAACCGGACGGTTCGCTGGAACCAGCCGATCCAGAGAAAATTCGCGAAGTTTATAGCAGCATTCAGCGAGAACCCATTCAGGGTGAACTTGATGAATTATCTCAGCTGTATCGAGGCGAGATAGGAAATGGTGGAATACCCTCATTTACCCTGCAAGATAATACAAATCGAAGTTCGACTAATGTTGAAGATCGTCGCGGCGAACCAGTTGGGTCGGAGGGTGGTATTCTTGATCAACTTGATCCGTACTGGCGGCTTCCAGCCGAACCTCTCTCTGATGTGTACCGGTTTTCGAGCGCACTCAATGCGGGAAATGCCGTACCTCTGCACATACCCGATTCATGGAGTCCGGGAATCGTTTCGACATATAATGATTCGCTTCAAGCGGGGTATACGCCATTGAACGCATATGCCCGTGCGCGCACACTTGCGATTGAAGCAGCGTTTGCTGGGCTTGAGGGTGGGCGTCTCGCCCCCGGATCTGAAGAGGTTCAGGTGGTGCGTGTGTTATTACAAGAGGATCTCGCGATTGCGCGGCAAGAACGGGAGCGTGCCTATTTAACTTCGTCACTCGGCTTAATGGAGATGGTGGATCGATTAATAAGCTTTTCTCCTGAGCAGCGGGCCGTCGATGTGGCCGAGGCCCGCCTCGCAGCTCTCGGGGAGTTAGAAGCGCGTGCAAGAATTGGTATGTTTGCCGGGACCATGGTACCTCCCGATATTTCGTCACAAAATCAACCGCTGGTGCGCGTCGTCGACACACCGTTTACTTTCGGACCCGGGCACATTATTGATGTACTTGCGCCAAGCACGTGGATACACGGTGGAGCAACGATTCGGCAGCCGCTGCCGTCGAGCAACTTGCTCTCTGGCTTGAGCTCAGTGGCTTCATCGGTCGTAGAACGAGTTCGAGAAGTTGCAAACCGGCTCGGCGACAATGTGCTTAAACGAAACGGTAGTGATACCGTATTTGAAACGTCCCCGAATCCGCCGGCGGTTATCTCGCCGTCGGGTGTGACCGTGACAAGCAGTACCCCAGGCGTATTTGCTGAAGCGGTCGAGGTTGTTCGCAGTGTACTCTGGTATACGTTTGGGTCTGGTGTTCCACCGGAAACGCAAATTCCAACCGTACAGACAGAGCTAACACTTGAACGTCCGCGCGCCCCCATGTCGCCGGAGATAACGACTCCTCCAGTTTCCCCAACGCCACCGCCCCAAACAACATCAATGGTGCCGGCCAGTGGCAACGGTTCTCCTCTGCCGAGTCGCTCCTCGGACGGCTCACCAGGTACTATTCTTTCTTCCGGCAATCAAGGCTTTGCACAGATGGGTATTGGCTTTATACGCACGCTCATTCAGAGCCTGTCGACGCTGTTCATGTCAGAGAACTCCAATAACCCAGCATCCTCGGCGCTACAGAGTTCGGGAGCAGTGGTCGCAACGGCTACCGTCACGGCAAATCCTTCTCTGCTCAGCTCGGGAGGAGTAACGAAGATTGCATGGTCAAGTATCGGAGCTGAATCATGTGCGATCGTTGATTCTACTCTGAACGTGATTTCACGTGGCGTGAGCGGTGAAATTACATCTGCGGCACTTTTCGAGACTACCCGTTTTGGGGTCATTTGTAATATTCAGGGAGGGGCAGACAAATTTTTGAATGAGGCTGAGGTGCTTGTCGAGGGAAGTGCCTCAACCACTCCTCCACTCTTTTCAAATTCGGGACGTGCATCAACAGCAATGAGAGCGACTGGCAATGAAGTAGCGAATGGTGGTGATTCGGGCATAAAACCCGTCGACATCCGAACCTGTGATCCGCATCAATCTATGAACTCGTTTATACAGTGTCTCTGTGAAGCGGAACCGAATCCGGCAGGCTGTACCACCCCGCCGGGCGGGTTGTAACAAGGGGCGGGTGTGCTAGCATGATCGCATGACTACTCTTTACATCATTTTGGGCGTCGTTGCCGCGGCCATCGTTTGGGCGATCCTCGGCTACAACCGTCTGGTTGCGCTTACTAATCGTGTGCAGGAAGCCTGGGCGGACATTGATGTCCAGCTCAAACGTCGCTACGACCTCATTCCAAATATCGTGGAAACAGTGAAGGGCTATGCGACGCACGAGAAAGACACGCTCGCGAAGGTGACGGAGATGCGCACGCGTGCGATGAATGCGGGAACCGTCGAAGAACATTCAGCGGCAGAGAACATGCTCTCTGGCGCGCTCAAATCGCTTTTTGCCGTTTCCGAAAGCTATCCAGATCTCAAGGCAAACACCAACTTCCTCGAGCTTCAGCGCGAGCTTTCTGATACTGAAAACAAACTACAAGCAGCGCGCCGTTTCTATAACTCTGTCGTGCAGGAGTTGAAAAACGCTCTCGAGCAGTTTCCTTCGAACGTCATCGGCTCCGCATTCGGCTTCAAGCCGAGCGATTTCTTCACGCTCGCCGAGAACGAACAGGCTGCGAAAGAACCGGTCAAGGTGTCCTTTTAGGGTGTAGTCAATAAGGTTTAGGGTATAGGAATACCATGTAATCGTATCGGGACCTCATTGTATGGCAGAAGGGTATTAGATTAGTGAAAGATGTCTATCACCTCACGGAGAAATTCCCGAAGGCAGAAATGTTCGGGCTCACGAGTCAGATGCGTCGCGCATCAGTTTCCATACCAGCGAATATTGCGGAAGGATATTCTCGCGGACATCGGGCTGAATACGTCCAATTTCTTCGCATTGCTTATGGTTCCGGGGCGGAACTAGAGACGTATTTCGTACTTCTGAGGGATTTATCGTATGTGGATACCGCTCACATCTCGGCGAGTGAAGAAAAACTCTCTGAGGTCATGCGTGTTCTCAATAAGCTTATCGCTTCTCTCGACATCAAGCGCTAGCTTGCATTTACTCCTACACGCTATACCCTGAACCCCATACCCTACTTATGGCTAGTCTGTATACTCACCAGGCCGCTAATATACGCCGCACGTGGCTCCTCATGACGGGCTTTTTCGTGCTCGTCATAGCTATCGGCTATGTGACCGCGTGGTATCTGCGTGAGCCCGGCATCCTCTGGGTCGCTGTCGCGTTCTCGCTCTTTATGAATGTGTCCGCCTATTGGTTTTCCGACAAAGTAGCCCTTTCCTCGACAGGTGCGGTGGAGGCTGATGTAAATACATATCGTGAATTACATCGTATTGTGGAGAATCTCGCAATCACCGCAGGCCTTCCGAAGCCTCGCGTCTATATCGTGAATGACCCAGCGCCAAACGCCTTTGCTACAGGGAGGAATCCGAAGCACTCCGTCGTCGCGGTAACAACCGGCCTTCTCGAGAGACTCGACAGAAGTGAACTCGAGGGCGTCATCGCGCACGAGCTCGCGCATATCGGGAACAGGGACATCCTCGTGATGACGGTTGCGGTCGTGCTTGCCGGTTTTATCGCGATGTTAGCAGATCTCTTCCTCCGTGTTTCGTTTTATGGAGGAGGGAACAGGGACGGTCGTGCGAACGCCATCGTGATGGTCGTCGGATTCGTGGGGATTCTCCTCGCGCCTATAGCCGCACAGCTCATTCAGCTCGCCATTTCTCGTAGGCGGGAATTCCTAGCAGACGCCTCGGGTGCGCTTCTCACTCGCTATCCGGACGCACTCGCCTCCGCACTCGCGAAGATCTCTTCATACGAGGCACCTATGCAGCGTGCGAACCACGCAACTGCGCACCTCTTCATTTCAAACCCCTTTGGTGCACACGACATGGGACGCTTCGTCGCAAAGCTTTTCGCGACACACCCACCCGTCGAGGAACGCATTAGCGCACTTTCACAAATGAGGGTGTAATTATGTATTTCACCCGGGATGGCCGATTCGTTCGAACCGATATCTGGCGAGAAGGGAAGTATCTCGACCTCTGGAGCGTTCCTCATTTTCTTTCGGGCATGAGCGTGGGTTTCGCACTCTATTTATTTCGGTTCGAACCTGCTGCCGCATGTATCATCGCGTTTTTGCTCTTTGTTGCGTACGAAATGTTCGAGGTCATTGCAGAAATCGAAGAAACGCGTTGGAACCGTACACTTGATGTAGTCGTGGGGATGATAAGTTTTATACCAACGTTTTTGCTCGCTCCACGCTTCGAAATGGGTGTGCTCGTTTATGCGTGCGTCGTGGTCGTCGCTGTAGATGGGGTGTTAAGTTATTTTGGTTGGAAGGCGTCCAAGAAGGCGGCGGTATTGGAGGCAAGATTTCGGGCTGAGTTTATCAAAGAACAACAGAAAATGCGCGCGCGTAAAAGTGCCCTCAGGGAGTCACTTCAAAGTCGGCGACGTCGCTGGCACGAACGCCAGAACGAGAGGCGCATGCGACGAGCAGATAAACCTACGGAAAACGAATGACGTTGAAACACACCATTGGAAAATGCGCCTCATTCAGCCTATACTATCCAGGCAATTTGTCGGGAGGGTTCGCATAGTGGTCTAGTGCACTCGCTTGGAAAGCGAGCGTGGGGTAACCCACCGAGAGTTCGAATCTCTCACCCTCCGCCCGAAGTATTTTTTATCGGAGGTATGCCGACGCATACCCTTCCGATGCGCTGTTGATGCCCTGCAGCGAGGGTAAATTAGGTGTTTTTGGGAAACTGGCTCCTCGATAGGAAAAGCGTAATATGAAGTAATTATGGACGATCTGAGGAGTAATATCTGAGCCCATGAAATGTTATTTCTGTAACAAAATCTGGCTCACGCCCTTCTTGATTATTGCGGCCGCCGCCAGCTTTTGCGTTTTCCTAAGCAGTCCTAACCATCTTTGGCTTGTCTTGGCGCTTACAGTAGCCGCTCTTGCCGTCTGGTCATTTTGGCACACGCAGAGAGGCAGTAATACAAATCTCCTATCCGTCCTGGTCAGGCAAGAAATAGAGCGCTCGTGTAAGACCTCGCCCAAATCTTTTTTCACGCGCTGGATTGAACAAATCTACACCCCATCGTGGAAGTCTTTGATTACTGTGCTTGTACCAATACTTGTACTCTCCGGCCTTTCTCACACTCCGGACTCGTGGTGGCCTCATTTCGGGCTGTCGCTCGGCGCTCTTGATTTCAAAGAAAGCAATCATTACCAGAATCTCATTGCCGTCTTAGCCGGTGTGGGAGCGATAATTTTTGCACTGATTATTTTTGTCGCCGAAAGCGTTAGAGACGACGAGACGAAAGATCGCGCACGGGTGTACTTACGCGAGAGCATGCTATTTCCGCTCACTGTAGGAGAAATCCTCGTATTTCTGAATTTCATTTGGTTCGATGTAAATGCATGGAGTGCAGTGCTGGTTTTTTTGGTGGGAATTTTTACAATAATTTCTCTATGGCGACTCGTGAACATCTTGCTCAGCAAGGTACTGTTTTATGAAAAGCGGATGCGTCTCCTCAAAGATCGTATTGAGCAAAGCATCGACTTGGGAATGAATGAACGCTACGCCGACAATCTTCTTATACAGAGGTTGGGCGAGAACAAAATCGAGCTTACGTATAATCCGTTTTTGATGAGTGACGAGGAAGAGACTCACCATGCGTTTTCTGCGGATACAGCGGGTGTCGTCAAGGATATACGACTCGACAAACTGGACGAGTTTGCCAAGCTCGCTGAGAGTGAGGCGAATAAAAATGGCTTCAGTTTTTATAAAGACAAGCCGCGCCCGCCAACGCTCTCAGCGGGTGACCCAGCCTCAACTCCATCCTCGTCGGCGACCAGAAATTACACTACGGTCCGGCAATTCCTCGTCAAAAAGTATGCCGATCGCGTTGAATTCAAAGATAGGGACGAATCGGGCAACATGATATTGCTCGCCGTGGAGAAACGCAGTGTCACCGACAAAGGTGTGCTTAAGAAATTGCAAAAACTGGCACAAGAGGCTTTCATCATTGGCAAAGAGGATAATTTTTCAGAGGAGGTCAATCTGGAGTTGGCGGGACTCAAGGATCAATTCATTACCGCTATCGTAGAGAAAAAGCTCGGCAAGATCGATGATCTCAGAAAAACGTACCTAAGTCTTTCCGAGTCCTTCCTTGAGATGATCACGCGTTGTGGCGGCGGTTTCAGTTACGATCAGGCCAAGCAGGAACGCGGGAATCTTTTTGGTGGCCAGCTCAATATAGGGTGGCTTGAAGACAGTATCCAAGACATTGTCGAGAAGGCTGTAGAAAGTCGCGATCGAGAAATTATCTCGACCGTCATTTATCTGCCGATGGCCATTGCTACCCGCGCTATCAAGTATGGGGATCAGTACCTGTATCAAGTGTTTGTGCGGTTTCCGTCACGAGTGTATTGGCTCGCAACTACAACAGAAGGCCTCGCACCTTCATTACGAGAGTTCATGATCGACAGGTCGTGGAGGCATCTGAAGGAAATTACTGACTACTACATAGAAAATCAGTTGACTCGCAAGATTGGCGACGCAAAGAAATTGACGGAGTATGCTGACTTCTCGATACCCGTTTTCCAGACTTTTCAGGACCTCATCAAAACCGCCTTCGACAAGCGCGATAGGGATAGTTTTAAAGAATTTTTGTCCCAATTAAATACTCTCTACCGTCACTTGATACGCGACCAAGAATTCTCGCGTTATAGCGAATACGACCTTGAGTCTGCGCGGACTGATGAGGAGAAAAAGATATTGCAAGAAAAGCTAGATCTGCAGAAGGCTCGACAGGACGCCACCGAGAAAATTCAGCGCCGCAAGCAGCAGTTAGTGTTTGGCATGGCGACTTGGATTTTTGAGATGGTGCGCCTCCATCAGAACGATACGGAGCTTAGAGCTTATTACAATGATATTAAAAATTATCTGCCGCATGAAATAAAAGAGCTCACCACTCTTTATTCTTCGGCTCGAGATTTCGATGTTGAGCGATTTTGGAATTGGGATAATTGGGAACTCATACCGGACGGTGAAGTTCATACTATAGATTTCAATAGTAAGCTCGACCGGCTCTACGCAGTGAATGCCCTCACTCTCTTAAGAGGGGTCACATCAGACAATGTGGATACGATTGAGCTGCCTCACAATCGTGATTTGGCGTTCCTTGCAGAGCAGCGCGATGGCGCTTTGTGGAAACTACTTACCGATATCGAAACTTCGCCAACAAATTGGGAATTTATTTTGGATACAGTTGCACTTTCCAAGACAGGCATACTAAAAACATTACTGACCAAAGCAAAAGACGCACAGGAAAAAGACGAGGAGGAGCGTGTCAAACGGACGGACATAGACCCCGAGAAGCTGGCTGAATTCAAAAAATCTTTTCTCGATGCTTTTCATGATGGAAGCGTAATCCGAAGCATCATCACGAGAGCGGGTACGTATGTTGATCGCACTGACACCGCTAATGCAGAGGTTAAAGCGTATGGCTACAACCAGTTGGATGAGAAGGCCGCATTTATAAAAAATTGGCATGTCCACTACGCCGGATGGGGCGAAAATTATGGCAATGGCATGGCAAGCTCGGAGAGTCAGATTATTTTCCGTGACATCCTTGAGGGCCTAGAAACCAAAGAGACTATTCCAAAGAATGATATCGTCCCCGCAGTTGAAAGAGCAATTTTGACGTTGGATGACGAAAATCTCATCGTCATCGAGTCGCTCGACCACATGTTCGAGTATGACGGAGGGATACGAAGGTCGGAGGCGTTTATTCCTCGATGGGATCATCGAAATCGTCCAAAGTCCTCGTTTGACGAGGACCGCTGGTGCGATGGTTATTTCAAAATAGGAGAAAAATACGTACCGATTTTCCGCGTATTTACTAATGACGCAGATGTCAAAAACTTTCTCGTGGTTACCTCGCTCAAGGAGCTGGGCGAGCTAGTACAGTACGCACCAACCAATGACACACAGGATAAGACTCACAGGGAGGAAATATTTGAATTGAAAGTTACTGATCTGAATAAAGACGATGCCGCCCGAGCCAAGCTCATCTCTCAAGATCCAGCTTGGTTGAGGGAGTATGCAGACAAGGAGGGATATCTGCGTCGTAGAGTGCTCATAAACATCTACGAGAAAGTACAATTTGTATTCAAGAACAAAGCGGCAGCAATTAAACTTTTTGTTTCAGATCTGCCACTACAGGAAGAGGGGTGAAGAAATACGAGCACGATTACTATTGCTCGATAGTCACTATTCCTTTAGTAATCTTGATCCTCGATTTGAAGCATCCCATTAACTCGCGCTTTTCGGCACCTGTACCTTCCTTCAAGGTGTATTTCGCGTAAGTACGTAAATCTACCTCCTCGTGTGTCGTTTTTGAGCCAGAGAAGCCAAGTACACCGCGTTGGAACTTGTTGAATCGGCGCAGCTCTTCCTCGAACTTATGCTGAATCCCTAGTTCGTTAAAATCTACCTGATCAAATGCTTTTATGATCTGCTCGATCAACTCTTCCTCGCGTAGGTACGTATTCTTGCAGTGTAAATCCTTGGCACGACCACAGCCGTAGTAGATATACTTTGCGACCGTGCCGTCTTTGAGCTGTTTGTACTTCTCCTCCGCGCTGAAGGTTGATCCGCACAGGCCGCACGTTATGAGCTTCGTGAACGCGAATTCACGACTTTGACGCACAATGCTGTCACGCTTCAACTGTTTCTGCACTTCGTCGAACAATTCCTTGCTGATGATCGGCTCGTGCTTGCCGTTGTACCAGTTTCCGCTCTTCTTCGGGAACTCGAAGACACCGTAATAGAAATGGTTAGTCAACGTACGGTACACGTTGCCGCAGGCGAGCGGCTTGTTGCCCGTCGTATGGAAGTTCAGCTCGAATCGGAGCCAGTGGTACACACGCCGACCCGACCACTTTTCGTACGCCACTTTCTCGAACATCTTTTTGACGATGGGCGCACGCTCAGGATCGATAACGACCTGACATTTCTTGTCCATCATTTTCTGTGTCAAATATCCGGTCGGCGGAGTTGTCGGCCATAGACCCATTTCAACGCGCGTTCGCAGACCGCGCTTCACGTTCATGCCTCGGTTATCATTTTCGAGCTTCGCCTGCGACCCGAGAATCATCAGCAGAAACTTTTCGTTCGGATTATTCCGAAAACTTTGACTGTATGTCCGAATTTCCTGTAAACCACCGGAATCCATCAAGTCCACAACCTTACCAAGATCGCCCGCATTTCTGCTGATACGATCCGGCGCCCATGTGAGAATGCCGTTGTATTTGCCAGCCTTTATTTCATTAACAATCTCATTGAAGACTGGCCGCTGACCCGTCTCTTTTGCGGAGTGCGATTCACGCTTCATGGCAACGATCTCAAGGCCTTCTCGCTCCGCCAGTTGAAGCATCTCTTTGATTTGCGAATCTATCGAGAGCACTTGCCGCTCCTCCGACTCGGTGCTCTTTCTCGCATACAAGCAGTACCTTACTTTGACCGCTTCTTGGACGACCTGCTTGCCGATAATCCCTGTGGCTCTTGTTGTAGTTTCCATATCCCATGAATGACGCTGACCCCTTAGGGAGTCAAGGACGCCTCGGAAACCTTAGGTGTTGGTAACTTAGTAGCCTAAAAGCCTTTATTTCCTCATCATTTTTGTTAGTATGCCACCGAAGACAGCGGAAAATAGGAGACAATATGCTATCCCTACCAGACCCAAAAGTGACCTTTCGTGGGGTGGCAGATTATCTCTCGCAACAGGACTTCGATCTCTATATCGTCAACGATTACACAAAGCATCTAGCTAAAACCCGCTTTAATGTTTTAGAAGTTGCGAGGGCCGACCGTCATGACCTTGATACTTTTCTTCGTGATTTTAAGCAGAAAAATGCACGGATAGTCGCCATAGGTGCTGGAACAGTTGTTGATGTTGTTAAATATATCTGCCACAAAACGAATAGTACGTTTTGTTTTATTCCGTCCGCGCTGTCTACAAATTCTTTTGCAACTCACCGGAATAGTTTTTTCGATTCTGAACACGGCAAGCTCAGTTCCAATTCTGTTGTTGCCAGTGAAATCGTTGTTGACTTTGACTTGTTGGAACAGGCGTACATTCTAAATAAATTCGGTATCGTTGAGGTGGCGGCAACTGCCACGGCTCAAGTAGACTGTGATATTGCTGTCGAGCGTCACCGTGAGGTATTTGATTCTGCCTTGCGTGGTCGCGCACAAAAGCTGGCTCAAAGATCTCTGGATTTACTCTCCCAGCCGTTCACCCGAGAAGCACTCAAGGAATTACTCGATTGTTTGCTTGAATCCGGTAGTCTTACAAGACTGCAGGGAAGCGGAAGATTGGTTAGTGGGTCAGAACACATCATTTCTTCCTACATTGAGAGCGAAAAGGCGTGTCCGCATGGCATGGGCTTGTTATTTGGGATTCTCGTAACACAGCAACTGCAGGTGCAGGCGGGATACGGGAATGCAATAACTGATACTATTGTTGAGTATCTTAAAAAAGACGTGGATATGCACGAGTACATTCAGGAAAATACAACGGCCGATCAAATAGTTTCTGTACTTGGACGGGTTCGTCCGCGTGACGATAAATTTACGGTTTTGGACATCGTTTCCCGAGAAGAGCTTTTGCACGCCGGAGATAAAGTCGTTAAAAGTTACTTTCAAAAAGTATGAATTTGGACAAGGGAGTATTTGATAAATTGCCGGAGGATGCCGATATTATTTCGCGCTTCAAGCCCGAGTTCTATAAGCGAGGTGGAGATCACTTAGTGTATCGCGTTCCTAAGCATCCCGAATTGGTCGTTAAGGCCTCTTGGAGAAAAATCAAAGACATTTTGTATGAATGCTACACAAAGGGTATTACGGATGAAGACAGTATGCGGGCGTACGCCGAAGTGTATTCGGCCGGGGATGTGTGGCGCAAAAACGCAGAAGCGCGAAATCTTTGGAGGCATTTCGGATCGGATCATGCTTTGCAAGAAAGGCGTTATTTGATGCAGGTTCCCATCTCGGCCGAGATATTGGAGGAATTATTCCGCGACGATTACATTGGTAGAAAGTTGCCCGAAGAGGCACGAAAAGTCCGAAGTGTATGGACGCACGTCGCTGTCCAAAAGTTTAGTGAAGAAGCCGAATATCCAGGACGTCTGGCTTTTTCTTTCGGTAATTATCCTGAAAACTCTTCGCAAGACGAAGCGGTTTATCTCAAAATGACGCATGACTTACTTGAGGGGCGGCAGGTGGACGAGAAGGAGTTTTTGGAATTCCAAGACCTTTCGTCTGGGAGGTTCCTCACGCACCTTACTGAGCGTGCGCACACTGATTCTGGTCTCAAAGATGCCCTTATAGATTTCGTTCAAAAGGCAATATCGTACGCCAAGAATGAGGGGCAGATTCTCGCGCTTGCTGGGGAGGATAATGTGATTTTCTTTAAGGAAAATGGTTCGTGGAGTTACAAACTCATTGATGCGATGCCGGTGCCTACTCAGCCAATCTACAAAGAGGCACAAGAATATCTTGTGCGCCAACCGCGTGGCGTATTCGACAAGCGTCAACGCGGGGATTTGATACGAAGCATAAACTTCGTACGTGCGATCAATGGTGTTGCCGCGGCGCTCGGAATCTCCGACCGCATTACCTTGCCGAATATATCAGACCATATCCTCAAACAACTTTTGGGGCACCAAACGTGATGCTATATGGACGAAAAGTCAAACAAGACCGTATCACTCCCTATCGATTTACACATCGCCAATGGGGAATGTCATGTTGTTCTTGCAAAAGTACCGAAGATCAACCTGACAGACCCGTTCTTTCTCGATTCTCTTGCTGGTCAGTTTCGTGTGGCGGATGTAAATAAGCTCATCGGAGAGGAGCAAAATGTATTGGTTCGTCCGCTACATTACGATATGAACGATCCGCGAATTGAACTTGTCCCAGTTGACGTGTTTGCGCGCGACTTTCAAGATAGGAATATTAACGAACAAGGGACACACTTTATTTTCCACATGTCTCGTTGTGGATCCACACTTGCAATGCAGATGCTGGCAACGGTGGATCGATTTTATGTTGTGTCAGAACCAACTATTGCACTTGCGATATTGAACCCTGCGCTGAAATTGCCTGGCGGTTTAACGAAGCAACAACTCCTTAAGGCGGCTCTCAGTGCGATTTATGCCTGCAAGCCCGATCACTGCGAGCGTGTATTCGTAAAGTTTCGTAGTTGGAATATTCTATTCATTGATGAGATATTGAGTTTGTATCCAAGTGTTCGATGGATGTTCACTCATCGTAATGGAGCAGAAGTACTCGAATCCGTCTTGCGGGATCCACCGGGCTGGATGCGTAGCCGCCATACTCATGTGTCGTTCTTTGCTCCGATACTTGGGCTGAGTGAATCGGAAACCGAATCTCTGACCGATGGCGAGTATGCATGCCGTCTCCTCGGTACTTTTTGTAAAAAGGCACTCGCACATGATGACCAGAACGCGCTTTTTGTGGACTACTTGCAGATTACCAGTGAACTTCCCGCAATACTCGATTCAGCGTGGAACTTATCTCTGACCAACCCTGAAGTCCAAGGAATGTTGGAGCGTACAAAGACATACTCAAAAGATCCGCAAAAAAACCGAAGCTTCGAGCCTGACAGCGAGAAAAAACGCAGGCAGATTAGTGAAGAAAATCATGCATATGCAGAGAAATTTGTTGAATCTGAAAGGGGAAAGCTAAGGCGGACTTTGATAAAAGGCTGAACTTCTGCTAAAAGGGGGCTATGCAGGACAGGAACGACGATGCCATGTATATGCGCCAATGTATCCGAGTTGCCGCCCTCGGTTCTCGAAGTAAGGATTTCCCCTTTGGTGCCCTGGTGGTTTTTAAGGGCAAAGTCATTAGCGAGCGACACAACGAAGCTCTTGATAAGAGCGAGGTATACCGTCATGCAGAAATGCTAGCCCTTTTGGATGCACAAAAGGCTCTTACTCCGGATGAGCTGGCGGAATCGACTCTCTATTCCTCGGTTGAGCCTTGCCCCATGTGTGCCTTTGCCACTCAGGAGTTACGTATCAAAAGGGTTGTATTTGGCCTACGTTCTCCCGTCATGGGCGGCTTCACAAAGTGGCCTGTTTTACAGGATCAACACATCAATGATACATTTCCTAACTCGTTCGGAAGTCCGCCTGAAATCGTGCCGGATGTGCTCAAAGATGAGGTTATACAGGGCTGGCGTGACTGGAATGAGGAGAAATGGCAAAAACTCATTGCAAAGGATGTATTTAGCTAATAACAAATTTCTATGTCCCTTAACCTGAATCTCGTAACCAATTTAGAGGATCTCTCGATGTCTGATTTTGAGATTGTTGAACGCAAAGGGCGTGGACACCCTGACACTCTGGCGGATCGGCTGGCGGAACTCTTGTCTCGTACCTATGCCCAGATTTGTAGGGATAAGTTTGGAACAATTTTGAGACATCAGTTCGACAAGCTCTCGTTGATGGGCGGGAAATGCGATGTCCGCTTTGGTGGCGGTAATTTCGTATCCCCAGTGCGGTTACTTATCAATGGGCGAGTTACGCCTCAAGTTGGGGAGGAAAAGATACTCTATCGCGACGCGCTTGTGGGTGCCGCATCTGACTTTTTGGAAAGGGAATTAAGAAATTTTGACTTTCTTACCAACTGTCGGCTGATGGTCGAAATTACCTCAAATACAACCCGAGGGCTACAACCGGCGGACAGTAATACCGCTCGTTCTTCCGCATACTCACGCTTTCGTCCTGGCAAGTTGACCGATTTACCCGAATATACGCGCCCTGTCGCGAACGACACCGCTGTTGGTTGTGGTTGGGCACCTTACACGCCTCTTGAGCGATTAGTGCTTGAAGTTGAGCAGACATTGAATGCTGATGAGACCAGGAAAACCTATTCATGGCTTGGTTATGACATAAAAATTATGGCCGTCAGGCGGGGACAGGATGTTGATTTGACGCTTTGTGTGCCACAGATATCGACCGAAGTTGCTTCGCCGAAAGAATATAAAGTGAACCTAGAAGAAATAAGATCGTTCATTCGCAAGATTTGCGACAAATACGAACCCCTTAATATCAACTTCACCCTGAATACGGCAGATGGTCAGCGGGACGATCTTTTCTATCTTCTGTACACGGGGTCTTGTATTGAATCCGGCGACGAAGGACAGGTGGCGCGTGGAAATCGCTTAGGCGGCGTTATTTCGTCTCGAAGACCCTTTAGTATCGAGGGCTTAAGCGGAAAGAATCCGCAGTATCATGCAGGAAAACTGTATTCAGCAATGGCATGGGACATCGCCCAGCAGATATGGAAAGAAATGGGAATACCGTGTGAAGTCTTTATAGTTAGCCAGTCCGATAAGCCGATAGATACTCCGTGGTCTGTGATTGTAAATTCGAGTAAGCCGCTAGATCCGCAGCTTACAAACGACATCGTATCTAAGATTGTGAGCAATGTATCAGGAACAACCGACCAGATACTATTGGGCAAATACGATTTGGCGTAAATCTATGAGCAAATCACTATTCATCGGCAGGTGGCAACCATTTCACGACGGACATAAAGCCCTCATACAGGTCGTACTCGACGAGGGCGGGAAAGTTGTCATTGCAGTGAGGGATACTCCTTTTTCGGAGGGTAATCCGTACACGGTCGAAGAACGAATGGCACGAATAAGAAAAGTGTACGAGGATAACGAGAACGTCGAGATCATCGCAATACCAGATATCAAAGAGGTGTGCTATGGGCGTGATGTTGGATGGGGTATCAGACGCATCCGTCTGGAGAAACAGGTTGAAGAAATCTCGGCAACGAAAATCAGAAACAGCAAAAAGGGAATCATTTGGCTCACTGGTAATGTTGGGGCTGGCAAAACTTCGATTGCATACCTCTTGAAGGAAAGGATGAATGCTGTAGTACTCGATGGAGACGAGTTGCGAGCATCGATCTCAACTGATCTAGGGTTCAGCAAAGAAGATCGCGACGAACATAATATGCGCGTCGCTCGGTTGGCGAAAATGCTGAATGCCCAAGGATTCAACGTCGTTGTATCAGTTATAGCTCCTTTTCAATCGACGCGGGATAAAATCACAGAACTCATTAACCCATTTTGGATTTATATCAAAGGTGGCAAAATCGGCGAGGATATGCCGTATGAAGTACCATCGAAGCCCGATCTTACGATTGATCCCTCGGAAGAATCGCTCCTCGCGAGTTTAGAAACTGTTATAAAAAAGGTCGGCAATTTGCCGGATATAGCTTAAAATTACCGCTATGAATATCTATTTTGTTCGCCATGGCTCCACGAACGGCAATGAGGCCGGTGAATACCAGCTCCCAGTAGTCGAATTATCTGAAAAAGGTGTCAAACAGGCTCAATTCATGGCCAAGCGTTTCGAAAGTATCCCGGTTGACGTGGTATTTGCAAGTTCAATGACGCGCGCCGCACAAACTGCACGCATTATCGCCGAACGTACTGGGCATACAGTTACCGAAAATCCTTTGTTTGAGGAAATTAAGCGTCCGTCGGTAGTGCGTGGCAGAAACAGGGAAGATGCCGAGGTTAAGTCTATTATGCGTATTGTTAAAGATACGTTTGCAGACCCACACAAGCGGCATTCCGATGAAGAAGATTACTTCCAACTCAAACAGAGAGCCGAAGAGGCAATGGCCTTTCTCTCGGGACGAAAGGAGCAGAATATTCTAGTGGTAACCCACGGAGAATTCCTGAAAATGGTGCTCGCGTTGGTTATTTTTGGAGACAAAATAACCCCAGAAGCATACGATCACATAAGACGGACGTTCGTTCCTCACAATACTGGCATTACGCTTATTCAATATGATTTGTCGTTTGGACTTCACGATTCAGGATGGTATGTGCTCGGTTGGAATGACCACGCACATCTCGGGGAAGTGAAATAAAGTACTGGATAACGAATTTGGAAATTTAGCATGAGAGTTGTATTATCCCGCCAATTAGCGTAGCGATGTTTTATGGAATATCTATCTGACAGTGAATTAGATCAGATTCTCTCTGATATTTACGAGAGTAAGTTGTCAATCGAGGGGCACATGCACCCTCTCGGATTCATCCATGCAAAGGTTGACCAGGGAGGGCCTCGAAAAATTCGTTTGCGCTTTTGGCCCGAGGCAATGAATGTCGATGAACTTGGTGCGCCCGACAGAATTCACAACCACTCTTTTGACTTCACCAGCCATATCCTATGTGGAGAGGGCTTTGAACGCCGCTATGATGTGACGTTGGATCCGGACGGGGACTATAAAATCTGGGAAGTGAAAAATCATGGAGACAGTTCTACGCTTGAGATGACAAGAATGAGATGCTCACTTACAACGCGTGAAGATATAACCCATTCAGTCGGATCAGCATACAAAATGAAAGCGGGAGTATTCCACGACGCAATTGCACTCAAACCGAATACTGCAACCATGATTTTCGAGACGCCGAATCCTGATGTGCCGTCTTTGGTCATTTGCGTGAACTCTCTTACGGAAAACAAGCTCAAAAAATGGCCAGAAGTTTCTCAGGAACAGCTAAAAGAGTACGTGCGGACGATAATTGACGCGCGTAAGTAGGACTGTTTGTGAAAAAAGCCATTTGTAAGACCATCATACTTACCCCAATCATCGGGTGGGTGGTTTAACTTCGCAAAGCCATTGAATCGTCGTGTGGTAGTGGAAGCCTATTCGCAAACACCTGGGGTCTGCTAGGGTCTTGGCCAATAGCCGAGTCGGGGCTATTATGCTCTTTACATACCCAATATTGGCCCGAGAGGGCGACGACCTAAACTATCGGCAACGGTGGCATGGTCGTAGGAATCGCGATGAACATAGACAACCCGTCATTCAGGGCGTTCATCGCGTTATTAGGGGAAACCCTAGTAGGGGCTTCGGCCCTCCTGGTGGCGGGCTTTGTGTGTCTCAAAGCCGCCATCGATTTATCCAATAAGGAGAAAATCGTATGAGCAAACCGATAGGATGGAAAACCTCTACCATCATCGTTCTCGCACTCTTAACGTTCATAGGTCTTGGTGTAGCCGGTTCTCTCGCGGAGGATACAGTGAGCACCAATACAGAAGCTCAATACCGCGCCGAGCTAACGCCTGAAATGGTCGCAGCGGAGAAGAGACTAGAAGAACGAAAGCAGGCCAGATTGGCTGAAGAACAAAAAGAATGGGAAGCATCCAAGGCAGGACAAATCTGTACAGCTCATCCCGGCTGGGATAAGGAAACCTGCGAGATAATCGCAGAGAAGAAAGTTAAACTGGGCATGGATCAGGCACAGGCACTAGCCTCGTGGGGAAAGCCGGACGACATAAATACCACCGTCACCTCCCGCGGAAAGCGTGAGCAATGGGTATACGGTTACTCGAACTACCTCTACTTCGAGAATGGTATTCTGACCTCGTTCCAAAACTAAGGAGTTTCTTGATTACCTTCTACGACGTTTGGGGCGAGGCGGCCTAATCCCCGCATCGATATATTCCTTAATTATCCGTATCTTTTCTGCTTTCCACTCAGCATACGAGGCAAAAAATAGTTCGTAAAGTTCCTCGTCGCCGTCGCAGGCAACCTTAACGAGCGGCTCCACCATCTTTCGTGCTTCTTTATCCCTCTGCACTTCTTCGCAGATGAAATAATACTCGAAGAGCGGCTCGAACTTGGATGTTTTGGAGATCGGAGCACTTAACTCTTCAATCAGGCTTTTATTAAGGCTTGCGAGGTACGGGATTCGTTCAAGAGCGACGTATCGCGGATGATTATGGCTGAGCCAGTATTGTGAACCTTTCATATCACCCGCGTGAACCGCTTTTAGGATGACGCTTTCCGCCACGTCGTTGATGTTTTCCCGACCCCACATCTCCGCGCTCAAGATGCGGCGAAAGAACGTATCGTATTTGGACTGCCATCGGTAGAATGTGCTCTTGTCGATACCGACTTTCCGGCAGACGTAGCTAATATTCGGATTCTTGTTCAACTCCTGACAAATCTTTTCAACGATTTCCGGTCCGTATTTCGTACACTGATACGCTTCGCTTTCTCACCGGTAAATGCCTCGTAGCGCCTGATAATGAGATCCACGAAGACAGGGTCCATTTCGACCATAAAGCACTTCCGGTTGAGTTGATGGGCTGCTAACAGCTCACCACCGCTTCCGCCGAAGAGAGAAAGGATGTTGTCTCCGATCTTCGTGCAGCGGCGTATCGGCTTGTCATGGAGGGTCACCGGCTTCTCGGTAGGGTGTTCATACTCGCTGCCTGAGAGCCGTTGCACTGCCCAGACATCGATCATGTCGAGGAAATTCTCGATCATCTGACCACCAGTCCCTATCTCCTTGTTCAGCACCTCGTCATAGTTGGTGTGGTGAGGGGAGAGGTAGGGCTTTCCGCGCACGCCGTATACGCAGGGCTCATATACCTTTGAGAAGGCGACCTGCGGCACTGGATTGGCCACTCCCTTGAGCCAGATACAGGTGCGCATGAATCGGATGCCCAACGTGGCATAGAGCTTAGCGATGAGTGGGACATACGTCTGATCGCAGTAGTAGAAGACATGCACATCTTGCTTGGCTACAGCGAGTGCGTTCTCAATAGTCTTGTGCAAGAATGTTTCGTATTCCTCGGGGGAGCGAACATCTTTGGCAGACCCGCCATAGTTTTTTGTGCCGCCGATCCCTGTCTTGTAGCTAAGATTAATGTTGTACACAGGATCGCAATACACCATGTCGATCTTCGCGTCCCCGACCACTTTCAGGACTGATTCGGGATTGGTTGAGTCTCCGCAGTAAAGGCGATGCTGACCAAGCTGATACAGTTCTCCAGAATTGGACTTCGGCCCTTCAATCTTCTTTAACTCTTTTTCGATATCGAATTTGTCATCTTCTGTTTCGAGGGCTTCTGAGAAAACATCACTCAATTCTTCGGTATCGAATCCGGAATCAAGAAGAAGGTCCATATCGAAGTACTCAGCAAGAATGTCCTCATCCCAGTCGCCATGCACCTTATTGGAAATGATGAGGTACTGTTTAAATTCCTCCTCTGTCAGCTTTCGGTTAGGAATGCGGCAGTCGATCATCTCATCGCCGCGACCAAGGAGCTGCATGACAGCGAGTCGCTGATGACCCGCTAGGATTCGGTTATCCGTATCGATAGCAGGGATCTCCACGAGGCCGTATTTCTTGAGAGACTTGGTAAGGTCGGCAATCTGTCTTTCTGACATCTTGCGAGGATTCTGCTTGAAGGGGAGTAATTCGTTTACTTTCCGCTGTTGGGTATGCCAAATGAGCTTTTCCATATCATTCGTTCTAATTGCTATCGCAACGAGAAAGACACCAAGGGGATTGGCGGCTCAATAAAAAAGAGCCGCAAATCCAAAGCTGTTAAACCCCGTGGGGAATTACAACTTCAGATCTACAGCCCTTGGATGGATATCGCTCCTATGGCTTTCGCCCTCGAGCTCAACGCATCAGTTTTCTCTGTAAATCCATTTCGATCACCCTTTCGATTCTGTGTATTTCGGCTTTCGCCCTCGGCTACGTATCCCGAGAAGAACCAGAGGAAGATCTTAATGGTCTTTCAATGTGCCTCTCTATCCTCGCTTAAGCACAGCGTTTTTCAAGAGGGGGGTGTGTATAACACCACGATGTGAGAAAGGTGCAAGAGGTGCAAATGGTTCCTTGTACTTATTTTAGGTAGTGCGAATATGGGAGTGATTCATAATATGAAGAATTTTGAGGAATTTAAAAAAGTGATTGATGAAATTGAAAGTTCTCGTGGATATCAACTCGATCTCCATGCGTATAGGCTGGAGAATAGTTTCAAAATAATGGTGATAAATTACGGTTATCTTGAAAAGATAACGAAAGCTATTCCTTTTTTCCCAAAAGGTAAGGAAACGGAGAAAGAGAAAGTAATGATTGAAGCTTCCAGATGTTTTGTAAATTTTCTCTGCAGTGCAGTCGCATATAAAGATCATTGTAGAAAAATGATTCGGAAATTATATGGGTCCGACGAAGCTGCATTAAATGGCGAGTATGCTAAGAAGATTAAGGATGAGTTTCTTGAGGATCCTTTAGTGGGTTTTATAGAATGTCTCAGGAATATCTATTGTCATGATGAACTACCGCCATTGGGACTTGAGAGTCGAATGGTTGACGAGGAATTTGTTACGAAATTTGTGATTTTTATTGATCAATTAGATAAAGAATCAGGCTATTACTCAAAAGGAGAGAAATTCGTACAGCTACAGAAGGAATCCGCTGTGGGTGTGTTTCAAATCTCGCATGATTATCTTCATAAGACCACCTTCCCGTGGTTAATGAATGCTCAGCTTAAACACCATAAAGAGGAGTTTGCAGAGCTTGAGGCGCTACGCAAAAAAGCTAAAAAGCTCATGGATGAATAAATAGCGTCCTATGCATCTTAAGCCCCGTCAGGAATATGTAGATCGCTATGATCGCATGACGATCGAACGGTGTCGCTGGGCGGAAAAAGCGATCTCGGGAGAAGACATTCAGAAGCACGAGAAAAAGAAGCTTACGAAGAAAGATAAGGAACGCATGGTCGGTGCCTTTAGCCGACTCCATGTATGGTTCTTGGCAGGGGAGCTGTATTCAAAGAAGGAAAAAACCATTACTCAATGGATGCGTGATGACGAAGAAAAAGACCAGTTCTTCGAATCGGCAAAGGCTCCTAAGGGCATCAACTGCCTTACCTGTGGCAGAGAGATGTTCGTCACACATAAGCATATGGAGACGAATTTAGATAAGCCGCATCGGGTCATGTTCATGTACGACTGCACACTGAATCACATCCCGCGCCGCGCCTTCTATGACAACAGCGAAGAATGGAAATACAACAGCTCCAAGTGTCCGAAGTGCAGGACGTCTTTCAAGCAGGAAGACAAGACTACCAAGAAAAAGTTTGTCACAATTTCTACCTGTCCTAAGTGCGGAAACAGGGAAGTGAGCGAAATCGAACGGATTGCTGATAAGCCAAAAATAGATCCTGATTTCGAGAAGGATCGTGCGCGGTTCTGCGATGAGGCGGAAGGGCAGAGGTATGTGGGATGGATGCAGACGCTGCGGAGTATCAATGAGGTTCTCGAAAAACAGAAGGAGAAAGATAATAACAAAGAGCTGTACGACCAGGTGGCGAATATACGAAGACTGAAAATCATCGAGCTAGAACAATTATTGGCTCCCGCTATGGAGGCTGCCAAATATATCAAGCTCCAGTTCAAAGATCCCGAGATTGGTCGTGATGTCGTTGTGCCGTTTACTGTTCATGACATCGCTTCAGACAGGGAAGAGCGAGCAAGTAGTCATGATCTGAAAAGACTCATAAATAAGACGCTAATAGGCACCAATTGGCGGCTTATGAGCGAGGGAGTACACTATCGACTCGGGATGCTTGAGGGACGATTTCGTGCTTATGAAAAAGAAGAAGATTTGGTCAAATTAATTCTCGGAAAATGACTTCTACTTCTACGCCAGTCGAGATGGTTACAGAAATGATTTCTGGAATTCCTGCCATGTACGACAGGGCGCTTGAAGGTGCATATCGCCAGCTGTGGGAAGCCGGAATGTCTATCCTTGTCGCATATCCATTCCAAATTCTAGGGATACTAATCGGCCTCTTGTTGTTCGTTATTTTGTTATACATTCTAACTGGTCGATGGGGACCATTGGGCAGTCTTCTCTACCACTATCTTTATTTCGGCATCTTATTTTTGGTCGGACTGATAAACGGACCAGAGGCATTTCTCAGTAAATATTTTGAGCTCGCATGTGCGATTATTCTCTACCCGCTTTGTTATCTAGCGGTCCGTGTAATTTTGACGAAAACGGGTATACGCCAAAGCCATGGATATCGTCTAAGATAATCCTGGGGCTTTGTCGTTCTTGGGCAACTCTGCCAACAGCAGAGCTTTACTAGTGAAGAGCGGTACAGGAAAGACCGACAAGGCCAATAGTGGTTACCGGATAGATTCGATCCGAACCTTTTTCAGATAATTCAAGATATCAGTTTTCTCAAAGCGGATAGCTCCTCGAATCTTAAGGAAGGGGACATGTCTTTCCTGCTGTAGGCGACGAACGGAGGGCTCAGATATCTTAAGCATCGCGGCAACTTCCTTGATTGTCATCAGTTCCACATCAGTCATTCAAGTATTGTATAGCTGCTAAGGACATCATTGCACCCCCAGGTCCTTAGGTGTTTACTAATCTTCCATGAATCCCGAGCAATTCTGGCAGAATTTCCAGCTTGGTACCGAGCATGAAATTGCCTGTAATTTCATATATGACGGCTTGAAGAATCTTCATGACATGAAGACTTTAAGCCTGGAAACAGAGGTATTTCCAGTCCTCTACACTCTTTCCATCGGTCTTGAGAGGCTACTTAAGGTAGCGGTGATTCTTCTGGAGTTCGACGCACAAACTGACGTGAATGCCTTTGAAAAATCTCTTCTTACGCATAACCATTTAGAGCTTCTGAATAGGATAAAGGCAAGAGTGCCCATTAATCCAGGCGGTGCATCTATCGCTCTACTAGGACTTCTTTCTGTTTTCTACAAGACTCATCGTTACGATAGATTTAACCTGCAATCGATTAAAGATCTATCAAAAGATAAGATAGCCCTGCACCACTTCCTGCGTAAATATCTTGGAATTGATACTAAGGAAAATATATTCGGGATAGAAAATTCTTTAAGAGTTAAGCGCTTTATGGGTCGCACTGTAAAGAAAATAACCACGCAACTCCACGCCATTATTGAAGATGCTGCGAGAGCAAAGAATCTGTATACCTATGAAATCTCAGGCAGCACCTCAAAGGCCGCAAAAATCCTTTGGGGGAATGATGAAATTGTTTTCGATGACGAAGAAAGAAACGCAATCGAGATTCTCATCTTCCTCTTAAAAACAAAAGAATCTTCTTTGATGGATTTTATAAGAGACATGGAACCGTTGTCTCTTGATCCCGCGCTAGACTCAGATTACTTCCACTTCTTACTCGGAAAGCGAGTAGGCGACTTTTCTGGTATTGCAGATGAAATCGATGCTCATTATGAGGAAATAGACAATCCAAAAGAAAGACTTGAAATGATAGATGCAATCCGAAATCCGTACCTGACTTTTGGCTCTTCCGAAGAAGAGTTCGTAAAAACTTCACTTTTTGCAAAGCTAAAAGCGTTCGGAAAAAGATTTATAAACAGAATCTTTTAAGAAGTTAGTTTTAACCCCTTCCTAGCCATTTCCATGCCTCTTTTGGTAGCCAACCCTGTGACTGATCGGGATTAACTTCAATTATAAGAAATTGAAGTCCACCCATATGTTGTGAGACTAAACTGTTTAACTGATTTAGTGGCAAATTTGTTTGAACTAAAAATATTGAACCCGGTAGATAGTGCCACCAAGAAGAAAGATGCTTTGGATATAGACCAACAATAAAATTGTGAAATTTTACTGGATCAAAAGGACTATTTGTATTTGCTGCGATTAGGTACGTTTTCATACAAGTTGAGGTGGCTCATCTGGCGCATCGGGCTGTTTTTCTGTCCCTTCGGGCAATGGGATGACATCGCTCTGGGTCATTGAGAGCTTCGGATTGAAGATCGCGGCCGCGAGGGTTGCTCGCGCCATATCATGGCTTTCGTCGCCGTATATCTTGTCGACGAGGTAGCGCTGATGCACTTGCTCTTGGAGGGCGAGACGGTTCGGGTCTTTATGCGTGAAGAAGAGGATCTGGTAGAGGGTCACCATGATGGCTGCCGCGAAGAGGACGGTGATAGTGATCTGCATGAACGGCGGGACGCCGGGGACGAGTGACAGGCCGAATAAGAGGAAGAGAAGCGTATCAGCGATGAGTACCGGCCCCAGTGCCGTAGTCCTGTAGAAGACCGAGATGAACGAGGCCGCTTCCTTCAGATACCCTTTCATGGCCGGCAGTATATCCTTGATGCCTTGGTGCACCAAGCGAGCGGCTGAACCGTGCCGCGCGAGACATTGGTAGAGCGCCTCATGTCAGTGTAAGATGCCGGTATTGCGGGATCGTCTAACGGTAGGACACCCCACTCTCAGGGTACTTTTCTCGAAAGAGTTTCCTGAAATGGGGGGACGAAGGTTCGATTCCTTCTCTCGCAGCATGGATAAAGAAGATCTCTTCGCGCACCTGCTCAAGACGTTCACTGAGGCCTGTGACGACGGAGAGGGTGCGGCACCTCTCGGGATTGACTACAACGGCGTCAACCAGACCTTTGGAATCGTCATCGACGATGAATCGCATGTTCTGCCTGAGAATTTCGTTGCTGATCATCCTGAAGGAGGAGACGAGTTGGCCGGTCGAATCAAGAGTTGGGCTCGTGGCGGCAAGGCCGAGTAGTGTCGCATTTGTCGCTTTTCAGAAAAATCACCCCTGCTGCGGACGGGTTGGAGCTTCAACGAAAAAGTCTCTAAAATAGCCTTATGTTTACTAGCCTTTGGGGTTCTAACTGTTGAAGGCCCGCAAAGCGAAATCTCTTTTCTGTAAAGTTGAACGTTTTCATTCTTGCCCCGCGACTGGTATTTCTCTAAAAACGTGGTCGGTACCGTGTTCGGCGAATGCGTAATCAGCCCAGCGGATCCAGGTTGGCTTTATCCAGATAACTGCCATTTCCTCAGGATCGAGCTCGGCGATGGGTGGAAAGAAAAACGGATTCGCATTGAGCACTTCCATCACTTTTTCCTTTTTTTCTCGCATTTCCTTACTCAGCGTAATGTCCTGCGCCATACCTTCAATTTGAATGGTTTGCGGGACGTCTTCGCGAATGACCGTGAAGGCGACCTGCGGGTGGGCGGTAAGCGCGTTGTATTTGCGGCTCGATGGCAATGTCAGAAAGTAGACATTAAAATCGTCATCAGCGTGATAGTGCACCGCGCTCGCGTGTGGCACGTTGTCATGTCCCGCAGTCGCAATAACGCCGGTTTTATTTCGCTTCAGGAACGCAAGAGCATCAGTCCGCGCAGGATATTCATCCATGAAAGAAGAGTAGCATGAAAAAGCGCAGCTTCGTATACTGGGTTCATGATCGCCCAGGTACAGAAAGCGATAGAGCTACTCGGATATAGTGCAAGTGAAGCAAAAGTCTATCTTGCGGCACTTTCGATGGGAGAAGCCCACGCCTCTGATATCGCCACAAAAACGAAATTGCCCCGCACGAGCGTGCAATCAATTCTTGAGACCCTCCACCGGGAAGGTGTCGTGAATTTCTATGTGCAGCGTCGGTATAAATATTGGGTTGCCGAGAATCCAGAACGCTTGCTCGCGAATTTCCGCAGGCGTGAAGAGGCAATGCTACAAGTCTTGCCGGCGCTTTCAGCCATTCGTGCAAGGAGTCGTGGTAAGCGAGCGAAACCCCAGGAGGGTAAACATCCCTTTTATGTTCTTGCCGACAGCTCCCAGCAACCCGTCCTCATTGCGAACGAGAAAATCGAAATCGAATACGTAAACGCGGCATGGGAGAAACAATTCGGCTACATGCTCGATGAGGTGCGCGGCAAGACACCGTGGACGATAAAGAGTGGCGCGACGCCGCTGGAAGTCTACACGAAGATGTGGGGAGCCCTCGGTGCTGGGACCATGTTCCAATCCGACGAGATTATCGATAAACGTAAGGACGGAAGTGTATTTAAACTTCGCACCACAATCTTTCCACTGCGGCACAATGGTGCATTATTCTACATACAGCTTCTTGAAGAAATTTCAGGAGAGAAAAGGGGCTCTGGGATACGCATCTAACATGCTCGTGAGCTGCTCGCGCATTAACGACACCTTTTTTGTCGTCGTGTGAGCATTAAAATATCGAGCGAATGCAGTATTATTTCACGCCGCATGATACGCAGTGCGCAATGTATAGGTTTTTATTTCATGTCGTGCACAATAAACACAAAAGGTCGAGCCGCAGTTATCACAAGTGAAGAGCGGACGTTACAGGAACTAGTACCGTCGTCTATGGCACTTATTAAATGGGAACCCTTTAGTGATATGGAACGATTTTTTGAGGATCGTCCGTATATATCCATGTTTCCGAAATTGGGCTGGGATCTCGCGGTCGATGTGTATGAGGAAGGGAAGAGTGTGATCGCAAAGATGTCGCTTCCCGGAGTGAAGTCGGAAGAGCTTGAGATTTCCATTGACAAAGACACGCTCACCGTCTCGGGAGAGCGTAACGAGGAAACAGAGACAGATAAAAAGGACTATTACTCAAAGGAGATCCGGCGCGGGTCGTTCTCGCGCACCATTTCGCTCCCGAAGATTGTTGATGCTGATGAGGCGAGAGCCGAGTATGCTGACGGTTTTCTCACTGTTGCGATGCCGATCGTGAAGGGGCAGGAAAAGAAAGCAGTTAAGGTCGAGGTTACGAAGAAATAGATATGAAGAATCAGCGTCCGACAAAAGGAGATAAACGCGAAGTACGGCAGGAGATGGTATTGACCTATCCACCTCGGCTCGAGGGTGTCGTTAAGAATCGGGGTATTAAGCCAAAAAAGAAGCCTCGGAAGGTGCGGGTGGTGCCGAGGAGGCGCGAATCACAAGCACGTCCTGCTTCGGAGGGCTGAGATATCGTTATGTATCGTGGCATTATTCACTCTCAAACATATATATGATGTACGGATATGGCATGGGGGGGGGAGGAGTGGGACTCATCACCTGGCTCATCGTCGTGGTTGATCTCGTCCTTGTAGGTATCTGGCTTTGGCAGCAAATCCAGAAAAAATAATTATTAACTATTTATGAGATCTCGTATGACAACAGAGAAACAGCGAGCGGCTGCGAGAAAGAATGTCCGCAGAGCACAGGCGAGATGGAAGAGCATGACATACCGACAGCATGCACTCGCCCAGCCGCAGGGTCGAGGGAGAAAAAGGCCGGGCACGACCGGCAAGGGCAAATTCTATCGGATCGAGGTTCGTCCCAAAAGCGATTTTGTGACATTCCGGGTTCAAGATGTTGGAGAGAAAGGTGGCTTAGAGCGTCTTGCCGGTAAGCGGTCGAGCGGCAGCTAGGACACGGTCTCGTGGCTTGTTTCCAAAGATGATGCACATGTGAAAGACGGGCATCTCATGATTACGGACAAGAAAGCTCGGTCGGTTCTCAAAAATATCAGGGGTCATATTTATCACATGAAAGGTGATGTTTTTCGAGCGCACCCCCGCAAAAATGTTCCCGAGGCGGCAAAACCAACGCCTGCTATGCGTCGTGCGCAGAGAAAAAACATAACAAAGGCACAGTTGGTGAGATGGGGCTCGTGAGGCTATGGGCGACTTTCTTCATTGGGCACCACGTATCCTCTCGCTCGCCTTCGTTGCATTCATTTCCACCTTTGCACTCGATGTCTTCGAAGGCCCGCTTGAGTGGATGATGATTATTGGATTCCTCGTCCACCTTATGCCCTCGTTCGCGCTGCTTGTGTTCACAGTGGTCGCATGGCGCTTTCCTCTTATTGGTGCGATCGTCTTCATTGGATTCGCGGGTGCGTACGTGTGGCTTCTAGGGTTCGATCGTCCGTGGACTTGGTATGCGGCGATTTCGTTACCATCATGTGTCGTCGGGCTTCTCTATGCTGCAGGCTGGCGACAGAGAAAAGGCGCATCGATGTAAGCGATTCCGAACCTGTTCGTCGATACGTAATACGACACCTACTTTAATCACATTACCTCCATTCATATGAATATCGGCTTATTCGGGGCGGGACTTATCGGACTCATCGCAGCGCTCGCTGGAGGCATTGCGGGAGTCTCTTGGCGGGGAGGAGACATGCCCATTCCGTCAGAGAGGCCGGGGATGCAGGGATGGCGGGAGGCTACGGGCACTCCCGAACCTTCAGATTACCTTTCTGCGCGTCCCGGTATTGCAGCGCTTCCGGCGGAAGAGATCGATACAACAGAGAAGGCAGATCTTCTCTACATGCGTGAAGAGGAGAAGCTTGCGCGCGATGTGTACATAACGCTCTATGAAAAATGGAATCTGCCCATCTTCTCGAATATTGCACAGAGTGAGCAAACGCACACCGAAGCAGTGCGTACGCTCCTTGTGAAATACAACATAGCGGATCCGGTTTCTGACGACACTATTGGTGTTTTCGTCGATCCGACTCTTCAAAAATTATTCACTGATTTGACTTCCGAGGGGCAAGCGTCTATTGAGAGTGCGCTGCGCGTAGGCGCTCGAGTTGAAGACCTTGATCTGTATGATTTGAACGTGCGCAGTGAGAGAACTGATAACGAAGACATCGTGTTCGTCTATGACAATCTCTCGCGTGGATCGCGCAACCACCTTCGCTCTTTTACCGAGCAACTCTCTGCACGCGGAGTAACGTATACACCCGAGTTTGTATCTGCGGAAGAATATGCTGGAATCATAAATTCAGGGCGCGAGACTGGTGGAGGAGGCGGTCCCGGAGAGGGTTGGGGAGGTGGCCGTGGCTGGGGCGGGAGGTGACCATCATTGCATGGGTGGCCGATTTTCGCCTGATTATAAGGCGCATGGGCTGGATACTCCTTGAGCGAGGCGTTGGTCAAACCTTTGCGCCCAGTAGCATTGCGGGGATTCTCACACAATTTCACTCGCTCAAGTCGTATGCGTGTACGGTTGTGTCGTATTCATTGTATTGGCGCACAGCCGCTGATAGAATTTTTAAAAGAACATCATGAGACATTATTACTGGGTCGCAGGAATGGTTGTAGTGATTCTGCTTGCTACTGGAGCGTCTGCAAGCATGTATGCGCGGTGGCAACGTGATCAATACTTTGGCGAGGTTGTTCAGGTTGCCGACGATACGATCACTATCCATGATGTGCGTGATGGTGAGCACCGGGTGCACATCCTGTCAACAACTGAAGTGCGACCACGAGAACGAGACATCACGCAATTGCATGTCGGCGAGAGAGTCATGGTTTTTGGGGGAGAGCGTAATGGATCAGTACAGGCCACACTGATACGTGTCCTCGGGGGCAGCGATTGGAATTCTGGAATGCCTCGGGCGCGTTAATACCTATGCAGAAGTATTCCGCTCGGATACTTGGCGTGTTGCCACTCATCACACTTGTCGTGATATCGGCACTTTTTTATTTTTCTTCGGCGGAACGGGTGGTAAGTTTGATTGGTGTCGAGAATGCATACGTTTTCATATTTATACTCGCTTTTTTGGGAGGGATTACGACCTTCAGCGGCATTCCGTACCATATGATGCTTATGGCGCTCGCGGCGGGCGGTCTGAACCCGCTCGCGCTTGGCTTAACGACGGCAATTGCAGTGTCGCTCGGCGACTGCACATCTTATTTCGTTGGTTATTTCGGTCGAGCACTCGTATCTTCACGAATAGAACGTGCACTTACGCGGTTGGCGGCTCTGCAGGAACACCATCCGAGGCTATTGCCGGCTGTCTTTTTCTTGTATGGTGCATGTGTGCCATTCTCCAGCGATCTCGTGACCATTCCGATGGGGCTTTTACGCTATCCGCTCTGGCGCGTGATAGTGCCACTCGGCATCGGAACAGTGATGTTCAATACCGCGCTTGCGTATTTTGCGTCTGATATCCACGCTCTGCTCTCGATGTGGTCGTAACTCTACGGTCGATTGTGACGAATCGTATCAACTGACCAGACGTACTCAATGATGAGGAATGGAATCCATTGCCACTCGCCGATATATCCAATGTAGATGCTTCCTCCAAATACCGCGAGGGTGTTAATGATGAAAAACGCAATATCGAATTCCGTCTCGTGACGAGAAATGGATTCATTATTGGTGATATAGAGTAACCATTCGCGGAGGTTCATTTTGACATTATACGACACTGAGTCCAAGGTGGGTTGATGTTTCGGGGTATATAATTAATGGCACATGGCACATGGCACATGGCACATGGCACATGGCACATGGGAAATGGGGATACGGGTAGCATGGTATATTGGTTGACGGCACTTGTTTCGCTTGTCGTGCTCGGCGCAGTAGTGGCTTTCGCTGCGGTTTGGTATTTTGGATTCGACACACTGATCGCGTTTTATCCATTCATCCACTATTCGATGATGCAAGGGATTGGCATCACGATTGCGGTGGCTGCTTTTTCATTTTTCATCTTGCGCATCGTCTATCGCATGCACTCGAAAACCCTCGCGGTAACGCTTGGCGTTATCGTAGCGGGCGGGATTCTCTACATGTGGGCGGATAAGACGTATGCACCACACTTTGCCATGCCTGCCTTCATGCATGTGTATCACCCGGGCGGGGCTCTTCCAGATTTGCCGTTCAAGAATGTTCTCTTTTTTATCAAGAACTTCAAAAATTTCGAGCATGTCGCTGATATTGGCGCTGATCCGAATGACGTTCCGCCACCGATTACCCGCACGACGAGCGAACACGTAAAAATCGAACTCGTTGCGCAAGAGGTGATAGCGGAAATTGCACCTGGCATTTACTTCAACTACTGGACCTTCAATAAACAAGTGCCCGGGCCGATGCTCCGCGTGCGCGAAGGGGACACGGTTGAGGTATCGCTCACAAACCATCCGTCGAGCTTGCATCCGCACAATATTGATCTCCATGCGGTCACGGGTCCGGGCGGCGGTGCTACGTTATCGAAAGTAAATCCGGGCGAGACAAAGGTTTTTACCTGGAAAGCACTCAACCCCGGCCTCTATATCTATCACTGCGCGACGCCGAATGTGAGCACGCACAATTCGCACGGGCAGTACGGCCTCATTCTCGTGGAGCCGAAAGAAGGGCTGCCACGGGTTGATAAAGAATTTTACGTCGTGCAAGGCGAGCTCTACACGAAAGGTGTTATCGGCAAGAAGGGTCTCACGATTTTTGATGGGGATGCGCTTCTGGATGAAGAGCCAAATTACATCACATTCAACGGACGAATAGAGAGTGATGGTGCACCGCGCATGAAAATGAAAGCAGGAGAGACCGCGCGAATCTACGTGGGGAATGGTGGTGTTGGTCTCATTTCCTCGTTCCATCCGATTGGCGAAATATTCGATACCGTCTATCCGGAAGGCGGCATCGGCGGAGGTACCTTCAAAAACATTCAGACAACGGCCGTTCTTCCTGGCGGCGCAGCCATTGTCGAATTCAAAGCCGAAGTACCGGGCAATCTTGTGCTTGTCGATCATGCGCTCGCTCGTATGAACAAAGGCGCGTGGGCCATCATTCAAGTCGAAGGCGACCCGCGTCCGGACATCTACGCTCCGGCGGACAAATTTATAATGTCTCTGACATCATCAACATCGGCGGCGACAAGTACCGGAGCAACGTCCGAAAATCCGTACGTGGATGAGATGACGCACTAGGCATGCCGATTGCCTTGGGTAAGAAACAATGCCCTCTCTCTTGCCACGATGGCAAGTGGCGTTTTTGAGTGGTGGGCGTATAGTGTAAAGGTGAAATCGATTATTGCTTCGGCGGTTTTCGGTGCCTTTCTCTTCGTTGCGTTATTTGGCTTGCCAATGCTTTTGTCTCACCCAGAACATCACGTCGGGTGTCCCTTGCAGGGTGCGCAAACGGTAATTTGCGAGAGCACGATTGTCGAGCACTTTTCGATGTGGCAGGCAATGTTTGCCTCATTCCTCTCGCTCTTGGTGGTGTGTGCGATGTTTTTTACCACGTGGCCTCTGCCTGTCGCACACGAGCGGGCTCGCGTGCGCTTGCGGCGTATTCCAGCACGCCCGACGCTCTTTCAAGAATTGTTCTCGCGCGGCATTCTTAATCGCAAAGAACCATATGCGTTTTCGTAACCATTACTGAGGTTAACGAAAACACTATGGAAAAAATAAATTCAGTTCTCTCAAATGTGTTAGTGGTAGGTCTTGTTGGTGTGCTTATTGGTGGTATTGCCGGATATTCATTGGGGGCAAGCCGCCTCGGTGCCCCCCGAAGCGGGATGCACATGATGTCGGGTGGTGGAATGATGCGAGATGGGGAAATGCGTGGTGCTTCCGATCAGCACTTCATCATCCAGATGATTCCGCATCACGAAGGAGCGATTGAAATGGCCAAACTCGCACTCGATCGATCGAAGAAGCCTGAGATTCTTTCGCTCGCAGAGGCGATTATCGCAGCTCAGCAGACAGAAATTGACGAAATGCGCTCGTGGTACAAGGCGTGGTACGGCGGCTCGCCGCCTGAGGGGGGTATGGGGATGCATATGCGCGGCATGACGGGCGATACCGCGGCGCTTGAAAAACTCTCGGGCGAGGCATTCGACCGCGAATTCTTGCAGCAAATGATTCCACATCACGAAATGGCGATCATGATGGCGCAGATGATACGCGACTCTGGGCGCAATGAGATGCGTCAGCTCGCAGAAAACATCATTTCCTCGCAGGCACGCGAAATTGAGATGATGCGTGGGTGGCTCACGAGTTGGTACTAGAAGGCTGGGCCGCCCTCGGCCGCGAGGCCGAGGGCGGCCTGAGATGACAAATCGCCATCCTTCCAGCGAAGTTGCACACAGCCCCCTCTGGCGCAGGGGCGAGGGCTCGGTACCATAGAAAGACGGGGAATTTTATACACCTAGCTTTTTTACTATGTTTGAAGTTACACTTGTTCCCATACTTCTCGCCGCGGTAGCGAATCTCATTCTTGGCATGACGTGGTTTAACCCGAAAGTATTCGGGGATTCATGGGCCAAAGCTGCGGGGCTCGATATGAGCAAGATGGAAGAGGGGAAGAAAAAGATGCCCACGATGGCATTTATTGGTTTTCTTGCGGCGATCGTTATTGCCTGGGTTATGAATCATTTCGGCATCGCGTGGGGCGTCTATGACTGGATTGGAGCAATAGAGCTCGGTATTTGGTCGTGGGTGGGCTTTACGGCGCCCGTTCTCCTTGGCTCGGTTTTGTGGGAGATGAAGCCGCTGAAATATTACTTCATCACCGCGGGCTACTGGCTCGTTTCGTTTATCGTCATGGCTTTAATTCTGGTACTCTTCTCGTAATGATGAAGAGTGTCGGCATTGTTGGTGGTTGTATTGCGCTTGTAGCGCTTACGCTATGGGGTCTTGCGCCGGAAGGGTCATCCAGTGACCTTTCCGGCGTCGTCGGTATTGGTGGACGCACAATTCGTGTCATGATTATGGCGACACCTGTAGCGCGTGCACAGGGATTGAGTGGCACCCCTTCGCTCAAGAGTGACGAGGGGATGCTTTTTGTTTTTCCCGAGGAGGGCATGTACGCGTTCTGGATGAAGGACATGCTTTTCTCCATCGATATACTGTGGATTTCTGCGCGAGGAGAAGTCGTGCACATCGAAAAAGGGGTGAGTCCGGACACATATCCGACCTCCTTTACCTCGAACGTCCCTGCGCAGTATGTCCTTGAAGTTCCTGCAGGATTCGCAACAACACACGGCATTAAAATTGGCGATTACGCAACTCTGCCCGAAAATTTCCCTCAATAAAGCCACGAATTGGGTTATCCACAGCTGTGGAAAAAATCGTGAGAAAGAACGTCTGTGGTATTTTGAGTCAACTGAGCGTGCGTACGCCCGGTATGTAGAAAACTTGTCGCTTTTAGCGCGACAGGCGTGTTTTCTGCCCCCTCACGTACGCCGTAAAGAGGAGAGTGGTAGCGGTTAGTAATCGGGGAACTTATTAACTTTCATAAGAAAAATTATGGTGAACCTGACCATTACCAAACACGACGGGTCGAGGGAGCAGTTTAATGCGGATAAGATCAATCGCTCGATCGAGCGTGCGTGCCGAGGGCTTACGGATCCCATCTCAATGGTGACGCAGATTGCAAGTGAGACCGAGCTCACACTTTACGATGGCATCACGACGGAAGAGATGGATATCGCAACGATCAACGCCGCAGTACAAAACATCAAAGAGGACATCGAATACGATAAAGTCGCAGTCCGATTGCTCTTGAAAACCGTATATCGTCGCGTCATTGGCGAATACCATGACAGCCCGAATGAGCTTGAGGCGCAGTATCGTGCACGTTTCCCCGAGTATGTGCGCGAGGGTATTGCAAGCGGCCTCCTTGATGCTCGCATGGCCGAAAAGTATGATCTGAACACACTCGCGGCATCGCTGAAGATTGAACGCGACGAGATCTTCACCTACGCCGGCCTCTCCTCGCTCCTTGATCGTTACGCTCTCAAGAACACAAAGCAGAAAGCAGCTGAAACACCACAGTACTTTTTCATGCGCATTGCGATGGGTCTTGCCTATAACGAGGCGAATCCGACCGAAATGGCGCTCAAATTCTACGACCGCATGTCGCAGCATCTCTATGTTGCGGGCGGCTCCACCAACCTCGCTGCGGGTACGCCTCGTCCTGCACTCTCAAACTGCTTTCTTCTCGAAGTGCACGATGATATGGACCATATCGCGAAATCAGTGGCCGACGTCCTTAAGCTCTCGAAAGCTTCCGGCGGCATCGGCGTTTCCGTGACCAAATTGCGTGCTGCCGGATCGCCCTTGAAGTCATCAAACACCGTTTCTTCAGGTCCGACGCCATTTGCGAAGATTATGGATACTGCGATTCGCGCCGTGCAGCGTGGCGGTAAGAAAAAGGGTGCTCTCTGCTTCTACATGGAGAACTGGCACTACGATTTTCCGGAATACATTGACTGGAAACACAATGCAGGCGATGACTACTTGCGCATGCGCACCGCAAACACAGCCGTATATCTCTCCGATGAATTCATGCGTCGTGTTGAGGCAGGCGAGGATTGGTACATGTTCGACCCGAAAGAAACGCCGGATTTGAACGAGTTGTACGGCAAAGAGTTTGCGAAGCGCTATGCGGAATACATTGAAATGGCAAAGCGTGGCGAACTTCGCATGTGGAAGAAGGTGCCGGCAACCGAGCAGTGGCATCTCATTCTCACCTCGCTCCAATCCACCTCACACCCGTGGCTCACCTGGAAGGATCCGATCAATCTTCGTGCCCTCAACAACAATACCGGTACGATTCATATGTCGAACCTCTGCACGGAAATTTGTCTCCCGCAGAGCAAAGACAGTGTTGCGGTGTGCAATCTCGCGTCACTCAACCTCGCGGGTCATATTGAAGGCCGTCAGCTCAACTGGCATAAGCTTGAGGAGAGCGTTCGGCTTGCCGTCCGTCAGCTCGATAACCTCATCGATATCAACACGCTTCCAATCCCGGAGGCGGTAAAAGGTGATCAAGAGAACCGTGCTGTTGGCCTCGGCGTGATGGGTTTTGCGGACGCTCTCGAGCAGCTTGGTATGCCGTATGAAAGCGGTCATGCAGCTGACTTCGCAGATCGCGTGTTCGAGTTCGTGAGCTACATGGCAATAGACGAGAGCGCGAATCTTGCGCGTGAGCGAGGTGTTTACAAGCACTTTGAAGGTTCGCGATGGTCGAAAGGCATGGTGCCGATCGACTCCATCACTGCGCTCGAAGAAGATCGCGGTATCTCCACCGGGATGACACGAGAGAGTAAAAATAAGCAACTCAACTGGAATGCACTTCGCGAGAAGGTGAAGGGAGGTATTCGCAATGCAACACTCATGGCTGTCGCGCCGAATGCCAACATTGGTTTGGTGGCGGGAACAACACCCGGCATCGATCCGCGCTTTGCGCAGGTATTCTCTCGCAACAAGATTTCCGGTAAATACATGGACATCAACCACAATCTCGTGAAAGACCTCAAGAACATGGGGTTATGGGATTCGGTAAAGGAAAAAATCGTCGAGCATCAGGGCGACATTTCAGGCATCCCCGAAATACCGTCGTACCTGAAACAGATCTACAAGACCTCTTTCAGTACGTCGCCCTACGCATTCATCGAGGTTGCTGCACGTGCTCAGAAGTGGGTGGATCAAGCACTCTCACGCAATATTTATCTGGAGAATCGCGATATGGATGAGATGAAGAACGTCTATATGACCGCGTGGAAACAGGGTCTGAAGACAACCTACTACCTCCACATGAAGCCGCGACACACCGCAGAGCAGTCAACCACTTCGGTGAACAAGATGGCAATAACCGGAAAGCGTGGGTTTGCAAATGTTGTTGCGCAACCCGTGTTTACGAAAGAGGAGCCGGTCGCTTCACCGATTACGATGAGTCCTGTGCAGGCTCCAGAAATGGCGCCTGTCCGCGCTGAAGTGGCGCCTGTGGAGCCTGCTGCTTCTCGTACTATGCCGACTGGAAGACAGGGTTTTGCTGCTGTTGCTGACCAGGGGGCGCTTCCTATGACGCCGATCGCGCAACAGGCGCTTCCGGTAACGGCACATGCGTCTCCCGTCAATGCCGATTCTCCTCGCATGGGATTCGCGACAGTTGCGGAAACAGCTGCGCCAGTGCAAGCTTCAGCCGCTCCCACTGTGCAGGCAAACAAGCCGTTTGTGTGCCCCGTGGACCCTGCCGAGCGTGCTCAGTGTGATTCGTGTCAATAAAAGTAGTATCACGTTATAAGTCTAAAGAATGTAGTATGTTAATCGGAAAATTTTCGCCAGATGATGTCAACATCCACCCTATTCGCTATCAGTGGGCGTATGACCTCTATAACCAAGCAGTTCGAAACACGTGGTTTCCTCATGAAATAGCCTTGAAGGAAGATCTCGACGACTGGTCAAAAATGACGGATGACGAAAGGCACGCGGTGGAATTTCTGATGTCCTTCTTTAATCCGGCAGAGCTTATTGTGAACCGCGTCTTGGCGCTTGGCGTGTATCGCTACCTCAAATCGCCGGAGTGTCACTTGTACCTCGCAAAGCAGATGTGGGAAGAGGCAAACCACTGCGTGGCGTTCGAGTATTTGCTTGAGACTTTCCCGATTGATCGCGACAAGGCATTCAAGCGCCACTTAGAGACTCCTTCAATGAAGGCAAAGGAGGATTACATCAACAAATACTTAAAGCGGATGACCGAGCAGGAGATTGACGTAGAGACGCCAGAAGGGAAAAAAGACTTCATTCGCAACCTCATCGCATACAACATCGTAATGGAAGGCATTTGGTTCTACTCGGGGTTCATGGTCGTCTTAAGCTTCCGTCAGCGCAATCAGCTTCGCAATGTGGGCTCCATGATCAACTGGGTGCTCCGCGATGAATCGCTCCACCTCAAATTCGGCATCAACCTCATTCACAACATTCTTGAGGAAAATGCGGAGCTTGTGAGCGCGGACTTCGCACAGGAAATCGCGGGCATCATCGTTGAAGGTGTGAACCTTGAGAATGCGTACAACAAAGACCTCTTTCCACGCGGCATCCTTGGGCTCAACGCTGATTATGTGAATCAGTACGTGCAATACGTCGCTGATCGCCGCTTGGAGGAGCTTGGTCTTCCCAAGCATTACAATGTTACGAATCCAGCGAAGTGGATGACAACCTCAACCGACGTCTTCGAGCTCGTAAACTTTTTCGAGGCGCAGAATACGAATTACGAAGTGGATTCGGGCAAACATTAGAGGGGCGCTCGTGGCAGCGGGGAGGAAAATGCTTCTCTCGGGCAGACCTGTTTTTCCTGCCGGAAAAACAGGCTCATCCTCGCCAGCTGCGGGGTCCCTCGTGAAGCATTTTCCTCCCCGCTGCCAGCTCGCTGAGGCTTGACTGGCCAAAACGGCGCCGTTTTGGCCAGTTGGCGATCCTGTGGGCGAAGAGTAAAATGGCCCTACATGGAACAGCAGTACGACTTTGCGAAAGGGGGAGATAAGATATTCATTGAGGGATTTCATGCCCGCATTGTGAACGGACTTTTGCAGATTGTGTTTACCTCAGGTGAAAAGAAACATGCGTTCACGCTTCCACTTGATCTCACGAAGAAACTCTCGCGCGGGCTTGCAGCGCAAGTGGAGGAGATTGAAAAGAAGAATAATATCGTGATTGATGGTCGGCTTCCCAATGAGCCAATGGTGAGTCCGATCCAGGCGAAGGTTGTAGGTGGGGATTCGGGGGAGGAAAAATAGAAATGCCCAAGCACTTGCTTGGGCGGGGATTGCGCGTCTTTCGACCGTCCCTGTACGTCTATTGTTCGTGGCGACGTAAGACCAGATAACCGACATCGGATTGAATCAACGAATCCGATATGTGTCCCGTTCCAGATACGAGGAACTGAGAGGACATGCGCCTTCAGGAAGAGACGAGCGAGATAGAAAGACCATGCCGTTCACTCCTGATACCGCGAGGAAGATGTTGTTGCCGATTTTCGCATAGTGGAGATCGGAATCGCCAGGGTCGTCCCAGGTTGGGCATTTCCAAGCGGGATCCCAATACCACTCGACAAGAGCATGGGCGTCATTCATCTGTGTCCTCCATCGGTTGAACATAAATATAATATCATAAATTATACCCTTGTCAATGATTAGGAAAAATGCAATACTGCAGTCCTGCACTAGGCAGCCGCTGGTCGAAAGACTAGAGGAAAGTCCGGACACGCGTGATTCAGTTCAAACGGTAGTGGGTAACGCCCGCCTGGGTAATCCAAGGGATGCGAACAGAAACGTCAAAGGAGAGATCCTGCGACCCCTTCGGGGTGAACTGTGCGGAAACGCATGGATGCAACGGCAAAATTCCTACCTGCGTGCAAGGTCGTATCTTTGTGCGGAGCACAAAGAATTTGCAAGTACCAAAGATCAATTTGCAAAGAAATTTCAAATCTCAATTTCGAAATTGGCATTTGGAGCTTATTTATCAAATTGTATATTGCAAATTTTTCGCGCTCCGCGCGAGGGGGAACCGCTTGAGGTGATCGGTAACGGTCATCCCAGATACATGGCTGCTCTCGACAGAATCCGGCTTACGGTGCAGATTCAGAGAGAAATGGGAGTGCTTGCACTCCCATTTCCGAGGAAGCCAATCGAACGAACAGGGTTAGTGTAGTGCAGCGCCGAGCGAAGCTGAAAAGCGCCGCTTTTCTTCTTCCAAAATAACAAACCAGATTAGTGAGCGGATATGGCGTAGAGCATAAGAAAAAAATAGGAATATTTCCATCGTCATATTCTGCATGCTGAAGTGAGAATCCCCACGCCTTCGATGATATTGGTGGAGAATAAGGTATCATTGGATCATGGGAGATCGGTCTCTGCACATCACCACTATGGTTGAGCATGTTTCTGGACAAGAGGCTGTACGTCCAAGTGCGGTTTCGCAATCGCAGGCGACGCCTGTCCGTGAAGTGGGAGGCTTTTCTCATTGGGGCGATACCGTATCACGTCTACTTCTTCTCGGCTTTTCTGCCCTACTGCCTTTTTTTACAATTCCGGTACCGTGGATGACTCAGGCGCAGAGTAAACTTATTCTCGCAAGCTTATTTTTGATTTCCGCATCTTTTTTTTGGGCTACCGCGCGTTTTTCGGAGGGCGTTATACGTATACCAAGCACTCCGTTCATCCTGGTAGTGGGGCTTCTCCCACTCGCATATTTCATTTCTGCCGGTGTCTCAGGGTGGAATGTTTCCTCGATAGTAGGGAGTGGTGTTGAGCAAGACACATTGATTGCTACAGTAATTTGGTATGCAATTTTCTTACTCATAACGCTGATTTGTACCGATCATCGGGTGGTAATCGTTCGCTCGCTCTTGGCGTTCGCTGGAGGGCTATTTATACTTTTTTCATTTCAAATCGCATATGCAATCTTTCCATCGTGGCTCTCTTTCGGCGGAGTGCTTCAAGGAGAAACGGCAAATCTTTTTGGTTCGTGGCGCGACCTGGGCATCATTGCAGGTCTAGGTCTTTTTCTATCGGGTACATTGTGGGTCGGAATTGTAAGCCAAAGGGCGGGTCGATGGGCTCTAGCTATTTTAAGTGTCCTAGCGCTTTTTATTCTCGTAATCGTCCACTTCAGGGACGTATTTTGGGGCACGTCGGTGCTCCTTCTTGTGGGTGGTTTGAGCGTTCTGAGATATTCGCGCAGTATCCATAGTGATTCTTGGTTTGCTGCTTCTGGAAGAGCCTCTGCGTGGTTTATAGGCGCTGTATTATTCTGTGTCGCCGGCTTTTATAATGCATCTGTAAATAACGTACTGCCATCATGGTTACAGATCGATCAAATCGAAGTTCGTCCTTCCTGGCAGGGAACGCTCGATGTTGCACGTCAGTCCATTGATGCTCCACGAGAGTTTCTCTTTGGTGCCGGACCAAACTCATTCATTCGTGAATGGGGTCTTCACAAGCCGCAAGAAGTGAATCTGACGCCGTTTTGGAATACTGACTTTAATTCTGGTGTCGGGGTAATCCCGACGTCAATATTTGCTGTGGGCGCGATTGGGTTACTCGCGTGGACAAGTATAATTTTTTTAATTCTATTTAACTTCTTGCGTTTAGTGCGTGAGAATCAGCCGCTCGTGCGCATGCATGCGCTATTCGGAATTACGCTTGTCGCTGCATCGTATTTAGTTGCTTATCATATGGTATATACACCGAGTGTCGCGATGAGCGGGGTGACATTCCTGTTTCTTGCGTTTTTAGCAGTTTGCTCTGTTGGCGATAGACCGACCCACTCTCTTCCTGTGGGGGTCAAGTCAGTACGGTCCGTGTTGACAGCAATTGGAACTCTCCTACTTTGTTTTTTGGTCGTTTTTTCTTCTGGTTTGGCACTCCGGGAGATTATCTCCAATACTTTTGTCAATCGCGCAGCGCACTTTTTTAACACTTCACGGGATCTCGCTGGCGCCACAAGCATGATGGAGAAAGCGCTCGTCATTTCGCCTAGAAATGATCGTGCACACCGGGCGGCGGCAGAGCTTGGCGTTGCCCAACTTGCTACGCTCATTCAAAGTGGGGCTAATGACGACTCGGCTCGTATCGCGCTCAAAGAAACACTAGAGCACACTATTGAGCATGGTCTCACTGCGGTGCGACTGGGTGATACATACCAAAACTGGCTGTCACTCGCGCAAATATATGGCGAATTTGCCGGTGCAAACGTTGACGGTGCCTATGAGAATGCGAGTGACGCTTACGCGAGGGCCTTTGAGGCGCAGCCAACAAATCCAATTCCGAAAGTTCGACTCGCTCAAATTGCAATTGCACGCAACGAAGCAGACAGTGCTCGCACCTATCTTCATGAGGCGATAGCACTTAAGCCCGACCTTGCAATTGCATACTATCTTCTCTCACAAGTTGAAGCGGCGTCTGGGAACGGGGATCCCGCCGTTGAAGCGGCTGCAGAGGTGGTGAGGCTTGTTCCAAATGACGCGCTAGGTTGGTTCAATTTAGGTTACATTCTCTATTCTGGAAGAGCATATCAAGAAGGAGTTCGTGTTTTGGAGCAGTCGGTCTCACTGTCGCCGGATTACGCGAATGCACTGTTTGTCCTTGGACTTTCCTACAATCAGATTGGGCGGAGCGAGGATGCGGCGCGGGCTTTCGAGCGCGTTGCTCAGCTCAATCCATCGGAACAGTGGCTCTCTAGGCTCATTGAAAATGTAAGGGTGGGAAAAGATCCGTTTGATGGTATTAACGAAACGCAGTAGAATCCTGCGCGTATGTTACGTTTTTTTCGAAACGGGCGAATGCTCGAGATGACATACAGTGGCGCTGAGCGTGCTCTTTCGTACCTTTCAACTGAGGTTCGTGGGTTGCAGGCTGCAGCCTATATTCTTGCACTTTCTTCGCTCGCATCATCTCTTCTTGCTCTTGTACGTGATCGCGTTCTTGCGCACCTTTTTGGTGCGGGACCCGAACTCGACCTGTACTATGCTGCATTCCGTATCCCCGACCTTGTCTTCATTGGGGTGGGGGCGCTCGTTTCTGCGTATGTACTGATTCCAGAGCTTGCGCGAAGGGATGAGCAGGCGCAGCGTCGATATATCGATGGGCTGCTCGTCTGGTTTAGTGCGCTCGTCATCTTCGTCACAGCTCTTGCTGCACTCTCTGCGCCGTCAATACTCTCGCGCATGTTTCCCTCGTTCATGCACATGGAGGGTGAGCTTGTATTCTTGACGCGCATATTATTGTTGCAAGCAGTAATTCTTGGGTTTTCGAACATTGCGGCGGCGATTACACAATTTCGCCATCGCTATGCGCTCTATGCACTCTCGCCGATCGTCTATAACCTTGGCATCATCTTTGGTGCACTTGTACTTGTGCCGGCGCATGGTATAGCTGGTGTTGTTTATGGCGTAATCATTGGTGCTGTTTTGCATCTTGGTATACAGCTTCCGCCATTGTTGCGTGAAGGGTGGGGGCGGGTTAATCCTTTGGCGCTTAAATGGCATGGTTTTGTCGATACTGTTCACATTTCTTTACCTCGCGCATTTGCGCTTTCGCTCGGACAATTTGCCTTCTTTGGCCTCCTTTCATTTGCCGCGACGCTTCCAGCAGGTTCAATTGCGGTTTTCATGTTCGCTTACAATCTTCAAAGTGTTCCGTTATCGGTCATCGGAGCAAGCTATGCAACCGCTGCCTTCCCACTTCTGTCGGAGGCACATGCGCGCGGAGCCACGGTCGTCTTTATATCGCATGCGGCGCTCGCTGTTCGCCAGATCTTCTTCTGGTCGCTTCCAGCTCTCGCGCTTGTGATTGTCCTTCGAGCTCATATTGTACGCACAGCACTCGGTTCAGGGTCTTTTGACTGGACTGATACACGTCTCACCGCCGCTGCGCTCGCGCTCTTCTCTCTTTCGCTCGCAAGTCAGGGAGTATCAATTCTATTAATCCGCGCGTGGTATGCCGCTGGGCGGACGTTTGTGCCCGTTCTTGTTTCTGCCATTACGGCAGGTATGACTTTACTCCTCGGATTCGTTTATTTGCGGATCGTGCAAAATGCCGACATTGCAATTTTTCTGGAAGCGCTTTTGCGCATCGACAACCTTGTCGGCACTGACGTCGTTGTTCTCGCGTTCGCGTTTTCCGTTGCGTCAATCATGGGGGCGTTCTTGCTGGTTGTTTCAATCGAATGGCACTTTGGCAATTTTCTTGCACAGATCAAGCGCTCATTTTGGGAGTCACTCACTGCCGCATTTACTGCTGGTGCTCTGGCCTATCTCACGTTACAGGTGATTGGGGACATTACTCTGCTCTCGACCCTAGCATCTGTGTTTATCAAGGCACTTGTCGCTGGTGGCGCTGGTATATGTGCTGCGGCATTGGTTTATTACTTACTCCATAGTAGGGAGTACGCCGAGAATGCTCTTGCCGTACGCCGCCGCATTTGGCGTGATGTGGAACCGATTGCCTCAGGAGAGCAGTCTACGTAATTTTAGGTGTATTTGGCGAGGTGTGGTATCACTTAGGCGGTTGCCGGAGGTACGTTGGCAGATATATGGGAGTACATCGAATGAAGACCGAGGATGTTGTCGTGCTTGCGCTTGATGGCATGCCCAACACTGATGCGTGTCATCTGGTCGAAGCGATCGGTAGTCGCGTATTCGCCGTTAAGATTCACGATCTCTGGGATGACCAGGGGCCGGAAATTGTTGAACGGCTTAAACTATACGGGGCTCGAAGGGTGTGGGTGGATGTAAAAGTCCACGATATTCCTGAAACCGCGCAGCTTCGTGCAGAAAAGATCAAGAAAGCAGGTGTCGATATCGTCACGGTGCATGCCTCCGGCGGCACCGCAATGATGGAGGCGGCTGTTGCAAGTGGTTGTCAGTGTACGCGGTGACGGTGCTTACCTCGTTAGGCTTCGAAGAAGTGCGTCACATATACGGTGCGGATCCGGCTGTGGTGGTACGGTCATTCGCAAGGGCTGCGTCGTCTGTTGGTGTTGACGGTATCGTCTGTTCACCAAAGGAGGTGGCGGCAATGCGAGACGTCGTAAGTAGTTCCATTAACCTCATTACGCCTGGTGTCAGATCCGCGGGTGTTTCTCTTGACGATCAGAAACGTGTCGATACGCTCGTTGCTGCACTCAAGTTCGGTGCAACACGGCTGGTTATCGGTAGACAAGTGACGAAGGCTCAAGACCCCATCGTGGCGCTTGACGCTCTCGCCACCGAGATAGCCTTTTGTAGCATCAAAATCTTCAAGGAGGCACTCACCCTGCCTCCTTGCTGTTTTTTGGTATCTCAAGCACACTAAAGCCGCATGTCACAAAACATACGAAATTTTTCAATAATCGCGCACATTGACCACGGGAAATCGACTCTTGCTGACCGTATGCTGGAGTTGACCGGTACGATCGAGAAACGTGCGATGAAAGAACAGGTTCTCGATCGCATGGATCTCGAGCGCGAGCGCGGCATTACCATTAAGATGGCGCCGGTACGCATGTCGTATGGGTACAAAGGGCAGGACTATGTTTTGAATCTCATCGATACGCCGGGTCACGTGGATTTCGCCTACGAGGTTTCGCGCGCTCTGTCTGCGGTGGAAGGCGTGGTCTTGCTTGTGGATGCGACGCAGGGTGTTGAGGCGCAGACGCTTTCCGTGCTCGCGACTGCGCGTGAGCTTGGGCGTATCGTCATCCCGGTGGTGAACAAGGTGGATGCGCCGCATGCACGGGTGGATGATGTGAAAACAGAGCTTGTGATACTTCTCGGCTGCGACGAACACGACGTGATTCTCACTTCAGGCAAAACGGGCGCGGGGGTGACCGACCTCCTTGACGCTGTGGTTGAGCGCATTCCGCCGCCACGGAGCTCGGGAGAGAAGATGCAGGCCCTTGTGTACGACTTTTCGTACTCGGATCATCGCGGGGTCATTATCTACTGCCGCCTCTTTGGTGGGCGCGTTGCGAAAGGGGATTCTCTCAAACTCGCAGTTGCTAACGCCTCATTTACCGCGCTTGAGGTGGGTGTGCTAACGCCGGACGAAACGCCGCGAGACGCGCTCGTGGAAGGGGAAATTGGCTACATCGTGACGGGTATCAAAAAGCCAGGCATTGCGTCGGTGGGCGATACGGTCGTTTCAGCGCGCATGGGAGGTGCCCCGCTCGGCGGTTATCGCGCGCCGGCTCCGGTCATCTGGGCATCCGTGTACCCGGAGTCACAAGATGATCTCGTACAACTCCGCCAGGCGCTTGAGCGCATGCGACTCTCGGATTCATCACTTTCCTACGAAGAAGAGTCTTCTGGCGTCATGGGGAAGGGATTTCGTTGTGGTTTCTTGGGTATGCTCCATTTGGAGATCGTGATCGAGCGATTGAAGAGAGAGTTTGATCTCCCGCTCGTCGTCACGAGTCCGACGACCGTGTATGAAATTACTTTTCAAGATGGTCGCGTTGAGGAAATCTATAACCCCGCTCGTTTTCCTGACGACGGCACCCTGAAATCCGTACGCGAGCCATGGGCGGCAATCGCTGTCATCACGCCGCCGAGCTATCTCGGAGGCATTTCGCAAATACTGTTTGATCACGAGGCCGTGGTGGGGGAAACGGAGACACTTCCTGACGGCAAGGTAAAACTTGCCGCAGAGATGCCGCTCCGCGAACTTATGCGCGGCTTTTTCGACAGGCTCAAAAGCGTATCATCGGGGTTTGCCTCACTTTCATACGAGATGCTGGGGCTTCGTAATGCGGATGTGGTTCGGCTCGACATTCTCGTTGCTGACGAGCTGGTGCCCGCGTTTGCGCGGATTATCTCGAAACGACGCATCAATTCCGAGGGCGATTCACTGGTGGAGAAACTTGAAAAATTACTCCCTAAACAACTGTTCGAGCTCAAGATTCAGGCAAAATGTGATGGCAAGATCGTTGCTTCACGCCGTAAGTCAGCGATGCGTAAAGATGTGACTGGTTATCTCTATGGCGGTGATATCACTCGCAAAATGAAGCTTCTGGAAAAGCAGAAGAAAGGGAAAAAGCGCATGCTCGCGCGCGGGAAGGTCGACATCCCGCACGATGTGTTTCTTAAAGTGGTGCGAGGCGGAGATGAGTAGTGTTTATACTCACGTTCTCGGGTGTTTTAAATTAATAGCTCAACCAGTCCTGGCGCAAAGAAGAGCACCATACTCACGATGATGAGTACGGCAACAACCCCCCAAATGAAATTGAGGACTTTCTTGGTTTTGTGGTGAAAGAGGAAGTTCATAGCCGGGCATTTCTAGAGTGCTAGAATCGTACCATATGGTGTTCGTGCGGCACAAGCGGGATCCGGTCCGTCTCATGTGGCGACGACTTTTCACACTGCTGTTTTTTGCCCTCCTTGTCATCCTACTGCGGGGTGTCTGGGATGTTTATCAGAAAGAGGGGGATTCTCGTGCATTGCGTCGAGAGGCCGAGGTGGAGCTTCATGACCTTCGGTTACGCGAAGTGGAACTACGGTCGGAGATATCATCGCTTTCAACTGAGCGTGGCAGAGAGGAAGCTCTCCGACATCGATTTAATGTGGGGAAGGAGGACGAGGGTATGGTGGTCATTGTTGAGCCTGTCGGACCCGAACGATCGTTAGAACCAACGAATTTTGAACGTGTCAAGGGGTGGCTGGCATGGTGGTAGGGCGACGATTTATTGGTTAAAATCGTAGTGTTTGCAAATAGGGGTTCCTAAGGAAGTGCCACGTCAACGGATTGCGTATGTTTGTACGACCGACGAGCGTAAGGCGGACATAGTTTAGTGGTAAAACGACCGCTTCCCAAGCGGTAGATCGGGGTTCGATTCCCCGTGTCCGCACCAGTGACTTTTACAGCGGGTGATGTGAGTGGAGGGCGGAGCGAGAGAGTGCAACGTAGATCTTCGTCTCCACGCACAAAATAAATCGTGTGGTACAATGCGTCTCTTATTCTTAAGCGTATGATGCTATGACAACAGCACCGGTCACCATTTACTCAACTCCCACTTGCCACTTTTGTGGCATGGTAAAAGAGTTTTTTAGGTCGAATAACGTGCAATACACTGAACACGACGTTGCCTCAGATATTGAGCAGCGCCGCATCATGATCGAAAAAAGTGGCCAGATGGGCGTTCCGGTGATCACGGTGGGAGATAAGCTCGTTGTCGGTTTTGATGAGCCCGAACTCCGCGCTCTTCTCGGTCTCTAAAACTCCTGCTAGAGTTGCCGTGTCGCCCTCGTAGCACAATGGATAGTGCAGACCCGTCCTAAGGGTACGATTTCGGTCCGATTCCGGACGAGGGCACATGCGCACAATTCGCATATTTGTCGTCGGCGCTCTGCTTGCGGTTGCGCCGCTCACTGTGCCCGGGGTCTCCGAGCGCATTCTCGAGTATGCGCGTCCTGCGCCTCCTCCGCGAGCGCGTGTTGTGTTTGTTGGCGACATCATGCTCTCACGCACGGTCGCGAAGAGGATGCGCGAGCGTGGCGCTGACTATCCCTTCGCAAGCACGACGCATATTATTCGCGAAGCGGATGTTGCTTTCGGCAATTTAGAAACGACTATTACCGAAGGTGACGCGGTGCAGCCATTTGAAATGCGTTTTCGTGCCGACGCGGATGTGCCCGAGGCACTGAAAATGGCCGGTTTTGACATCCTCTCGCTTGCGAATAACCACACGTTTGATTTTGGGGAGAAGGGTCTTTCGGACACCCAGACGGCTCTTGATGCTGTTGGGATCATTCACGTGGGTGCAGGGCGTGACGACGTCGAGGCTCGGCAACCGATGTTTGTGAATGCAAACGGTATCCAGTTCGCCTTTCTTGCGTATACAGACGGACTTTTTTCTGGCAGAGAGGCAAGCGTAGATCAGTCTGGTGCCGCTTTCATGCGGTCTGAACGCATGAAAACGGAGATCGCGGGCGCAGAGACCTTTGCTGACATTGTTGTCGTCTCCATGCACTCTGGAGATGAATATGAGCTTGAGCCAAACGAGAGGCAGCAAGCCTTCGCTCGCGCAGCGATTGACGCGGGGGCGGATATGGTTGTCGGACACCATCCGCATGTGGTGCAAGGGGCTGAAATCTACCAAGGGAAACCCATTTATTACAGTTTGGGCAACTTTGTTTTTGATCAGATGTGGTCTGAAGAAACCCGCACAGGCTTGATTCTTGAAGTTGTATTTGGGAAAGAGGGGGTCGAGCATGCTATCGTACACCCCGTGTACATAGAGGACTATGCCCGTCCACGAATCGCGGAGGAAAAACGGGAGCACGTTGTCGGCCGACTGGGTCTGGGGGAACCTGTGGATATGGCGCCCTGAGTCCCTTAAAAGGGTATATAATGTATCGACTTACGAAAATAACAGGCATTTATGATGAACAAGCATCTGATGAAGTGTTGGCTTTGGAAGGGCATGTGGGGTCTTTCTGCTCTTGCGTTTATTCTCGCGTGGGTGAGCGTTCTTATGCAGGCGCCAATTGGTCGTTTTGATCCGCTCTTCTTCCTCTGGAACGCACTTGTCTTGGGAGTTCTCGCGACACCTATCAAACTCGACTGCAAAGGATGCGCCACCTGCAACGCGGGAGGTTCAATGTAATACATGGGTGTCGAGTACGACGCTGACAAGCTGGAGGATCTTCTTCGCCTGACGCGTGAGAATAATCGCATGCTTCACGCAATGCGTCGTAATGCCTTCATAGGAGGCTTATTCCGCTTTGTCGTGTGGGTCGCGCTTCTCATAATTCCACTGTGGCTCTACATGCAATATATTGCGCCTGTCATGGAGAGTACTTTTAACGCCATGCAACAAATTCAGGGTGGAAGTGTTGCTGCCCAAGCACAGTTTGATGGCATGCAGGCTGCGGTAGAGAAGATACGAGCCCAATTTCCGCAGTATTTCCAGGCTAACTAAAAAATGCTAAAATCGATCCACCGACTTTTGCTTGGGTAGCTCAGTTGGTAGAGCATTCCCCTGAAGAGGGAAGGGTCACCGGTTCGACCCCGGTCCCAAGCACCAAATCAAAACGGTCCTACCATGGACCGTTTTGATTTGGTGCACGTCTGATTCCTAGCGTGCACGCACCTTAAGTTTGGTCTCCCGGCGCTTATTGATTTTCGGGAGGCGAATCATGAGAACGCCGTGTTTCTCGGTCGCTTCTGCTGCGTCGACGTCTACTTCCTCGGGGAGAAGGATGGTTCGGGAGAAGGATCCCCAGTAGAGTTCGCGCTGGAAGTAGTTATCCTCTTCTACTTCGCGTTCGTCAGAGCGTACACCCGAGATAGTCAACATTTCGCGCGTGAGAGAAATATCTATGGTTTGTGGCTGCACACCGGCAATGAGTGCCTTCAGAACGATGTGGTCGGGCGTTTGGTAGACGTCAACTGCGAGTTCGCCCTCTGGCTCTGGAATAGTCGCTCCTCGGCTTTGGCTCTGAACAGACACCGTCGCGTGGCGCTCAGGTGCGCCCTGGGGAGAAAAGGAAACGCGGTTGCCCCTTGGATCATCCAAAAAGTCGTCATATCCATCATCGGATCCTGTCAAGCGAGAAAAGAACGATTGTTTACTCATGGAAATAATTTATCCAGTAACTAGCCTCTGCGCGGCTTAATGCGCTTCACGAATTCGAGTGCAAAGAGTACACCAATGACGCCAACCCACACTCCGGCAAATGTTCGCAATATGTGTTCATCCGCCGTATTCAGTATAAGAAAATTAAAGGCGATATGCAAAAGGGAGGCAAGGATAACCCCGAGCGCTGTGTACCATTCACGCAGGAGAAACGGTTTGTAGAAGGCGTAAGCGAGAAAGAGCCCGACGATGGCAGAGGAGAACACATGGAGCAGGGTTGCGCCGATAAAGCGCAGGTTCCCAGTGATGACGGTTTGTACTAGTGTTTCGCCGGCGAGAGGTGAGAGCAAGAAGAGGGCGTTTTCGAGGCCTGCAAAACCGAGGGCGAGAGCAACCATGTAAATCACCGCATCAATCGGTTCGTCGTTTTCACGACGATGGAGGACGAGGAGCCAAGCGACGGCGTACTTTGCGAATTCTTCGATGGTTGACCAGGCGGCAAACATAGCCGTTTGGGTCACGAGTATGCCTGCCGCAAATTTTTGTATTGGCACGACAAGAACGACGGTGAGCATGCCGCCAATGAAGGCAAGTGCGATCAAACGTTTCGGCTCAGGGTGTGTGTCCTCTTTGATCCAAAACCAGAGCCAGGCGAGTGCGGGAAATATGCCCCCAAGAATGGCGACCGCGAAAGATTCCACGGGAAACATGCGCTCTATTGTAGCAGCCTATTTTGGCCACTTGGCGACCATGAGAACATCTCCTTCTTTCTGGGGCAATTTCTGCCAAATCGCCTCCGTTACAAATGGCATGAAAGGGTGAAGAGCTCTGAGGGAAATACTCAGAATTTCGTGGAGCATGCGTTGCCGAGATGCGCGTGCATCACCGGATTCTTTAAGGATTGGTTTTGACTCTTCGATAATCTCTGCCGCGAAGCGGTCCCAAACGAAGTGGTATATCTGGTCGGCAGCGAGGTCGAGGCGGAACGAATCAATGTTCTGCGATGCATTCCGTACAAGTTCCTCCGCCTCGGCGATGAGTTTCGCATCGGTTTCGGAGAGTTTCCCATTCGTCCCCATGTCGTGGGTGCTCTCCAGCACGAAACGAGTGATGTTCCACAGCTTGTTCGCAAAGTGCTTGTAGCCGCGCACGCGGTCTTCTGAGAGCTTGATGTCCATACCTGGCGCCGCACCAATGATGAGAGAGAGACGCGTCGCGTCAGCGCCGTATTTCTCGATCATGGTAAGGGGATCGATAATGTTCCCCAGCGATTTCGACATTTTCCGCCCCTGGCCGTCACGCACGAGACCGTGAAGATAGACCTGTTTGAACGGCACTTGCCCCACGAGAAAGCCAGTCATGAGGACCATACGCGCTACCCAAAAGAAAAGAATGTCGTAGCCGGTTTCCAGCACGGCTGTAGGATGGAATTGCTTGAAATCGCCAGTCTCTTCCGGCCATCCGAGTGTCGAGATCGTCCAAATGCCCGAGGAGAACCAGGTGTCGAGCACGTCTGGATCTTGCTCCCACCCATCGCCACCTGGTGCTTCGGTGCCGCAATACACTTCCTCTCCGCGGTACCACACGGGGATGCGGTGTCCAAACCATATTTGGCGCGAGATATTCCAGTCACGGAGATTGTCTATCCAGTGGTAGTACACACGCTCAAATCGTTCAGGAGCTATCTGTACTTGCTTCGTTTCCACAACGTGGCGCATGAGCTTTTTCAAGGTGGTCATCGTGCCCGTGGGAATTCCTTCGATCGACGAGTGCGAGATAGTGAACTCTTTGTTCACGGCAACGAACCACTGTTTTTTGATCTGCGGCTCGATCACACCGCCGCCGCGGCTGTTGGTTGCGATGTTGTGCATGTAGCCTTCGTCCACTTTCTCAACAAGCCCCTTGGCGCGCAATTTCTCTACGATGAGCGGACGTGCTTTTTTTATGTGTTGACCCGCGAACTCTCCTGCGCTCGGCAGAAGAATGCCGCGCTCATCGATGATCTGTTCAATGTCGAGCCCATGTCTCTGTGCGATCTCAAAGTCAACGCCTGAGTGGGCGGGTGTAATAGTCATGACACCGGAGCCTACTTCCATGTCGGCGGCTTCATCCTTAATTATCGTCGCGGTGATGGGGCCGTTGATCCACTCCAGGTCGATGGTCTGTCCATGTGTGAATTCTTTGTACCGAGCGTCCTCTGGGTGCATGACGACGTACTTGTCGCCGAATTTCGTTTCTGGGCGCACGGTTCCGATCACAAACGGGCCGTACTTGAAGTAGTAGAACGGATCTTTCTGTTCGATGTACTCAATCTCATCGTCGGAAACGGTCGTCTGCAATTTCGGATCCCAATTCACGATGCGGTTGCCGCGGTAAATGAGCCCAGCATCATACATACGCACGAACGCTTCCATGACAGCCGCATAGCGCTTCTCGTCGAGTGTGTACGCGTAGCGGCTCCAATCCAAGGAAGCTCCCATGGCTTTCACCTGATTTATGATGGTGTCTTTGCTCTCTTCGGTGAAGGCGTCAATGCGCTTCATCAATTCCTCGCGCCCGAGATCATAGCGCGTGAGTTTTTCTTTTTTGTAGATGTCGTTCTCGACTTTCGCTTGTGTTGCAATCGCGGCGGAGTCAGTTCCCGGAATCCAGAGCGCCTTCTTGCCGTTCATGCGCGCGTAGCGGATGAGGATGTCTTCAATCGCGAGCATCGCGGCGTGGCCCATGTGGAGGGTGCCCGTTACGTTCGGAGGAGGGAGGACGATTGTATACGGCTCGCCCTCTGGGAGGTTATCGGGATTCGAGTAGCCGCTTTCGTCCCAGAGCGCGCGCGTTTTTGGCTCCTCGTCAGCGGGGTTGTAGGGCTTGAGGAATTCCTCGGGAATTGGGCTAGGTTTATAGCCGTTTTCTGACATTTCGCCATCCTAACATGGTTTCAAAATGTGAGGGGGGTTGACAAAAGGATAATGACCATTTATTATTTAGGTTAGTTCGGCCGCGTTCAAGAACATCACCCGTCGTGGTGGCGTGGCAAGTAGGCCTCCTCTGCGGCTGCAACCGTGGAGAGCTTGCGCCCCCGTCATTGCAGTGACGGGGGTTTCTGCTTTATATCAACTTCAAATTCCCATTCGCTCGAATCGTTTCCGGTTCAGCGAATTCTTTGTTGAGGGCGCGGAAATAGCCGGCGAGCGCGATCATGAGTGCGTTATCGGTGGCGAGCTCGCGTGGGGGCACGAGGAGCTGTGTGGTGAGGCCATCATTTTTGATTGCTTCGGCGAGGCGTTCACGAATGTATTCGTTTGCCGAAACGCCACCGCCCACCACGAGCGATTCAACATTGTGTTCTTCGAGCGCGCGTAGCGTCTTTGCCACGAGGACATCTGCGCATGCCTCTTCAAACTCTCGAGCAATTCCAATCTTATCTTCTTCATGTAGGACACGCCGTGTCCTACATTCTTCGATGAGGCGGCGGACGGCAGTCTTTAGTCCTGAAAACGAGAAGTCATAATCGTCGGTATCGATCATCGGTCGTGGCAAGGTCTGACCTTGCCACTTTTTATCTGATGATCGCGCGCGCTTAGCGAGCTTGTCTATTTCAGGCCCCCCGGGGTACGGGAGGTCGAGCATGCGAGCTACTTTGTCGAATGCTTCTCCGACGGCGTCATCTCGCGTCTGCCCTATGAGTTCATACTGCATCCACTCGCGGGAAAGTACGAGCTCGGTGTGTCCGCCGGAAATGAGAAGGGAGAGAAGTGGGAACGAAACCTTGTCATTCTTTTTTCCCGCGATCGCAGAGAGGACGATGTGACCCTCCATGTGATTCACCGGTACAACGGGAAGATTCCATGCGGTTGCAAGTGCGCGCGCAAAATTTACGCCCACCCAGAGTGCGGGCTCAAGCCCAGGGCCGTGCGTAACGGCAATCGCATCGATCTCTGGTCGTTTGTACTTTGTTAGAAAATCGAGGGCCTGGGGACGTAGATCGTTTTCTCGATTGAGAATACTCTCAATCGTTTCATTTACAGATGAGCCTGATACAAGCATGTTCGCATCATTCAGAGCTTTAGTCAGCAAGGGAATGAGATTCATCTCGTGCTCACGTCGCGCAAGGCTTGGAAACACCCCGCCATAGTGCGAGTGGATGGTCTGAGAGAGGAGGGCATTGCCGAGCACTTGGTAATCAAAGCCTGCCTTCCAATCTCCGCCCGCCTCAATAATACAAACAGCGGTTTCGTCGCAGCTGGTTTCTATGCCCAGTATTTTCATATGATTGCATTACTTGTGGTCAGGAATAATTCTTTCGCCGCCGCTCACGAATTATCCCGATCCGGACTCCGCCGTTCCGCGTGCTCGCGGAACATGCGTCCGTCTCGCACAAGTGCACGAAAAAGCAAAGCAGTTTGCTTTTTCGGCCTTGTGCGCGCTGAGGGGATCGAACCCCCGGCCCTCTTCACGTCAAGAAGATGCTCTACCACTGAGCTAAGCGCGCATTTGTGTACCAGTAATTTACAGAACGGCACCTAGCTTTGGCAAACCGCATCATCCACCGGAGCTAAGCGCGCGTTGGGCAAATATAGCAGAAAACCTTGGAATTCGGTAGCATGGCGATATGGAAACTATTTCCGCAAACGATCCCGAGGCAGTGGAGAAGGCAGCAGAGGTACTTCGCTCTGGTGGGGTGATTTTGTATCCGACAGACACACTGTATGGTCTGGGGGCGGATGCGCTTTCGAATGAGGCGCTGGCGAAGGTGCGAGAAATCAAGGGGCGGGATGAAAAGAAGCCGATTCATGCGATTGTTGCGAGTCTTGAGATGGCGGCGCAGTATGGGGAAGTAAATGAAATGGCGCTTGCGCTCGCAAGCGCCTATATGCCAGGGCCAATAACGCTGATTTTGAGAAAGAAGCAGGGTACAACAATAGCAATGTGCGAGGGGAGAGATGAGTTTGGATTTCGGATACCGAACAATGCATTCTGTCTCAATCTCGCGAGCGAGTTTGGGCGTCCGTACACGACAACGAGTGCGAACCTCGCGGGTGCGAAGCCCTTACGTTCACCTGAAAAAATCCTCGCCCAACTAGGCGATCGCACGCACCTGATCGATCTCGTCGTCGATGCGGGCGAGTTGCCAGAGCGACTTCCTTCGACGGTAGTCGATGTGAGTGGGGGGGAGATTAACGTCTTAAGAAGTGGGGCGATCAGTCTGAACGGGTGAGCGCAATACCTGCTTGCCGTAGTTTGGGTCATTTTTGCGTAACCATTGTGCTGCAGCGTCGTCTTCAGTGTCTTCATTGTGGCTGCCATCTGTAACGGAAGGGTTCTCCATCCCTGTATAGGTTGAATTATCAAACGCTCTACCTGTATCAAGGTTTCTGCGTTCATCGCCCTGGTCTTCATCTTGGTCAAAGTATTTGAGAGGTACTTGTGGATGCTTCAGGGGGTGTTTTAATATAAATATATGGGTCTACATGAACAGTTTTCTCAAGAAAAAGCCTGGCGCCGTGGACCTGGTATTCAGGATGGCGCTGATATCGAGCGGTCGGTACTGGGAGCGGCCAAAATCAAGCCCGCGGAGCGTATGGATACATATATACCGTTTGCAGAGGCTATTGAGTATGTTAAAAAACATCAGCCGGACGGGTTACATCGTTCGAAAATCATCCGTGACTTGCGGAGCAAGATTGCTGCTTTCTGCACAGACGTCGAACATCCTGTGAAATTTTATACAGCCGTAGGGACCCCACTTGATACTTACCATGGAGTCGATGCGTTTTTTGAACAAGGAAACATTATAGTGACAGTAGATGTATCGCTGCGTGAAAAGATTAAACAAAAAGCAGACGTCCTGCTCTTGGTGGCGTTCGACAAAGAAGGACGACCCACCATCTCTTCGGGCGATCTCGAAAGGGTTGCTTCTCAGATTGCGAATAATTTGAATAGACGATCTCAAAGAAAAGTCGCTTAATCCACGCAGGAAATCCAGAAGTGCAAAAAGCGTCGTCTCTACGGACAAAACATGCCCCCTGCAGGGATATTTTGTAACAGCGGAGAGGGAGAGATTCGAACTCTCGAGACCCTTGCGAGCCTGCCGCATTTCGAGTGCGGTGCCTTCGACCACTCAGCCACCTCTCCAGTAGCGGAGATAGTAGCAGAATACGATGCTTTTGCCCACTTCAAGTCGTCTCAGGTGGCAGGTTCATTTTTTCTGGGTGAGAGGCAACTGCTTCAAAAATCGCGCGCCGCAAGTCTGCCGCTTTCCTAGCGTCTAAGCCTTCGGGTCCGACCCTGCGGCCGGATGAATGTTCAAAAGAATCTTTCACCCCTTTAGCATACCATGTCGACACTATCCTTTTTCGAATACCTCTTCTAAAGCGCCAGAAAATGTTGTAGTATGCGGCGCGTAAGGCCTCATCGTCTAATGGTTAGGACAGCGCCTTTTCAAGGCGTTAATCGGGGTTCGATTCCCCGTGAGGTCAAAACGAACGAAGTGAGGTTTTGGCCTCACGAGAAAAGCGCGGGGCGCTTTTCGTGGGAATCGGACGGCCGCAGCGGGACCCACATCAGCAGATGTGGGTGCGAGGCGGGCTCGCGACCGAGGTGAGCGACGGCGAGCCGAGAGTTGTGAGGCGATTCCCCGTGAGGTTTGGCAACAATCGAGCGCCTGCGTGGCCTGCAGCGGCGGTCGAACCCTTGCGAACAAACGCGGCATGAGTAGTGGCCTCGTACAAACGCTTGCGCGCGCATGTGCCGGGGAGTATAGTTGACTCACTATGCAGATGACATTGGGACAGGGGATCTCGTGCTCTAGATCATCGTTCTAGGGCTTACCTTTGTTATTACCACCTGATACCAAAAGCGAGCCCTCGAAGGGGCTCGTTTTCATTGGAGGTGAAGATGTATAAGATTCGCATTAGTGTTCCGGTGGGAAAGAAGCCGAACGGAGAGTTGGAAGACATTGATGCAATACTTGTTGGCTGCGGCAGAAGAAGATTGGGTGACCCGCGGCCATGTACGAGTTATGCCGGATATGTGGATGTGACAGTTGAAGGGCTCACGCTTGATGATGTAAGAGTACTTCAAAAATCCGCGCATGTCATGCTCGTAATGAGCTATAAAGGGTCGTGACGAAAGTCGCGACCCTATCATTTGGCGTCACTAGTTTTTTTCCTTGTGAACGAAAGCGTAAATATCCTCGAGCGCCTTGACGGCGTCTCCAGCGGCGATGTTGTTCTGGTGATACTTGCCGTCGGTGCAATCACCCGCGGCCCAGACGCGAGGATTTGAGGTGCGTTGCGTGTAGGGGTCGGCGATCACCTGTTTGATTTCGTTCAACTTCACGATATCGCCAAGCCACTGTGTGTTGGGAACGAGTCCAATCTCGACGAATACACCCGCAACCGGCAGTGCGTGCTCTGCACCGCTCGCATCCTTGTAGCGCACTCCGGAAACAAATTTCTCTCCCTCTATTGCAACGAGTTGGGTTTGGGTAAGGGCCTTCATCTTTGAGTTTTTTAAGACCTTTTCAACCGTGAGCTCGTCGGCGCGGAACACGTCGGTGCGATTGAAGAGAGAAACACTCTTGCAGTAGGCAAGGAGCTGCATTGCGGTCTCAAATGCAGCGTTTCCTCCGCCAATGACCGCGACGTCCATATCGGCAAAGAGCGGACCATCGCAGGAGGCGCAGTAGGTGACGCCTTTATTATCAAATTTTTCGGCGCCTGGAATATCGAGCTTACGGCGGTTTGAGCCACTCGCAACGAGGAGCGTGCGCGCAGCGTGGGTCGAGGTGTCGGTACAGGTAATTTCGATACCACCTTCGATCTCTTGGACGCTTTGCGCGCGGTGCGGAGAAACTATCTCAAGCCACTTCCCCTTATACGCTTCCACGTGCGCTCGAAGTTTCTTCGCAAGATCCGTACCAGAGATTGCTTGGTCACCAATCCAATTTTGGATCTCAGGAGAAACAGTACTTTGTCCGCCCCAGTCGTCAGTAATGAGTACTGTTTTTAGACGTTTACGTGCAGCGTAGACGGCGGCGGCTACACCAGCAGGACCACCTCCAACGATCGCTAAGTCGTACATATGCATAGTTTGTAGTATAAAAAGCAGTTTGAGTATTCTACTACACACTACAAACGAGCGTCTACAAACTATTTCCTCCTCAGGAAGGAGGGAAATCCACCCCAAATATCATCTTCATCATTTGTGTCAGGCTTCTGTGGCATCATGGCTTCGCGAGGCTTTGGCGCTTCTTTGGGTGTAGTTTGCGGTTTGGGAGGTGTGGGCGTTGGCGGTGTTTGAATTGGTGAGGCTGGCACTTCCGGTTTTCGTACTGGAGTGAGCTCTGGCTCCTTCTTGGAAAGTCGTGTTGGCAGTGGTTGTGGCGGGTATACCATCCGACCACCGCCTGCGTTTTCAGGAAAGCCAGTCGCAATGACAGTGACCTTGATTTGTCCCTTTTTGAGCGTTTCGTCGGTAACGGCGCCGAATATAACCTTTGCTTCTGGATCAATTGCCTCTGTGATAGCGTTCGCTGCTTCTTGAACTTCGAGCATCGACAGATCCTCGCTACCTGCAACTGAGAAGAGAACACCCTTTGCCCCGTTGATAGATACTTCAAGGAGGGGAGAATTAATAGCCAGGCGTGCGGCAGTTTCGGCACGCTTCTCCCCGATCGCCATGCCGATACCCATGAGCGCGGAGCCAGCATTGTGCATGATGGCACGGACATCAGCGAAGTCGACGTTGATAATACCGGTTGTCGTAATGAGATCAGAAATGCCCTCCACCGCTTGCTTCAGAATGTCATCGCACATCGCGAATGCATTTTTTATTCCCGTTTCTTTTGCAACCACAGAAAGAAGTTTGTCGTTCGGGATAATTATGATCGCGTCAACGGATTTGCGGAGTTCCATAATGCCCTGTTCTGCAAGGCGGCCGCGCTGTGCGCCTTCAAAGCTAAACGGCTTTGTGACAACACCAACGGTTAGTGCACCGAGTTCACGTGCTATTTTTGCAACTGCTGGTGCGGCACCGGTCCCGGTACCGCCGCCCATGCCGCAGGTGACGAAGACCATGTCTGAGCCTTTGAGTGATTCTTGAATTTCCTCCCGTGTTTCTTCGGCGGCTTGTTTTCCGAGATCGGGATCCATACCGGTACCTAATCCTCTCGTTAAATTTCTACCGATGTGAATTTTTCGTTTTGCTTTCGATTTTGCGAGGTCTTGCGCATCAGTGTTGACTGCAAGAAAATCTACACCCGCAACACGCGAGGCAACCATGTGGTTGATTGTATTGCCGCCTGAGCCACCCACACCGACAACTCGGATTCTCGCGAAAGATTCTACATCTGGTCGTACTTGCTTCGCCATGTTGGGAACATAGTAGCATGTATCATTTTTGTGCCTAGCTTGACGACGTCCCATTCACGATTCGCGATGGGATTTACGGTAAGAATGACCGGAAAAGGGAGCGTATAGCGTCCATCATTGCGCGCGATACATCACTTAGAGGTCGATGCGCACCGATGCGAACTTCGGCATATCCCCAACGACATAAACCGAGTGCCGTTGCCCAGGTTGCATCAAGGGGAGAGACACGCGCAGACATTGCAGGAATGCCGATCTGCGCAGGGAGCTTCAATGTCGATCGTGCCACGTCAATTGCGATTCCAAGAGAGGCTCCGCCTCCCGTCAATACAATTCCGGCAGGCAAAAGTCTGTCTCGTTTGAGTTGTTTAAGATGTGCGCTTACCAGGCCAAAAACATTTTTGAGTTGTTTAGAGATTACAGCGTTAATCTTTGTCGGAGGTATCGCACTTCCTGTAACTGCGCCTCGTTTCATTTGTTCTGCTTCTGGAAGTGGGATTTGAAATGCGAGCGCAATGGCGTGCGTAATGTCAGCACTCCCGGAAGGGAACACTTTCAGCGATACCGGTCGATCATTATCGAATACGACGAGTGAGAGAGTTTCTGAGCCCATATTAGCAAGACATACTCCTGCAGTTTTCTGTGCCTTTGTCAAAATTGCAAGGCTGGCAGCGAGTGGTGATGCCATAACGCCCTCAACTTCGATACCGGCACTTTCTACGGCGTCGACGCAATCATCATGATGTTGAGCGAGAATGGTGATAAGCAACGTGTCAACACTCAATTTTGTTCCTTGGAGGCCGAGAGGTCTACCCAAGACGGGATTGCCATCAAGTCGAAATTCCAAAGGAATCGTGTGTATCACGATGCGATTAGTTATTTGCACTGAAGCGCGCTTTTCGCTCTCCGCCAGCACGCGCTCTATGTCATGGTGGCCGACAATGCCACCTGATGCAGTAAGGGTTATTTCCGCAGTTGAGGTAACCTCCTCTAGACTGACGCCTCCAACAGAAACACGAGCGCTGCGAACCGACACATGAGCTGCTTGCGATGCCCGCGTAACAGCGTCTCGGATTGCGTGAGCGGCGTCACGAGGATCAACTACGTATCCTTGCCGCACACCTTTCGATGGGGACGTTGCCGTTGCGAGTATTTGAAGGGGGGCATCTGAACCCTCGGGGGGTGCGGCAATGACTACTTTGACGTAGTCGGTACCAACATCAATTCCCGTGAACGTCTTTTTCATTAAACATATTGTACCGCATGCCTGTGCACGATTAGGATATTTATACGTGGACTACCAACGACTGATGCCCTCCCCGTTGAGCACCTTATGTTCAAGAGAATCCATTTGCACACCATGGGGGAGGCCTTTCAGATGAGCGCAGCCATGTACAAATAAGTGTGCAATGCGAGCGGAAGTAGGCACTGAATAACGCCGGGCTTCGCGTGCGGCAACGTTGACGTTGATGAAAATTTCTCCATGTAATTTCGACAATGGAAAAGAGAGAACGTTGGGTGTGTAAGTCTTTCCGCGGTGCATTCGATTCAAACGCTTTGAGAGCGAATCTCCACATAAGACGAGGGAAAGATGATATCCACGAGGCAAGACGCGTTCAGCAAGGCGTTCAAACGGAAGACGCACCGCGGTGTGGGCAGTGCGTCGGACTTCAAGGGTTATTTTATTCATTTCAGCGAGCGATGGGGGTTGCGTCTCCAAGTCCTGAGGAACGATTTGAAGTAGGTGTGGACGAAGTTTCACGCTGCGGGCCGCGACGGAATCGCGGTTCGCGTTCAGCAAGCTTGCCTTCCTTTATTAGTTCGCGACGCTTTTCATGGCGTGTAATGCGCTTCAGGGCACTCTTTTTTGAGACAGCACTCGACTTTTTTCGTTCGTAATAACGACGTCCTCGGACTGTTTGAACCAGACCAGTTCCTTGAACTTTGCGGGAGAATTTCCGAATTACAGAAAGCGTACTTTCTGCGCCGCTTTTTTCTACTTGTGCATTTATCATGTGGCGTCAATGGTAACACGTGAGTCTTCTGAGATCAAGCAATTTGAGAGGCTGCTATACACGCACTTTTTGGCGTCGTAGATACCCAGATAACTCCCGGATAGGTACGGCTTCTTGTGCGTTTGTAGCCATTTCTCGTACAAGAATGGTCCCTTCAAGCGCTTCCTTGTGGCCCATAATCAACATATGTGATATTTTCCTGCGTCGTGCGCGTTCCATCTGTTCCTGGAGTCGTTCGTGTAGAAGTGAGTGCTCAACAGAGATGCCCTCGCGGCGTAGATTCTCGAGCAGTGGAAGTGCCTTTCTGCGTGCTTCAGATCCTAGATGGGCAAAATACAGCGGTGTCGAAGGAAGGCGAAAAGCAGATATCTTGGTTTTCCCACGTATTTCACATGTTAATGTTGCAACGGCCGCGACGCCCGGATGTCCCAGCAAGCGGGTGGCGAGCGGATCATATCGGCCCCCCATCGCAATTGGGACTCTTGTGCCGGTCTCTTCGTCCTTCCTGGAAATCTCGAAAAGTGTGTGTGACCACACATCTCGACTTCCAAGAACCATGGGACTTAGTTCGTAGGGAATGTTTGAGATTTCAAGATGTTCCAAGAGATCCCAAAACCGTCGTCGTTCTTCTTCGGTGAGGTACTCAACACTTTGTGGTGCGCGATGCATAGCAGGATGCCCCTTCTCAAAAAGTTGTACCAGTGTGCCAAGTGGGTCTTCTGCTGCGCGCACGCGTAGTGCAGGCGCAATAGAATCGAGATGCTTTCGGAGGAAATGTCCCACATCTCGAACAAATCTAGTCGAAGAATCAAGTGAGCCGATAGAATTGATGGCGAGCACCCGGTTTGCGACTCCGATATCTTCCGCAATCCCCGAGAGGACCGTGATGAGAAGTACTTCGGCAAGAGTCGCTGGAGCTCCGAGTATGTGAAGTTCGAGAGTGAAGGATGCGGCCGGTGTCCGTGCGCCTGGCTGGTTCTTTATGAGCCGGGAAAAGAGTAATATGTCGCCGGGATTCCTTTTTGCGGCGAGGCAGAGGCGCGCACTGGCTATCAGCGAACGTTCTTCTTTCCGTGCAAGCGAGAGTGCGGGATTCTTTTGTGCGGGAAGAGCGTTTTTACCTCTCTGTAATGCACTTTCTAGAGGGGTAAAACCGTAATAGGTAGCAGTCGCAAGCGCTCGGTCGAGCACCGCAGCGGTTGAATCCAGTCGTGTGTCTTTGATGCGTATCATTGAATGTCGTAGGCCGCGTCTCCAGGATGCATCTTGATTTGAGAGAAAGGGAATAGGCGGACAAGTACGCCGCCAATGATATTGTCCCTAGGTAGCGTTCCCCATACGCGTGAGTCAGATGAAACGCGGCGGTTGTCGCCCAGTACGAAGTATTCGTCAGTGCCTAGGGTCGCGGTCACATTTGAAGGTCCACCCAAATTCTCTAGAGCAAGATAGGGTTCTGAAAGCGTCACTCCTTGCGGATGTTTGCTATTTATAACGGAAACCCCTGATGTACTAACGGTAATGGTTTCCCCTGGGAGGCCAATGACGCGTTTAATAAGTGTCCGTGGCGGCGACCAGAGACCCACTTTGATGCGTTCTGTAAAATTGCATGGACCACTCTCAGGGAGGCAAAAGACAATCACATCTCCTCGTTGCGGCTCTTGTAGCTTGTATGTAAATCGATCAGTAATCAGATAGTCCGCACCGAAAAATGTGGGCTCCATAGAAGAGCCTGAGACGACATAAGGTGCCGCAATGAATGATCGGATAAAGATTGCGAGTCCAAGTGCGAGAATGACGTACGACGCAAATGAACGCTGCGATGTTTCGCGAGGAGCAGTGTCTTGTGATGTGCTTTCGGTCATCACAGGAGTATTCATCGCCGCGAAGTATACGACATCACACACATTGACACCAAATGTTCCGAGTGTTGAATATGGAAAATTTATCTCTTTGTAGAATTTAAGCTGTCGTTTATAGTTATTTTGTTATTAATTTGTAAGAATTCTGATTTTCTACAAGAAACAAAATATTTTATAATCAATATATTTATGAAATTGGTCATTATTGG
>CAYSUJ010000002.1:123906-128891 GCA_964434285.1 uncultured Candidatus Saccharibacteria bacterium | reverse complement strand
CCATGCCCTTGCGGGCGCTACCACCTCAAGGTAGTACGTCTACCAATTTCGCCACCTGCGCATACAGGGGTAATACTACTGATTTTCTTCAGAAGTTCCAACTTCAGTGGGTGCTTCTTCCGCCGCCGAGCCGTCATTACGAATGAGGCGTGAGCGACGGAGTTGGCGACGCGCTTCGCGCGCAACCTTTTCGCGAATGAAGTAGAGCTTCGCACGACGCATACGTGCGGTCTTTACGAGCTCAACGTGATCAATCATAGGAGAGTGAACGGGGAAAATCTTTTCAACGCCGACACCCGACGCTACTTTACGAACCGTGAAGGTGCCTCCGGCCTCAGAACCGTGCTTTCGGGCGAGCACCAAGCCCTCAAAAGCCTGGAGACGGGTCTTCCCCTTCTCCTCAATCTTTTGCCAGACACGCACTGTATCTCCCGGCTTGAGTGCCGAGATCGGAGTTCCTGCCTTTACCTTCGCTGCCATAGTTCGAGGAGAGTACCACACGTGTAGCCGATAATCAACTGACAGCTTCCTACTCACGCACAACAGTCTTGAGTGCCTCACGCATCGTCTTTGCTATCTTCGTGGCGTCCACTCGGCGCTCTGGCTGCCCTATATCGGTAAGAATAAACCTAGCCACCGCGTCCATGAGCAAAACACCGATTTTTTGAGCCTTATGAATATCATCGTTTGTAACAAAGCTCAGTGCGATGCCGCATGTAAACGGCTTTTTTCGTGCGAGCATATGTGAAATTTTTGCCTCAAGAGCGTCTTGTGTTTTGGGCATAGCAGCATGTTTAAGCCACGGCATACTGGCGATTTCTTGGTGAATAGCATCAAAAGATGCATTAACTTCATTCGGCCAACGTGTCTTGTGGGCAACGAGATATTGCCACACTTCCTCTAGCCGTTCGTCCTGCTCGAGGAACCAATCACTCGTGAGTCGACAACGCTCCCGTATATCAAGATCTTTCTTGAAGAGGGGAGAATCCTTCGTGGCGTCTGGATTTTTGAGATTTTCTGCCTGCAACTTTAGCCGTATCGCAATCTTTTCGTACTGCCCGATGTCTTCTACGATAATGCCGTGCTCTGGTATGGGCGCTGTGAGGTTTGGCCGCCCAACATTTTGCCCCTCCTCACGCCGAACCTCGTTCGAGGACGTAACGAGAGCAATGGCACCGAGCAGCACCGCAGATAGTCCATTTAGCGCTTCAGAAAGCGTCGGCCTATAACCCTCTTGACTAAGCGACCTATACTCAATCGGCTGCGGACCACCGCGGGATGATGGCACCCGATTGACTGGATACGGTCTCAGCTCGCGTTCTTTCATGTGAGTAGTATATTTTATTTTCCCATACGCCGCTCCCGCTCTGTGTATTCAGCTAGCACGCCATCCAACGTCTTTTCTTCAAAATCCGGCCAATATGGTTTGAGAAAGAAAAGCTCACTGTACGCAGCCTGCCAGAGGAGAAAATTCGAGAGCCGCTCAGCCCCTCCAGTCCTGATGATAATGTCAGGATCAGGCATTTCAGAGCTCCAAAAATACGTACGAAGCGATTCCTCGGTAATAGGTTTTCCCTCCTGTCGAGCAGCCTCTGCCGCAGCTACAATTTCTGCGCGCGCGCCATATGAGAGACATATCCAAAGTGTAAGTTTGGCATTAGATGCTGTTTTTTCTTCTGTCTCGCGCATGCCCTCCTGAATATCCCCTGAAAATCTTTCTCGCTGCCCAATAAAGCGCGTGCGTATGCCATCCTTCCCTAACTCATCACCACTATCGCGAATCGCATCACGAAAAATATCCATGAGATAGGCGACCTCGTCTTCAGACCTATTCCAATTCTCTGTCGAAAACGCAAACACGACGAGATGAGGAATGCCCCGATCACGCACCCACCGCGCGACACTCTTCAGATTCTCAAATCCACGACGATGTCCCTCTAGGGTCGGAAGTCCTCTCTCCTTCGCCCATCGACGATTTCCGTCAAGAATAATGCCGATGCACTGCACTGCTTTTTTAGACATCTCACTACGCTAGCGGAGAAAGCGCTCCGGGTCAAAGAAGGAATGTGGTCAGGAATAATTCCTTCGCCGTCGCTCAAAAATTTTCCCGACCCGGCCTCGGCCGTTTCGCGCGCTCGCGAAACACGCCTCCGGCTCCCACAAACGACGAAAAGACCTGCAGAAGTGCAGATCTTTTCGTCGTTTGTGGGCGATACAGGACTCGGTCACGCATAAAACTTTTGCCGTCGCAAAAGTTTTTGCTCGACCCCGACTCGGCGACCCGTCTGCTGACGGGTGCCCCGCCTCCGTCTTTCGAGTCCTGTATCGCTCCTACAAAATCATAGTCTCGCAACCCTGCGGGTCGCGCTCGTTGATTTTGTGGGCGATACAGGACTCGAACCTGTGACCTTTCCGGTGTAAACGGATTGCTCTACCAACTGAGCTAATCGCCCGTCCGCGCACTATACATTTATTTTCGCCGAGCGGAAACTGGTCACAAATAGTTCTTCGCCGTCGCTCAGAGCTTTTGCGACCCCGGCTCGCGGTTGCGGCCACTGCCGAAACATCGCTCCGCCCGGCATACGCACGCAAAAGAGCAAAGCAGTTTACTCTTTTGGTCGTATGCCCCCGCTAGGAATCGAACCTAGAATAACGGCTTAGAAGTCCGCAGTTATATCCATTTAACTACAGGGGCTAGAGAGGGAGAAAATGAAAACATGTTTTCATTTTTCCTGAGCGACGACCCTGAAAGCTCAGCTTACAGGGGCATCTGCATCCTACCAACTACAAGCCATCAACTACAAGCCACACACCCTACGACGGATCGCGAGCAGGCGGCGCGCCGAGCCGCGCATTGAACGTCTCAGCTCGCGCATCAAACGCATCAAGAAGCCCCTGAATCTGTGCTCGCGTAAAACCAGTCTGCCCGCGCACATTACCCCCATCACTCGGACGCGGCATACGAGAGAATTCCCACGCGCCATAGATAACACCTGCAACAAACGCAACAAGAAAAAGTGATGTACAAAACGCCCAGAACGCACGCGCAAGCACGTGCTCTGCCTCAGGTTCATGTCGCCGGGCATATGCATCTCGCAAACGAACCGGGAGTTTAGTATCGAATCTCATATTATTGGATTTGAGCGACGGCGATCGTAAGCCGCGCAGTTAGACGCCACCCTTCTTCTGCTTTTTCGAGATCGAAACCATCGAGCGTCGCCGGTATCGTCAGACTTTCAAACAGTGAAACGGTGCGCATCAGGGCGGCGAACGATCCCTGTGATTGCACCACAACCGCGACGCGCGTCATGGGAGGTGCCGCAGGTGATGATGTCTTGACACTGATCGGCGTCGCTTCTCCAATTGAAACACTGCGAGCGCCACCTGCACGCGCCGTGTCCTCGAGGATCTTGATCGCATCGATGAGCGGTACCTGTACAAGAGACAGGAGCGCACCACGTTCAATTTCGGTATCCTGAATAATCGCTTTCACGCGTGCCGACGACTCTGCGCGCATGGCTTCTTGCGCGCTGACCACAAGTGCGTCCTCGTACTCCGCACGCTCTCGTGGGAGCGCGAATACGAGATAACCAAAGAGCCCCCACAGAAGTGCTGCGAACATGAGTGACGTGATGGCGAGGAGTGTCGTACGCATATATTAGATACCCGTGAGGGTGATGGAGAAGCGCCCCTCCTGTGTTCCTACGAGGGCTGCGACGGGAACCGACACCTTTCCGTATGCACCATCAACAAGGAGCGCATCACGATACTCATTCACACCCTCGCGACGCAGCGAGGTGCCCGAGAGGACGAGTGAAGCGGGAGCGCCCGCAGAGTAGCGTACCGAATTAATATGCACACCCTCCGGCCGAAGTTCCAGAGCTCGGAGCATAGTGGTTGACGGTGTCGTTGTCGTTGCAAACGGTGTGAGTGTTTGAATAAGCGCAAGAGTTCGCGCAGCTTCAGCTTGCTCAGCTGGCGCCTCACTCCCTGCACTCGAAACAAGCCCTGCACGCGCAATGAATGTCATTATGTAGGCAGGTAACAGCGCGAGAATGGCCACAGCCGCTGCAGCAGATAGTGTGAGACCAAGCACAATCACAAACCGAGCGCGCACACGTCGTAAATACGTTGTTCGAGCGTTGGGAAGAACGTTAGACATAGCTATGAGACAGATCGAAGGGCAAGACCAATTGCCGTCGCGTATTGAAGCGACGCACGTCGCTCTATCGGAGGAATAACATCATTAAATGAAAACACATTACGCCACGTGTTGGGGCGCTCGGTCGGTACATGCACCATACTCGCGATATATTCCGGAAACCCTTTTAGATTCGCACTTCCCCCGAGCAGGTACACGCGCCCAATTGGGTCGAGTTGCCCACCGTGCTCAGTGCGACGTGTCTCCCAGAAGCGAGAATGCTTCACAATCTCGTTCCCAATGTCATGTACTGCTCGCTCCAGCGCGAGACGCGCCTTATCATCCGGCGCTCCGACGATGCCGTGCTCATTCTTGAACGTGCGCGCATCTTCTTCCGAAACCGACAGTGCATCCATCACAGCTTGACTGAGATGCAGCCCACCAATGTCGAGTGTTGAAGTGAAGAGCGGTATGCCATTCTTAATGATAGCGACACCCGTACGCGAATATCCGCAATCAACAAGCAGTGTCGTCCCGTCTCCCGCAGTCGAAGTTGCCCGACCAACCGAACGCGCCTCAAGCTCCAAAGAAACCAGCTCAATGCCTGAAATTTCAAATGCGCGCGCATACCCCTGCGCAAGCTCAATCGGAAATACGGAAACAGCAATCTCCTCGCCACGATCATCGCGCACATCCACCGTGTCAAAATCATAGACAGCCTGCGTGACGGGAATCGGCACGCGCGCCTCGAGCTCGAATTCGACGATGTTCGAAATTTCGCCACGAGCACTTCGTGTCGGCACATGCATACTGAATATATAGGCACCCTCTTCTGGGAGCGCGG
>CAYSUJ010000002.1:0-123806 GCA_964434285.1 uncultured Candidatus Saccharibacteria bacterium | reverse complement strand
GGAGCGCGGTCCCAAGTGCTCCGACATCTTTGACTGCACCGCGCTCAACTATTCCGGGAGAAAGAGGCTCCGTACCCCACGAGGCAACACGTAGCCCCGCGCGATCCTCGGCGAAAGAAATCCATTTAATAGCGGTATCGGTAATATCAACGCCCGCGGCGCGAGGCGCGATGAGTTGCGGTACCGGAAACCACCGCGCGAGCATGCGCGAGAACTGCATGAGAAGAAGTATACCGTATTCCGTATGCTGTATACCTCAAAAAAAAGAGAATTACTTCAAGCGCGTACCATTCGGCACAGGAGCGTCGGGAATTAGGAGTGCGAGTCCATCACCCCCCGGAGATGCTGCGAGAAGCATGCCTTGACTCTCAATTCCCTTCAGCATGCGCGGCTCGAGATTCACTATATAGGGTAACTGTTTCCCAATGAGATCTTCCGGATTTCGAAACAGTGCAATTCCCGATACGATCGTGCGCACACCAAGTTCACCGAAATCGATTGTGCATTTAATGAGCTTGTCGGTCTCCGGCACGCGCTCGGCGGCGCGCACAGTGCCCACCCGAATATCGAGCTTCGCAAAATCGTCGTAAGTTATTGTGTCCATCCCCTGAATATATCAGAGTGCAAACGATGAAAGAAGGTTGCGTAGCGTAACTCCTATTCCTGTCAAAGTCTCTCCAATTGCCTGCATAATACCCGACTGTCCACCTGAATTGGAACCACCGCTACCAAACCCTGTTACCTGCGCCGACGGCGTACCTGCGTTGGAGTCCGTGATCGGCGTTGCCTGTACGACCTGAGGCGTGAGTTGTCTACCACCGGAAGGGACAGTTATATTTGTATTCTCATTTACCCCCGACGAACTACCAGAAGAATTGGTATCCGACTCGGTGCCAAATAAGAACGACGAGAGAGTATCTGCCGCCGAAGAAAGTGATGATTGGACTGAATCGACGACACCACTTGCACCTCCATTAGGAGAGAAAATTCCACTCAAATATTCACTCACTCCGCCAGATTTGTTTGGGCATGGCTGTCCGCCTAATGTCGTTGTCGCCCCTGGTATACAATTTTCTGAACTCGTAGCTGCTGGTGTGCCAGCTCCGCCACCTCCTCCGCCTTGCGGCGGTTTCGGCAATTCAGGCGGCTTACCACCCTCCCCACCCTCCGTCTTCTTAGGTTCACAGTTTCCATCTACTTTATTAGGGCACGAGTTCTGGTGTTGCGGCCCACCTTCACAGCAACTCAACTTGCCACCCTGCGAGGTGGCTGATTCCGTGCAGTGCAACTGACACTCTGGATCCTTGTTACAGGACCCGACGGCCCCGCCAGCAACTTCACACTTCTTCATGCAGGACCTCCATTGTCCTTCACAATTTGAACCCTTAGCGCGAAGACATGCATTATATGCACTGTCGCAGGGTCCACCGCTGCCTTCCGCATATAGAAACATCGGCGCGAATAAAAAACATAGTGCTAATAATATGTACGCAAAATGCCCTCTCTGTATCATGTAATCATCGTACCAGAAAAATGGCAGTTCATTGACGCACCTGTGAGTCCAGAAATCGCTGCAAGATAATGGCGGCTGCAGAGGCGTCGTTATGTTCTGCACTTTTTGGTGCGAACCGCGCCGCCTCCACTGAACTCCACGCCTCGGAAACCGAGTGCACTGGCACATGTAGTGTGCGCAATGATTCCTTAAAACGCTCCGTCTCCTGTGTAATCGGATTCGCTGCGCCATTTGCCGCACGCGTGTCTCCAATCACGAGACCCTTCACATCTTCTCGCTTCACAATCTGCTGCAGGCGATCAATTGTTGTCGCATCATTTGGAATCGTTTCGTGTGGGAAAGCGAACTGTCCACCCAGATCGGAAAGCGCGAGCCCAATGCGCTTCGCACCGTAATCAATGCCTAAATATCTCATGGAGGGAGTATACCGTATGCAGTATTCCGTATGCCGCTCATTTATAAAGGACGGTCCTTAATAATTTTCGATGTCTTGTAGGTGCCTGGCTTGAATGCCTCCAGACGTACGATCTGCGGAGTGAGCCCTGCTCGCACAAGCACTTCCTCCAGATGGTCTACATACTCACCCGTCTGGTCATATCCGAGCGCAATAATGTCCGGATTCACTTGCGTAATATGCGCAACATACCCTTCTTCATCACCAAGCACCGCCTCATCAATTGACTCATGTGCGGCGAGCTGCGCTCGCCGCACCTCTTCATTATTCTGTGGCAGAAACCCCCGGTGCCGCTTCGCCGCCGAATCCCGCGCAACCGACACAATCAAATACGGCTCAGCGGCCAGTGAGCGCGCCTGCCGAAACAGATCCTCATGACCCTTATGGATCATGTCGAACGTCCCAAAAACCATTATCTTTTTCACGGCGGAGAGTAGTAGATGACATTAGAACCTATTGGGTAGTGCCATCTAATTATTTTTATATACCTTTACTATCTCAGGAGAGTGTCGACATCACTCACTAGATAATCCTATTTTAGTATGTCTAAGGAAAACAAGCTACAAATCAATACAAAAGGAAGCAGAGAACGAGTAAAGAAATATATGACCGTAAGAGGCGGTCTTTATAGCCCTGACAGACTAATTGAGGATTTTGCGAGTGGAATGGATAAAAACAAAGGAAAAGAGCTCACGCCAAAGCTTTATGAGGATTACCAAAAGGTTGCTATGGCACTTGGTATTGATACCCACCTCCCAATAGCGGACTCTGTTATTGAGGAATACCGCCCATTTTTAATAAATACGATCAGAGAAACTGAGCGTGAGTATGATTGCAAAACAACGATTGAAAAAACATTGGCAGAATCCATAGCCAGTTCTCACGTAAGAATAATTCACTATTCCAAGCTATTGAATGGCTATATTTTGAGAGAAACCGTAGCCGATAGAGAGAAGACTGATTTTTACAACTTTATTGGCAAAGAGCTAGACCGAGCACATAGACAGCACAATAACTCGATAATGACATTGAGACAGATTAAAGCACCCACTTTGCCGTTCAATGTAAGTGCCAAAACAGCGTTCTTCGCTCAGAATCAGCAGATAAATAACTACGATAAACAAGATGAAATCAATGAACGTCAATAATTTAGGAAATACTTTTTTAGTAGAAGACTGTCAGAAAGTGGCGGTCTCCGATCTTTTACGTGATTACAAAACAAAACTCAAAGAGACGATCCTGCGTGTTCAGTTTGAAATGCTCAATGAGAATGTACTCATCACTACCTCAAAGACTGGTAACGACGGTTTAAGATTTTGGTTTATGTGTCCACGCTGTAAAAGACGATCAGGTATTCTATTGAAGCACCCTTTGCAAAACGTTCTCGGTTGTCGCTCGTGCTTGAAGCTTGAATATAAAAGCAGACGTTTTAAGGGAATGATTGAGAGTAAATAATTTTCCACAGACGCTTAAAAACCTTTGCTTTAAGGTGTATTTTTGCTAAAATATATATACAACTGAATAAAAAATGCTCCTAAGTTTACTGACTTTTGTTGGTAAATATGGAGCGAAACCCCAACGAAGATTCTGAACCACACGTTCAGTGGCTCTTCGTTGGGTCATAGATCGAAAGGTCTATGGGGTCGCAAGACCTAGCTGGCGTGTGGTTCAGAGTCTATCCGAGCTAAATGTCAGCTAGCCAATTATTAGCTAGCTTATTTTTTATGGACAAAAACCCAACGAAGAAGTGTCCTCAATGCCTTGCGGAAGTATCCCCACAGGCAAAGAAGTGTTCGCATTGTGGAAGTAAGTTGCCACAGCCCACATCGCCGATTGTAAAACTCCTCGCAGTTATTATGGTCGTCGGTGTTTTTTCTAGCATTATTATTTCTAGCATAGGCGGAAGTTCGACTGTCCGTTCTCAACCAGAGCAACCGACAGCGTACGACTACCAACAGTCAGCAATCGCATACGCAGAGCCGTATATCACACGATTGCTCAAATCTCCCTCGACAGCAGACTTTTGTAGAGGAACTGCAACCAACCTCGGAGAGAATAAATACAAAGTCTCGTCGTGCGTCGATAGTCAGAACAGCTACGGTGCAACCCTCCGATCTAACTGGGAAGCTGTGATGATTTATACAGGTGGCGATCATCGAAACATCGCTAGTTGGAAACCAGAGAAAATCACCTTTGATGGTGAGGTCGTTTATCAATCAAAATAAAAAAATATGAAAGCAACCATATTCACGATTGGACACAGCACCAAGCCAATCACTGAGTTTTTACAAAAACTCAAAGACAACAATATAAAGGTTTTAATCGACATTCGTTCGATCCCACGCTCACGGTTTCAACCTCAGTACAACGAGAAAGCCCTGCGAGAGTCTATGGCAGAAGCAGGAATCGAGTATCGGTGGAGAGGTAATAACTTGGGCGGTAAAGGAGAGAATGTAGATTACGAGGACACGATAGATGAAATCTGTGTTATTGCAGAGAATAATGGAGGAGAAAGAATGTGTGTGATGTGCTCGGAGGGAGATTATAAAAAGTGTCATCGACACGAAATGCTAGAGCCGTCATTCATTCAAAGAGGTCTAGCTGTTGAGCATATCTGCTATGACAAATAATCTGCTACCGCAAAATCAATCGGTCTTCGCAACTGAGGGATTTGAGGAAAAGGCAAAGCAGATATTCGACCTACTCGACGTGAACCTGAGCACAAGACAGGAATATAAAAGCAGAATAGGACTTTTTCTCACGTTCGTACAAAATACCGCTTTCAATCACAACACGTTCCTAGAGTTCAAACGACATCTTGGAGAACGATCAGACTTTGCCGTAGCGACGAAGAATAAATATCTCGCTACGGCTCGCATTTTTCTCAAGGAGTTGAATCGCAGAGGACTGATCCCGACAGATATTACCCAAAACATCAAAGCTTTTAATCAAAGCAATAGACACAAGTTAGAGGGCTTAAATCAAGCAGAAATAGAGACGTTGGTAGCGAAAGTGCATAATCTACCCTCGACAGCAAAATACGCCAGACTCAAAGCACTTTTTTGTCTTCTAGCGTTTCAAGGACTGCGACAGATAGAGATTATTCGCCTTGATATTGATGATTTGTCGCTTGTGAATAAGAAAGCTTCCGTTCAAGGGAAAGGACGAGATGACAAGGAATCCATATACCTACTACCAGAAACAGTAAAAGCCCTCCGATCTCATCTCAAGATAAATAAAGTATCGTCAGGTGCAGTATTCAAAGGACTGGGAAATCGTAAGAGCGAGAGGATAACGACAATGACAATCAAGCGAGAGATGAAAGAGTTGTTTGAGGAGCTAGGAATCGACAAGACTGTGCACGGTTTTCGCCACTATTTCATTACTACACTCTTAAAACGCTTTGATGTTCGAGACGTACGGAAGTTCAGTCGGCACAAGAATCTTGAAATGCTGATTGTATACGATGACGAGGTCGATATTGGAGAGAAAGCAATCAAAGTCGCAGAGTGTTTTGAGGGAATGAACGTAGCTTAAATGAAAAAGAAGAAACACATTTTTACTGATGCGGAAATAAAGAGCATCTCTGAACTCGGAGAGGTGCTTCGAGGGATTCATAGGCGACTACTTGCAGAAGGAAAAATTAGAATCGATGAGAACGGCAAAACGATCTTTTTGGATATGAAAAATGAGCCGAAAAAATAGCGTCAATGTTACATAATCCTAATTACATTACATTCAAAAACGTGAATACTTTTACACAAATATCACCTTGCCACATTTTGACACAAGTACACGATCCGAGGTATGATGTAAATACCAATTATATGACCGAAAAGCTACACAGCTTGAAAGAAGTTGCAGGTATTCTGAGAGTCAGCGATCGTTCTGTCTTTCGCTATATTCACTCTGGTAAACTGCGAGCTACCAAAATCGGTTATTGGAGGATCAGCGAAAGCGATCTCAAAAAGTTTCTTGCCGATAATACAAATGTCGAGTCGAAATCAAAGAAACTTTCAAAGAAAAACCAATGACCAAGAAACGTAAACAAAAACCAACAAAGACAGGACTTACGAAAGCGGACATCAAAAAGGTCTGCGATATTTTGCGTCGTGATGATGGTGTAGGTGCAAAAGATTATATCGAGCAGTTTTCTTGGCTTCTTTTCCTAAGAATCTTTGAAGGTGTTGAGGATCAACTTAAAGACCTTGATGAAGCAGAGGGTAAGAAATATAAACCTGTTATCGATAGTGAGTACCGATGGTCAGCTTGGGCTAAAAAAGATTGGAAAGACAAAGAAGAGTTGATTCATTTTGTAAATAAGAAACTTTTTCCATATCTTAAATCACTTAAAGGGACACGAGAAAAAGATAAAATCGGAGAGATATTTCGTGAGCTTCACAACAAAGTGTATTCGCCGTATACCCTGCTTGAAGTAGTAGAGATTCTCGATCAAATTGAAAAGCATCATTTCCAAGATACTCACCTGCTTTCTCAGGTATACGAGGAAATCTTGCAAGCTATGGGAAGCGAGGGTGGTTGGTCAGGAGAGTTCTATACTCCTCGCCCGATTATTAAGTTGATGATAAAAATGGTCGATCCAAAAATCGGCGACACCATTTTCGACCCATTCGTAGGATCGGGTGGTTTTCTTGTTGAAAGCTTTGATTATCTATACGAAAACTCATCAAAAGATATTCGCACTTGGAAAACTTTGCAAACTAAAACTTTTTACGGACAAGAAAAGAAGCCCTTACCTTACTTAATTGGAACAATGAACCTCATTTTGCACCATATTCTTGTTCCTAATTTAACCCGTGTAAATACTTTCTCAGAAGATGTACACAACATTTCTGAGAGTGCAAAAATGGACGTTATTTTAACCAACCCTCCTTTTGGAGCAGAAGAAACCAAAGCCGTTCAGAGTAACTACCCAATAGCTGTTGGAGCGACTGAGGCATTAGCACTCCAATACATTATGAAGCGACTAAAAAATGGCGGTCGTTGCGGTGTTATTTTGCCTGAGGGTAATGTGTTGTTCGGTGGTGGAGTAATGGCTCGCATACGCCAAGAACTTTTGGAAAAGTTTAATGTTCATTCAGTTATTCAACTTCCACAAGGTGCTTTTGCTCAAATGGGTGCAACAGTGAAGACTAGCTTAATCTTTTTTGAGAAGACAGGATCGACAAAAGAAGTGTGGTTCGGTGAACTCAAAGGCAACTTCACAAGAACTCAGCCAATTCAGGAGGAAGATTTGAAAGATATTTTTACGCTATGGAAAAAGCGTGCAAAATCTGACCATAGTTGGGTTGTTCCGATAGAAGCCATTAAAGAAAATGGATACTCTCTTTCGGTCAAGAATACAAACTCTATTGCTAACGAAGACGCTGATAAAACAGAAAAGGAGTTGTTGCACTCAATCAAAACTTCCTTAAAAGACGCAGAAAAAATATCTGCTGATTTGGAAAAGATTTTATATGAAGATTGAAACCAAGAAAATTAAAGAGCTTTTCGTTATTGAGAAAGGCACATTACAAAGCACCAAAAACAAGTCTGGTGAGTTTACTTTTATTACTGCCTCCAAAGAATGGAAAAATCACAATAGCTACTCTCACGACTGTACCGCTTTGGTAATTGCCGTAGCAGCCAGTGGGTCGTTAGGTAGAGTTCACTTTGTCGAAGGTAAGTTTATCGCTAGCGATCTCTGTTTTATTCTCACTCCACAAAAAGAATATACTGATAAAATAAATCTCAAGTTTTATTACGCTCTTCTTACTGCACTTTCAAAGGATATTGTTGCGAATCTTGCAAAGGGAGCAGCTAAAAAGTCTATAAACAAGGGAGATTTTGGAAACTTTGAGATACCTTTCCTACCTATTGATAAGCAAGATTTAATTGCATCACAAGGAGAAAAAGTTCAGGACGTTACAAACAGATTACTTTCAGTGTCAGAAAATGCCTCGCAAGATATTGCGGGATTGCGTCGTATGGTTGTTGGAGATTTAGCACGCTATGAGTTAAAAGAGTTTACTATTTCCGATCTGTTAATACGAAATAATCAGACACATCAGGTTGCTGATGACACTTTGTACAAAAGAATAACAATCAGAATGTATTCAAATGGTGTTCAATTAAGAGACAAAGTTCTCGGTTCTGATATTGGTACAAAGAAACAATATGTAGTTAAAGCGGGTCAATTCGTTATTTCAAAAATCGATGCACGAAACGGTGCTTTTGGTATCATTCCGCAGGATTGTGAGGGAGCTATAACGACCGCAGATTTTCTATCCTATAACATACAAGAAAAATCAATCGACCCTCTTTTCTTAAATGAAATACTAAGTACACCTGCTTTTGTGAAGCTATTTCAGATAGCTAGTCAAGGAGCAACAAACAGAAAGAGATTCAAAGAGGATATTTTCTTGAAAGAAAAAATCCTCTTGCCTGATCTGCTGACTCAAAAAAGAATTGTTAAGAAAATCCAATATATTATTGAGCTTAAAAACATTATAGAGAGGGTTGAAACGAATGCTCTTGAGGTGAAAAACAGATTTTTATTCTCAATGTTGCAAAGATTACAAAATGCACCTGTTCAAACTGCTAGTACGGTAGTTTCTCCTGTACAGCAAGCAATTTCACTTATAGTTAGGCGTTTTCAGAGAGGAGAGATGGTTGTTGCCAAAGTTTTATACATCGCACAGACAGTTTTCAAAACCCCTTTAGGTGTTTCTTTTACACAGCAATCGTTTGGACCTTACAGCTCAGAAATTAAGCGTGCCGTTGAAGATGGACTATCTTCTCGGAAGCAGTTTTTTATGAGAAAAGGTGTTAAGGGTATGGAAGTGCTTGCTTTAGGAGTAAGCGGTAGCTATATCTTAAATCAGGTAGAAGATACGCTTAAACAGCAAATGACAGACTACTTAGACAAAATGATGCCTCACTATTTCTCGTCTGATAGTCATTCAATTGAATTGTTGGCGACAGTTTGCAAAATTATTGAGGACGAGAAGACTTCTGACGATGTCGTGATACGTCAGAAGTTGCAGGAGTGGAAGCCGAATAGATTTCAAGATTCCGAAACCTATCGCACCATTTCTTTTATAAAGAAAAATAAGTGGGATCAAAAGATTTTACAAGTATAAATATATGCCTTACTCAGAAGATGATACAAGGGTCAAGCTCATCGACCCAAAAATACTAGAAAGCGGTTGGAAAGAAGAATATCTCCTCCGCCAGTATCCGATCTCAGATGATCGCTTCTTCGTCGAGGGTGAGGATTTCAAGCGTTTACCTACTGCTAAGTTTGCTGACTATGTAGTGATGTATAAGAACGTTGTCATTGGTGTACTTGAGGCAAAAGCAGAAGATGAAGACCCTCTCAAGCACCTGAGCCAAGCACAAGACTATGCTAAGCGTCTTGATGTACCTTTTGCATATATTTCAAATGGACATACTACCTATTTGCACGATCGACGAACAATGAAAACTGAGGAAGTAACAGACTTTCTTTCTCCTGAGCAGATGTATGAAGCGTATGTTGAATGGAAAGGATTAGTTGAAGTAAAGCAGGACGCTTTAATGTACCCGCTATACCTCACTGGTGCTCGCCGACCTCGTGCATATCAGGAAACTGCAATCAAGAACTCTATTGAGAGTATTGCAAGCAAGAAGCACGCAACACTTCTAACAATGGCAACTGGTACAGGAAAAACATTTACATCGTTTCAAATTATTTGGAAGCTCTACAAGTCAAAGACTGTTAGCCGAGTGCTATTTCTTTGTGATCGAGTTATCTTACGTGATGACGCATACAGTCGAGACTATGAACCTTTTGGCGACGCTCGGTGCAAAATTGAGGGTGGAACTTTTAATAAAAACAAGGATATTTATTTTGCTACGTACCAAACACTTTTCACGAATGAGTTTTACAAGCAGATTCCTCAGGACTTCTTTGATTTGATTGTAATTGACGAGTGTCATCGTTCCCGATACGGAGATTGGGGTTTGATTCTTGAACATTTCAGTACAGCTCAAAACTTCGGTATGACCGCTACTCCAAAGCGTGAGGATAACATCGACGTGTACGAATACTTTGGAGAACCAGTCTTTGAATACTCGCTCGGTCAGGCAATCGAGGACGGCTATCTTGTGCCCTATAAGATATACAAAATCACAACTAATCTTTACCGAGAGGGTTTGAACGTTTCAGCCGCCGAAGAAGTAATTTACGACGATGAAATAAATCCCGAAGATGTAAAAGATTTTTACGAACCACCTGAATACGAAAAAGCTGTTACGATTCCACAACAGATTGAATTGCTTTCTCGTAAGGTAATAGAAGTTCTTGATAAGACGAATCCGTATGGAAAGACGATTATTTTTTGTGTCGATATGGCACACGCACAAGCAGTAAAAGATAAGCTTAATGAGATTAAAAACTCAGAAGAATATGCCTCTCGTGTCGTAGCAGAAGATAAAGACGACCTGACCAAGTTCCGAGACAAAGAGCGAGCTATGCCTGTCATCGCCACCACTGTTGATTTGCTCTCTACTGGCGTTGATATTCCGCACGTACAGAACATCGTATTTATGCGTCCAATCGCCTCTAGGGTGCTTTTCAAGCAGATTATAGGACGTGGATCACGCTTGTTCGAGGGTAAGGGTTTCTTTAGGATTCTCGATTTCACTAACGCTACCCGCCTCATTGATGAGTGGGATATTCCAACTGAAAAACCTGAGCCACCAGAGCCACCAGAAGAACCGTTGCCACCTTTCGATAAACTTCTTATGGGCGTTGTTGTTGACGATAGAAAAGAAGAACCTGTTGCAAATGCCAACATAAAAATAAAGCTTGGGCGTTGGGAGAAAGCAGGAAAAACAGACGAGAACGGACTCTTTAAGATATTTGGGTTGCCGTCAAATGATGAAGTGCGTATCACCATCGAGCACGCTAATTACAAGAAGTTAGGCAAAAAACTTGCTCCGCATACATCGGACGAAGAGATGCCTTATGAGTTCCGCTTGAAGCCGTGGAGGTCTGCACCAAAGAAGATTACGGTTAAGGGAATTACTGTAACAATCGACGAGGAAATTGAAGTTGAGTTTGATGGCTCAAAATTGTCGTATGCGGAGTATCGAAAATACTCAGGAGACAAGATTGTGCAAACTGTACATTCGACAACCGAACTAAGAGAGTTGTGGCTCGATTCAGATAAGCGTGAGCAGTTGATTACAGACCTTGAAGACAAACGAGTGAATATCGGACTCATTAAGTCTATTGAGAATCTCGAAGACATCGATGCTTTTGATGTGATTGCTCATATTGCCTTTAATGCACCACTTATCACTCGTGAGGATCGTGTAAAACACTTTATGCGAGAGAATGCACAGAATATCGACCAGTACGGAAAAGTGGTTGGTGAAGCGATCAGAGACATTATGGAGAAATATAAAACCAGTGGAGAAGAAAATCTTTCAGCCCAGACATTCCTGTTGCCAAATATGAATGCTAAAAAGGAAGCTATACAGTCAACATATCCTGAGGGATTGTTTGGATTTGTGCGGTCGATTCGAGAGAAAGTGTATTCAATTATTAGATAACAAATTAGGATTTATGAATCTTACACAAGAACAAGAAAACGAATTGCGAGTATACCTAGAGGAGTTTCAAAAATCCTCTACTGTTACCGATAATGGTGTTGATATAGAGTTTGCATCTTTTGATGATAAGAGAGTTGAAGCCATCGCTGAAATTAAAGATATTGTTAATGAGTTTCTGAAAGGTGCTCTATCTTCTACTGAGTTTAAGGAGAAAAGTGATTTGATGAGTCGTAAATATCCATATTGGGGATTTAGTGGCTTTAGTGGTCAAATGCAGTTGAATCAGTTTGTAAAAAACATTGAGGATTCTGAAAAAGATGATCACTTAAAAGAAGCCCTCTCTTTACCTCAAACACTAGATGAAGCGGTAGTAAAGATAAATAATCTCGCAGAATACCTAACTCAGCTCAAGACAAAATCCGACAATCCTAAAAGTATTCCGAGAGTGAATCTGTCTTTTATGTTGTCTTATTTTTGGGAAGTTCAAAGTCCTGAAACTCTCCCAGTTTTTTATGGGTCAGCAAAAAATGTGCTGGAAAATCTTGGTTTTGACTTCAAAACACAAGAGACAACTGGAGATGAATATAAATACTTTGTAGAAATATATTCTGCAATCCGTACTTTTTATATTGAAAAAGCAAATGTAAATGATCGTCATCCTGTATGGTTTGTAGAGCACGTTCTTTGGAAGCAGTTCACCAAAAAACATACAGATGTTATAGAAGAAAACATAAAGACAACTCCTAATCAAAGTAAATCGACTCAGGCAATTAAAGTGGACGATGAAAGTTGGATTCCTTCTATTGTTGCCGATCTTGAAAAACTTGCATTGAATCAAGAAACTGAATGGTCAATAAAAAGAAACATTAAACCTGAAAAGGCGTTTGAAACAAAACTCCGTTATGTTTTTACAATTCTAGGTTTTAATGCGACTGAATTAGGTCAAGGAAGAGGTAGAGAGCCAGATGGTGTCGCAATTTCTTCTGATGGGCATTCGGGTTATTACGCCGTCGTGTACGATGCAAAAGCTCGTGAAAAAGAGTATACGATCGGTACACAGGATAGAGAGATTGTTGAATATATTAAAAATAAACAAAGAGAACTCCAAAGACAAAGAGTCGACAAAGTATCTTTTCTTATCGTCTCGTCAGAGTTTAACGATAGAACATCACTTGATAGCTCACTAAAGGATATTTACAGAGTCACTCGTGTTCCTGTTGTTTTGGTTCGAGCTAAGGATTTACTTTATGTAGTTGGGAAAAAATTATCAAACGCCGACATCGACCACACACAACTCGAAGACCTATTTCTTGAGACAGGGATTTTGACGATAGATAAGATCGTTGATGTTCTCGGCTAACAAACGTATGGCAACAAACCTTTTAACAAAAACAGACTTTATACTTTATCGAGAATGTCCAAATAATGTTTGGGTTAAGAGAAATCGACTTGAAGAATACGCAAGATTTGAACCGTCTGAGTTTGAGAAGTCTTTAGCAGAAATGGGTAATGATGTGGAAGAGTTGGCACGTGGAATGTTCCCCAATGGATTTCTCGTTGAGCGACGAAGTGCGGGTGCACAAGAGCTTACTAAGAAACTAATAGCAGAGCGAACACCTGTCATTTTTCAACCTGTTTTTGCAACAGATAAATATCTCGCCGCACTGGACGTTTTGAAGTGGAATGATTCAGTTGGAAAGTATGATATTTACGAAATTAAAATGTCCACAACCGAAGATGAGGACGAGGAGGAAGACGACGGTAAACCGAAACGAGTCAACAAAAAGAAAGAGCTTCAATATGAATACGATCTCGCTTTTCAGGTAAATGTCGCAGAAGAATGTGGAGTTTCAATAAATCAAAAGTTTCTAGTAAGACTTAATCGTGCGTATGTAAGAAGTGGCGATCTTGATTTTACTCCAAATCAACTTTTCATTATCGAAGATAAAACTGAGGTTATAGATATTCTTAAAACGATTGCGATTTCTGAGATGTCCTATGCCCATACTTACTTATTAAGCACAGAAGTACCGTCTGCACCCTGTCCTTGCTACTACAAAGGACGTAATTCGCACTGTTCAGCATTTGGTTATATAAACCCTCACGTGCCCGCATATAGCGTTCACGATCTCAATAGAATTGGTAATAGTAAGAAATACCTGAGTGAATTGCTCGCAGAGGGCATCTTAGAGGTTGCTGACGTACCTGTTGATGATCGCTTGAAACCCAAAGAAGCGAGAGGTACAGCAAAGCAAAGTAAACCTAGAAAGCTGAACCAAGTGCTAGTCCACAAGTCTCAAGAGCCAATGGTTGATTTTGAGTCATTAAAAGCCGAACTTGATTCACTAATTTTTCCTCTTTACTTTCTTGATTACGAAACATATCCCACCGCAATACCTCCATATAGCGGGTATCGTCCGTATCAACAAATAGTATTTCAATACTCCTTACACGTACTTGAAAATAAGGATTCAGAACCAAAGCATTACGAGTCTCTAATACTGGACGGAGAGCCGTCAGAGCGTATTGCAGAAAGTCTGCGAAAACATATTGGTAACTCAGGAACAGTAATCTCTTGGTATAAAACTTTTGAAAACTCTCGAAACAAGGAACTTGCAAACCTACTGCCTGATTATAAAGATTTCTTTCTTGATGTTGTTAGTCGTACTTATGATTTGATGGATATTGTTGACGGTCAGCATTACATACATCCGGGCTTCGAGGGCAGAGCGTCTATTAAGAAAGTTTTACCCGTTCTCGCTCCACATCTTTCATATAAGGTTTTAGGTGTTCAAAGCGGTACTGATGCTATTGAAGCGTATAGAAAAATCACTGTCGGAGAATTGGTCGGTGATGAAATGAAAGAAAAGGAACGACAAATGCTTGAATACTGTAAACTCGATACTTATGCAATGTACGTGTTGTGGAAGTTCTTTTCTGAACTAGTGAAAAAATAAATCTATGACTGAAAGAGCTAACGGAAAAAATAAAAATCAAATACTCAAGCAGAAACTAGAAGAAAATATAGGAATTGTATCGTCTCGGTGTACCAGTGGTACACCAGATAAAAAGTTTATAGAGAGTCGTGAGAGATTTTTTGTACTTCTTTCTGACCACCCTCATTTTCAAACTAGGATTAAGCAACTTCGCAAGAAATATAAATTGCCAGAAGCAGGTTTTTCTGATTCTGCCGAAGCTCTCGTATGGGAGCACAAATCGAAGAGTAGGTATCATAATCTCGTACAGGAGACAGACACTTTACTGGCTGATTTTGAGATTCCAAAAGTATATCGAGCGAGTGTATGGCAATTTGTATATGACACAATTATTGCTCCTATGAGAGCTAAATATAGCTCTATAAGCCACTATCCAATTTTTTCCATTACTCATACCGATGCAGACAGGGACATCAATAAGTTTCTTATCAATCCGAATAGTTTATACGTAGAGATATTTGAATGGACAACTAAGCGAGATATTGAGAAAGCCCTGAAAAAACTCACTCAGCTTAAAAAAGAAAAACTACCGCTAAAGGTTTCAAAAATTGGTGATCTGGCTCGGAGGGTGTGGTTGTTATCTCAAGAAGGATTAAATGACCATAAGATTGCATTAGAAATTGAGAAAATAATTCACATTCTTGATAAAGAGCGAGGGTTTGGCTATGCAGATGTAGCTGTTTATCGTAAGAGATACAAAGACGCTCTCGGTACTTTAAGAAAGCTCTAACCTTACAGATTGTGGTATCAACTCCTGTCATATAGTTGGCAGGTCTTTTTGCGTATGCTCGAAGAATGAAAGATGTAAATGCGAAAAGCTTCACAACCAAAGATTTCTATATCACGGCTTTTCTCATTGCTAATGGCTTTCAGCTGTCTCATATAAACAGGACTAATCCTCGACAGGTTTACTTTGCTTTCACTAACTCTGATGGCAAAGCGGAACTTGTGGAGGATTTTTTGTATGGCAGAGCAAAGGTCGAACCCAAGAGCTTCATTTCAGCGATTAAAGAAGTGAAGCAACTCCTACACGCAAATGATTAGCGACCAAGCGTTAAAGGAGTTCAAAGCAATTTGGAACGATGAGTTTGGAGAAGTTCTGCCAGATGAAATCGCTCTCGATGAAGCCGTCGCAGTATTACTAGCAGTTAATCAATCCTATCGTCCGATCAAAAAGGACTGGGTAAAAAATGAAAATGAAAACAACAAATGAATTGCTTATAGATTACCGTGATTTTATGGTTAATATGATTTCTTTTGGTCTTGCACGCTTTGAATATGAGCAAAGAAGCAAGGCAACAAAAAGAGGTATCGCATTGGCAAAAGCTCGGAAATTAAAAAATGGAAAAGTCGAAAAAACGGCGTAGCGTAAGGGTAAAAATGGAACTCCATTACAAAATAAGTTATAATTAAATTATCAAGATCACTCCAATTTTATGAAAAAAATTAACAATGAAAATGAAATACTATGCAACTACTCTCGAAAGAGTACCGAAGATAAGGAGAAGCAGATTCTTAGTATCGGCTCTCAAAGAGAGTGGGCGAATGAAACGGTTGAAAGGTTAAATCTCAAAATCAAGAAGACTTTTCACGAAGAAAAATCTGCCGAAACTCCATATCAACGAAAGGAGTTTGATGCGATGATTAAGCAAATCAGAAATGGTGCTATCAATGCAATAATCTGTTGGAAGCTTGATCGTCTTGCAAGAAATCCTGAGGAAGCTGGAATTATTCTTGGTTTGCTTAAACGTGGAGAAATTAAACGAATCATCACAAGCGATCGTATTTACCTTTCAGAAGATAACGCATTGTTATCGTATATCGACTTTGGAATTGCAGATCAGTTCACTCGTGATTTGAGTAAAAACGTAAAGCGTGGACTAGAAACCAAATTGAAAATGGGTTGGTATCCGTCTCGTGCTCCGCTTGGCTATCTTAATACAGTTATTCGAGAGAAAGGTGAAAATATCATTGTCGCCGATCCTGAAAGATTCGATATGGTCAATCAGATGTGGCAGATGATGCTTACAGGACGATATACACCTCCACAGATTATAGAAATTGCCAATAAAGAATGGAACTTTAAGACCCGTACAACAAAGAAGTTTGCAGGGACTGCTCTTTGTCGAGCGTCAATCTATAAGATGTTCAACAACCGCTTTTACTGCGGATATTTTGAGTATCCAAAAGGTAGTGGGAATTGGTACAAGGGTCTGCATAAACCTATGGTTACGGAAGAAGAGTTTGAGAGAGTGCAGAATCTCTTAGGTGATAATCGATCACGTCCTCGTCCTCTTACAAGACGTTTTGCTTTTACTGGGCTGATGAAGTGCGGTCATTGCGGTGCTTCTATAACCGCAGAAGAAAAGACCAAACGACAGAAAAATGGAAACGTGCATTATTACGTTTACTATCGTTGTACAAAGCGAATAGACCAGAAGTGCCCTGAAAGAACGATTGAGTTAGCTGAGCTGAGTAGACAGATTGATACTGTAATTCACGGTCTTACTATTTCTGATCGATTCCGAGATTGGGCAATTAAGTATTTGCACGAAATCCGCCAAAATGAAGCTCGAAGTTATGAGCAGTCTTTTGCTGAGAAGCAGAAGCGTGTTCTTACTATCACAAAGCAGATCGACGCAATGCTTATCAAGTACACATCGCCTGACAACCTCGATGGATCGCTTATCAGCGACAGTGATTATAAGACCTTGAAGAATGCTCTATTGCACGAAAAACACCTCCTAGAGGGCGATATAGAGGCTCACAGCAAGGATATGGAACAGTGGGTGGAACTCAGCGAAAGAACGTACAATTTTGCACGTTACGCTAGTACTTGGTTTACGAATGGAGATATAGAAACAAAACGAGCTATCTTTGCTTGTCTTGGTTCGAACCTCATACTAAAAGACCAAAATATCAATGTAGAACTACGTAAACCGTTCCAATTCATCTTCGAAAATCTGCCAGAGGCAGAACGTGAATTAGTGCAGGTTAGAACCTCTAAAAATCCTTTATACAAGGGACAAAATGTTTCTTTTAACCCTGAACTAATCAAAATGCGGAGGGGGTGAGATTCGAACTCACGGTCCCTTTCGAGACTCTTGTTTTCAAGACAAGCGCGATAGACCACTCTGCCACCCCTCCGTGCGACTGTTGTACCACACCGCACCAATTTGTGCATGTAACTCATAGTAGAATGCACTCATGTCCGAAGAGCATTCGGGTTCTTTGCGGTGGAGTGCATATGAGCACGAACACATCGAGCGTGGTTCTGATTGGTTTTGGGCACTCGGCATCATTGCGGTTTCCGCGGCACTCACCAGCGTCCTTTTCTCAAACGTACTCTTCGCGCTCGTCATCCTTATCGCCGCAGGAACGATCGCACTTATCGCACATCACCCGCCGGAACTACATGATTTCGAGGTATCTGAAAAAGGAATACACACCGGCCCGACCCTCCACCCATACGAAAACATCATCTCGTTCTGGGTTGAAACGGAAGTTGGTGAACCAACACTTCTTGTTGACACAATAGCCCTCATGGCACCGAATCTCGTCATTCCACTTGGAAACATGGATCCCGAAGCGATACGAACCTTTCTGAGCGAACGAGCAGAAGAGGTCCCCATGCAAGAGCCGCTTGCGCACAAGATTTTGGAAGCGGTCGGTTTCTAGTCCACATCGACCGATGTCTCAGCAACTCTCGTTGCTCCCGACCGAGACGTACATGTGAGGACAAATCGCGCATCTGTGGTCAGCGGAGGCGTTCGGACAGTGCCCGATACACTGGTCCCACCAGCATTATCGCTAGTAAATCCAGCAAGTTCAGGTGATGAAATGGTGCACGCTTGCATTCCCGCTGTGACCCAGCCGATATTCACCTCCTCGTTATGTCTAATTCGATTGGGGTATGCAACAAGCACAAGTGCTGTTTTATTCACCCGCACCGTACATTGGGCAGTGTCCGTAACGCCCTCTTTCGAGCAGGTTAATCCATACGTGATGCTATCTGATCCGATCGACGGGTTTTCAACAATCGGTGTCGCTGAACCGCTCAATTGATTATTGGTTGAGAATCCCGAGCCGGAACTAGTGTTTGAGTTCAGACATGCATATGAGACAGCTACTGACATGCCAACATCGGCTGACTGCGGAGAGCATGCTATTTGTGCCGTAGGACCACCATTAGTTGTGGTCCCTGCACTACCCACCACAACCTGTGTTGAACACTGCCCCGAGAGCACCTGTCCCGTCTGCGTATTGCGATATCCCTGCAATGAGAGTGTATACGTGGTTGTTTGCTGCGGCTGCACGGTGACACTGCCGTTCACGCCGACACCCCCACTACTCGAAAGCGTCGCCGCAAACGCATTCTGCGACTGCCATGAGAGCGTCACTGGCGTTCCCCCCACCTGCACCTGTGTCTGCGACGGGTTGATTGAGCACGAAGGAAGGGGTACACCATTTGCATCAACGCCCGCATTGGTCGCCGTATTGGTGCTGCGAATACAATTCTGCTGATTCAGTCCGCGTCCGCCCGTAAGAGTTGAAAGTACTGAAAGACCAATGTTAATCCACCCACTCGCACCGGTCGTTGCACATTGTTGTTGCGCAGTAAACCCGGAACGATAATTTAAACATCCTGGTACCGCTGGACGTTGCTCGACAATTTGGGGGTTATAGGTCGGGATACAGTAATTATCCTGTTGCGCAACACTGTAGCCGGGATACGCTGCGTATCCCGTCCCCACTGTTACACCCTGCCGTCCGGGACCAAACGATGAATATCCCCCTGATGGTCCAACATTAATAGACTGGCCGGAATTCCGACAAATCCGATACGATACTGGATCGAGACGACGGTCACACCCAAATTCATCGATGCTTGGATTGCTAGACGGCGGCGTTTGTGCTGCTGGCAGAGTGGTTGGCACAAACGATGATGTATGAACACCCAAACTTTGGGCATATCCTTGCATTTCACCCAACCGAATCTGCTCCTTACTCAGACGCTCCTCTGCCCGAGAAACGCTCGTGAGTTGCTCCGCGCAAAACATACTGGGATCTATAGTTCCCTGTGCTGATGATTGACATTGCTCCAACGCCAACTTCTCTACACTGAGTGTGGTCTGTGCCTGCGCAAACGCTTCGTGCTGCTGTGTAATGTCTTGCTCGGTGAATGCCTGCGCGATACCAGTCGACGTTTCGCTACTTATATTTCCAGTCGCTAATTGCTGCGCCTTCAACTGTGCCTGCTCGAGAGGGTTGTTGCTGTTATTTATCAACCTTGGTAGATCTTCAGGCTTTGTTGGCCGCGAAGCCTTTGTCACAACCTCTCCGGCACCACTGGCTATACGTACCCCCACCTCCGTTGGTTCATCAGTCCTGTATGGCCCGCACCCTACGCCATCCTTCCCAGCAGCGCTTTGATTTGACCTAAAACAGACTTTCACATAACACTTCCACCGATTTGAATTCTGTTGCGCAGGATCGGAAACGCACTGACGTGGTGGTTTTCCCCGCCACAACTCTGAGGATTCAGCCTCACATTGGGATTGTGCATGCGCCGCGGGTTCCCCGTTCGCATCAGCATAGTATATTTTGCCGTCACTCCCGTCTGTGTTGATCCGAATAATAAAATCACTTCCTATGTTACAAGTAATCTCTTTATATTCGTCAGAGTTAAGAGATACACCCTTGAAGGCGGGCTTACCGTTAATGGATTCACAATCCGAATTCGTATTGACATTCGAAGTTGTGCAGCTATAAGTAGAAAAAATCGCAGCAGTCTGAGAACTACTCTCCAATCGGGCGACGTGAATGTCATCAATACCAATCGCCACTGCGCCTAAGATCATGAGCGACACTACAACTCCCAAAACAGAACCCCCGCGCGGTGAAGCGGAAAACAACATGCTCCTATCATGAGTCCTCGTGCCCACTCTCGCAACGAGAGTGTGGGGAAAGAGCATTTTATCCACATAATTGAACAAAGAATATTTCCTCTGGAGGTATATTGTTTACTATAGAAATGGGTAGTATTCGTTATGAAAGTACGGTGAAAGCAGAAGTGGAGCAACTCCGAAAAGAAGGAAAAACTTACTCTGAAATCCGAAAAATATACCCTATTCCAAAGAGTACTCTCTCCGTTTGGTTAGGTAAGAAATACGCCGGAGTATTCGACAAAAGTGCGCAGTTGGAACATATGAAACGTGTTCGCAAACTTGCGGTGGCAAAAATCACCAAGAATAAACAGGAGCGGTATGCAACATACGAAGCAAGAGCTGTGCTTACAGCAGAAAAAGTACCCACACAAGACAAAGAGATTCAAAAATCACTCCTGGCCATGCTGTATTGGGCGGAAGGAAAGAAAGGGGGGGGGTGGTGCGCTTACGTTTGCCAATACTGATCCACAATTAGTGTTGTTATACATTCAATGCTCCGAAACTGTTTTAATCTTGATGAAAAACGCATATAAGTGCGCCTCCGTTTGCACTACTATCATCTTAAGAAAGAATCTGTTCGCTATTGGTCCGAATTGCTTCACGTGCCTGGAACCCAATTCGGAAAATTCTTCGTGAAGAAACGAAGTACGAGTAAGAAGTTTAGGAGAAATTTCCAAGGTATCTGTTTTGTCACCTATGGAGACACCGCGATGTTGCGGGAGATTCTGGCGCTTGGACGCGCACCATGTAAGCGTATCACTTCTTAGTCCTCTCGCCAGGAATCGAACCTGGATTACGAACACCGCAAGCTCGCGTTCTATCCATTAAACTACGAGAGGTTCCACACACGATACAGGAGGGTACCTCCTGCGTAAAGTACGGATTACTTTGTCGCCACTTTCTTTGCGAGGCGCGACTTCATACGTGCCGCCGTATTCTTTTTGATGAGTCCGCGCTTGACCGCCTTATCGATCGCCTTCTGTGCCGCAGGAAGATCCTTCGCATCGGCTGATTTCGCGACCGCCTTTACTGAATCACGCATCGCTTTCGCACGACGTACATTAAAAACGCGGCGTCGGAGCTCGACGCGATATGCTTTCTTCGCGGACTTTGTTTTTGCCATGGCGCGATATTACACCATATAGCCAGAAAAACAAGGGTTTCCGCCCCTCTCTGCGCCACACGGAATACTGTATACGGTATACTTCTCTCCATGATCGGCTACCTGGAAGGCACCGTGAAGGGTACGCGCTCTGGCCGCCTGATTCTCCTCGTGGGCGGCGTGGGCTATGAGCTCTCATGCACGAAGCAGCTCCTTACATCACTCAACCTCGATGATCCATGGTCAGGATGGGTACATACTCACGTGCGCGAAGACACCTTCAGCCTGTATGGATTCGCCGAGGAAGAGGAACTTCGTTTCTTCGAACTTCTTCTCACTGTTTCCGGCGTGGGCCCGCGCTCCGCGCTCGCCATTCTCGATATCGCCTCCACCGAAACGCTTCGCACTGCGATTGCGAAGGGCGAAGCGGAATATCTCACCAAAGTTTCCGGCATCGGGCGCAAAACGGCAGAGAAGATCGTGCTCGAGTTGCGCGACAAAGTCGGCACAGGCTCTGAAACAGCACACGGCGCGATGCGCGGTGACGAAGAAGCGCTCGAAGCCATGAAAGCACTCGGCTACTCCCACGCAGAGGCGCGTGACATCCTACGCAAAGTTCCTTCGGCTATTACTGGAAGCTCTGAGCGCCTGCGCGAAGCACTCAAACTCCTCGGCCGCTGATATGATAAAGAAGAAAGTTAGGTCCGCACTCCCCTCTCCACTACTGTCCGCATATCACTTTGTGTTGGCGTTTCTCGCAGCACTTCTCTGCGGCTTCCCCTCGCGCGACGTGGTGGTAGTCGGCGTGACTGGGACCAAAGGAAAATCATCCACCATTGAATATCTCAGCGCGATTTTTGAAGCGGCCGGCTGGAAAACGGCTAGTTCAAGTAGTATTCGTTTTAAGATAGGTGCAAACAGCGAACCAAACACAAGGCGCATGACAATCCCTGGGCGCTTCTTCGTGCAAAATTTTATCGCGAAGGCGGCTCGCGCCGGATGCGGCATCGTATTCATCGAACTCACCTCTGAAGGCGCGCGACAATATCGGCATCGGTTTATTTCACTGAACGCCCTCCTCTTCATCAACCTCGCTCCTGAACACATAGAATCACATGGCTCGCTGCAGGCGTATGCTGATGCGAAATTCGAACTAGGCCGACAACTCGCACGATCACGCAAGCGCCCTCGCTACATGATCGCGAACGCGGACGACTCGGAGAGTGGCCGCTATCTATCGCTGCCTGTTGAGTCCCCCATACCATTCTCCCTCACTGGCGCGACTCCATTTGAAGCACGCGAGCGCGACGGCTTTTTTACGCTCGGAGAAACACGTGTCACCGTGCCGCTCCCAGGGGAATTTTCACTCCTGAACGCACTCGCTGCTGCAACATTCGCACGTGCGTTCGGTATTCGCGAAGATGCTATCGCTCGCGGCATAGCGGAAGTCCGCCGCATCCCCGGGCGCGCCGAAGAGGTCGACGAGGGGCAACCATTTACGGCGATCGTCGACTACGCGCACACACCAGACTCACTCCGCGCAATCTATGAAGCCTACCCAAATCGTCGCAAAGTATGTGTGCTCGGCTCAACAGGTGGTGGGCGCGATCTCTGGAAGCGCCCCGTCATGGGCGGAGTGGCCGATACATATTGCGACACCATAATTCTCACCAACGAAGATCCCTACGATGAAGATCCGCGCGGTATCGTCGACATGCTCGGCCGCGGTATCGAAAAACACACACCAGAAATAATTATGGATCGTCGCTCCGCGATCGCGCGCGCACTTTCACTCGCACGCTCCGGCGATTGCGTCATTGTGACCGGCAAAGGTACTGACCCCACCATTCAAGGTGCACGCGGAAGCGCCGTTCCCTGGAGCGACGCGCAGGTGGTACGTGAAGAACTCCGCAAAATGCGCGGTTAAGATATACCCGCACACCAAACGTAACTCGTTTGGTGTGCGGGTATACTATGCGCATGTTCCGTCGGGTTGTTCTCTGGCTCTTAATCGCAATCGTGCTTGCTGCGGTAGCGCTTTGGGTTATCGGCGGTGGTCCACGCGAAGTATTTAAAGGCGTCTCTGCAATTAACTTTCTCTCGCCGACAGCAACAAGAGAAGGCGGAGAATTTCGCCTCCCCTGGCAGCCGGCACAGCTCTTCCCGACGATTGATATAACCGATGCACTCAACATCGCTGATCCATATGCACAAGACTCAGGAAGCGCCGAAGCACAGCTCATCGCACTCACCAACGAATACGAACGACTCAACCGCGAAGCCGCGGCAATGCGTGATTTCGGTACGCCCTCACCCTTTGCGCGCGCTGTTTTCATCGCACGCGACGCAGGTATCCACGCAACGAACGCATCAGAAGAATACATACAACTCCAAGCCGATTACCAAAATAGCGCAGCAATTGATATCCGTGGCTGGACACTGGAAAGCGCGCTCACGGGCATGAAGGTCACCATCCCAAGCGCCACATCCGTTTTCGCTCAAGGGCTTCCGAATACACTCGGCGCCGTCACACTCGCGCCGGGCGGCATCGCGATCGTCACGAGCGGCGCTTCACCAGTCGGTGTTTCATTTCGAGAAAATTCCTGCACGGGGTATCTCCAACAATTCCAACCATTCACGCCACCACTTTCAGAGAACTGTCCCTCCCCATCGTCGCTCATACCGCTCACCGAGCAAAATCTGACACGTCTTGGTTCAGAATGTTTCGATGTACTCCAAGGAATGCAATCATGTCGTTTCCCACAAGAACTCCCCCACACACTCACACAAGCCTGCCGAACACAATTAGGCGATACGCTTTCGTACAATGGCTGTGTTCGTTCGCAGAGCTATCGAGCAGATTTTCAAGAAAACGTGTGGAGACTTTTCCTCGGCTCAAGCGGCGAGTTGTGGCGCACATCACATGACGTCATTCGACTCCTCGACGCCGAAGGACGCACAGTCGACGTGTTCACCTACTGATCGAATGGGAGCGTTGAAAAAAGGATGATACCCGCCGTTGTCGCAACGTTCAGTGACTCCTTCATACCAAGCATCGGGATTTCGATAAGATCGTCACACGCCGCACGCGTCGCAGGCGCGAGCCCGTTCACTTCATTTCCAAAGAGAAATGCCACTCCCTTTTCCGGCTTGAAGAGCCGGTAGTCTCGCGCTCGTTCGTCTTGCTCAACCCCGACGATGTGCACTCCTTTCGCGCGCAGGGTTTTCATCACACGAGCAAGTGAACGAGCGCTCGTCCATGGAATTGCTTTTTCTGCGCCGAGCGCGGTCTTCGCGATCTCTCCTTGTGGTCGCTTAAAGCGGTCGAGTGGCGCTGGCGTGTAGCCAGTGAGGTAGACGTGCGAAACTGCGGCTGCATCTGCGGTACGAAAAATTGCCCCCACATTATGTGCGCTTCGCAGATTATGCAGTATGAGATAGCGCTCCATGCATGCACCCTATCTGCTTGTCGCCTCGTGAGCAAGACGATACACTCAATGCCATGCTTTCCTACTTCCCCGAACTCCTCTACCTCGCGCCGTTCTCCGCACTCATGATACGCGTCGCCGTTGCTGCTATCCTCGGAACACTCGCCCTCCACGGCATCCGTGGAGAAAACACATGGACACGCGCCTCAGGGGTCGTCACCGGCCTCGCCGCACTCCTTCTCTTCGTAGGAGCACTCACGCAACCAATGGCACTCATCGCGCTTCTTGCAATAACCGAATCGCTCATGCGAAACGAGCGCGCGCTCCCGAAAAGCACACTTTGGCTCGCACTCGTCATGAGCTTCACACTTCTCATAACTGGCGCAGGACCCTTTGCCTTCGATCTGCCGCTGTAATACAGTCCGCCCAGTTGGATTTGAACCAACGACCACTCGCTTAAAAGGCGATTGCTCTACCAAACTGAGCTATGGGCGGGTAGAAAACTTATACCACGCCGTTCTACAAACGTGAATTTTCGAAAGCCGACAGCCCGGCCGCTCGAAGCTATTTAGATCGCAATCTGCACGGTCACGCTGTCGCGGATGGTCGTGCTTGCGCTCGTGAGGCACTCGATGGAGAACGTCGTTGGCCCGGAAATGGGCACAGTTGAGGCACCTCCTGAGAGCGAATTTTGCGAGAAGTTCGGCCCCGTCGATGCACACGAGATCACTCCCTGCGCACGCCAGAAGATGTAGGTGCGCGTACCGAGCCGCACCGATGCGGGCTCCGCCCATATATCTGCTTCGGGAGGAACATCGCCGACAGTGCCTGCCAGATTCACACGTGGTACGTTGCTATTTTGTGTCGGAGAATTACTGCCACTCGACCGCCCTGTCTGTGTTGGTGTAATGACACCCACTTGATAGCCGCTGAGCCGACAAATGCCGTCAAAAAACGACGGGGCGATGCTTCTCCCCGCAATACCACTCTCCCACGGTCGTGTCGCACAAAGACGCCCTGCTGCCGAAAGTGCTTGTGAAGCACCCCCGGTGGAACCACCGAAGAATCCAGCAACTTCACTTAAGCCCTCGCGAAGATTCGCAAAGATGGTGGCGCCGGCATTCCCGACGCGTAAGTCGCCAGAAAGTCCCTGATTCCCCGGCGTCGGTGCTTGTGACTGTGTCTCGGTATTGGAGCCAGTTCCCGTTACGTTTTTAATAGTATCGAGAAGACCACCACTCACATTAGATGGATTTGATGAACCAAGTGCACCGAGAAGGTTGTCGGCAATGCCGGAGGAACCAGAAGCGCCCGCATCAAGCACAGCCGAGGGAGAATAAATGGCACACGGATCCGTTGAAGGAGTGGTGACTTGATAGTAGTTTGTGCACCCCGCAAGGCCGGATTCAGGCGTCGCGCCCGAACCACCACCTCCGCCTCCGCCTCCTCCACCGCCCTGAAGCGCCTGCATTATCTGCTGCATTGCCTGTCCGAGCATAGAGTTGATCATTTGATCGCCCACGCCGCCGGCACCCCCACCTGATTTTCCTTCACATTTTTGTGGCGCAACACAAAGACCATCAATCCGAATACCGTTAACCGTGTCAAAGCAGGGCTTATTCAAGACACCAGGGGGGCCATTCTTCCCACACCTCGTCCCATACTGACACATCCCAGGCTCAAAACAGATCGCGTTCGCGGCACCCCCGAGCGCATGCGCAGGTTGTGGCACAAAAAGACCTAGTCCAATAAGCATCGACACTCCAACTAAAAAAAGAAAACATTTCCGCACGGTCTGTGACATACCCTCATAATGAATCATTTTATGGAGAGCACAAACCGCTCAAGTGCATAATCCAAATCCTCCCCCTTCCTTCTCGCCACGTGCGGCAATTCCGTAAGCTCGGCGATAAGCTTCGCGGCACCAACATCTCTTCCGCCTGATTTGAGGTACATGTCTTTAGCCGCCCAAAAGAGAAAGCCATGCGTGGCTTCCGGTGCGGAACCTTTTGCGACCTCACGCATATAACCCACCCAGAGCTGCTTTTTATTGCGCGCGCGCAGTGCGTTCGCGAGCGCAAAAATATCATTTTCACGCCCACGTTTCGGCACATCGTGCGTCTCAAAATCCTCCGCGTACTTCTGAAGCTGCTTCTTCAAATCCGCGAGCGGCTTCATTTCATACACAAACACTTTGTCATCACTCTCAGCAAGCCTCGGTAATGCTGCAAGAAGTACTGGCTCCATCTCATCGTTCTCACACACGTTCTCAAACACGAGCACGCGCTTCTCGGCAAACATGCCGCCGCCTTGCAACACAGTCTCAAAGTCGGCTAGTGCATGCGCATCAGTAATCCGCACCACCCGTGCACCTTTCGCCTCTTTCTCCACGCGCTTCTCAAGCGCCGCACGCGCTTTTTCTCTGTCGGTTCCGATGAATACAGATAACATACTATTTCTGCATATCGCCCCAGTTCGTGCCCCGCGCCATCTCCGCAATAATAGGAACACCACCGAGAGAGCCCTTCGGGAGAGCCGACTCCATCACATCCTTAATGGCGGTGCCGACTTCTTCGACCAACTCATCGTCAACTTCATACACGAGTTCGTCATGCACCTGGAGGAGAAGCCCCACGCGATCTCGCCAGCCTTTCTTTTCAATGAGCTTGTCAGCACGCACCATCGCAAGCTTAATGATGTCCGCCTGAGTCCCCTGGATGGGCGCATTCACCGCAAAGCGCTCAGCCTGCGCGCGGAGCATCGGGATTGCTGACTTAAAACCAGGGAGATACCGACGACGCCCGAAGAATGTTTCGACATATCCCTTCTCTTTTGCAGAGTTCTTAATACTCTCGACCCACGCCGAGAGCCCGGGGTACTGCGCAAAATAGTTTTCAAGATAAAGCGCCGCCTCATCGCGCGTCACACTTCCACCCAGATTCTGCCGGAGCGCATTCGCCCCCATGCCATAGAGAATGCCAAAGTTGATGATCTTTGCTCGATGGCGCATCTCTTTATCGACATCTGCCGGCACAACGTTAAACACATTCGCGGCAACCGCGGTATGAATGTCGTGTTTTTCTTGAAACACCGTAATGAGTTTTGTATCCCCCGAAAGCCCCGCCGCTATACGGAGTTCGATCTGCGAATAATCAAGCGCGATCAGTGTCTTTCCTTCAGGAGCAATAAACGCGCTTCTAATACGACGACCGTATTCCGTGCGTATGGGAATGTTCTGAAGATTCGGATCCTTGCATCCCATGCGCCCGGTCACCGTGCTGTTTTGTAAAAATTCGGCACGCAATCGTCCGTCGGGCGCAATCAATTCCAACATCTTCTCGATGTAGGTCGAAAGCAACTTCTGCAACTCACGAAATTGGAGAATGTCTTCAATGATCGGATGCTGATCAGAAAGTTTTGCGAGCTCCTCCTCTTTTGTCGTACGCTGACCTGTTGCCGTTTTTTTCTGCTTCTCGGGCTCAAGCTTGAGTTCATCATAGATGACAACGGCGAGCTGGCGAGGGGAATTGATATTGAACTCACGCCCCGCATGCTGGAAGATGCGTCCCGCAATTTCACCGAGTGACGTACGGTACTCCTTCTCAAGCCCTTGGAGATTCTTCTTGTCGATACACACACCGCGCGCATTCATCTCCCCAACAACGCGAATGAGTGGCTGTTCTATTTCATCAAAAACTTCCTGCAAGCGCCCCGTCTCGCGCAATTTCTTTTCAATAACCGCGCGCGCCTCGGCAAACGTTTTCTTTCCCGAATAATCGAGTATCTCCTGCAGAGTGGCGCTTCCCATCTCAGAATTCAGTAACCACAGCATGATTGCCACCTCTTTAACAACACGCCCATCGAGCACTTCCTCCTCCACGACTTCTTCATTCACAACATCCGCCGCGCCCAGTGTCTTCACCTTGCTATGCAAGCGCTCTTTGATGGAGCGAAATTCATACGTGTCGCACACAGCATCGATAGAGGCTATGTGATCAATCACGTTCCATTCTTTGTCTGGCAGCGCAAACGGTATCGGCGCTTTTCGACTGATTGTGGCAAGCTCGCGCGAGAAGAGTGCCTGCTTCTTATTGTCGGCAACGAGCTGCACGTAGCGCTTCTGCACTCCCGCCTCTTTCGCAACATCCTCAACGCCATCTTCCTTTATCGCTGCATACAGCTCTTCAAGTGAACCGAATATATTAATCAGTTTCGTCGCACTTCCCTCACCAACACCCGGCACGCCAGGGATGTTGTCCGACGTGTCTCCGCGAATTCCCTTGTAATCAATGACGTGCTCCGCGCCAAAGCCATAGCGCTCACGCACGCGCTCATCGTCGTAGAGCACTAAGTCATTGATACCTTGCCGCAAGTGAAACACGCGCACCTTCTTCTCCTCCACGAGCTGAAACATGTCGGCGTCTCCCGTCGCGATGATGATCTCCACATCTTTCTTCTTCAATTTTTCCACAATCGTCCCAATCACATCATCTGCTTCAAACCCCTCGGCGGAATAGACAGGAATACCGAACGCCTCGAGGAGCGCCGGAGCTTTTGATAATTGAGAGACGAGTCCTTCGTCAATTTCTGCGCGCTTACCCTTGTAGTCCGCAAAGAGTTCGTCGCGAAACGTGCCGCCCGGGAGATCCCGCGCAGCCACAATGTAATCAGGACTGAAATCATAGATCGACTTGAGAAGCATCGTAATGAGCCCATAGAGAGCGCCTGTCGGCTCACCTTTTGAGGTGGCAAAATCTGGAATCGCATGGAACGCACGGTGCAGTATCGCGTGCGAATCAAGTATGAGGAGTCGTTGTGTCGTTTTTTTCTGTGCCATAGATAATCTCTCGCCCCTCACCACTATACCGAAGTGTGATGCGTATCGCATCTTCAGGAATCGCACCCTCGATTTTTTCTGGCCACTCAATACAGATAAGATTTGCCGGATCCGCAATAAGGGCATCCCACCCCAACACCCGCAAATGCTCCTTACCCTTCAGGCGATACGCATCCATGTGCACAAGCCGCTTGAATGGCTGATCTACGAGGTCATAGATCTTCATAATGACAAACGTCGGGCTCGTCACCGCCTCTTCCACGCCGAGCGCTCGCGCGATTCCCTGCATAAACGTCGTCTTCCCGGCACCAAGCTCACCCGAAAGCGTGACGACCGTCGCGCCTGCGCCTGGTACGCACGAAGAGGCGAATCGCGCCGCCTCTGTCCGCACGTCTTCGAGGTTTTTGAGATGCATACCCATACGTGCGCTACTATATACGCATGGGAGCCCAATTCAATGAGCATAAGCAGGAAGAGCGCTTGGAGGAGCTGCATCGACGCGAGGAAGAGCAGCTTGCAGAAATGCTTGCGGGTAAATACGGCGTCGAGTATGTGGATCTCACTAAAAAGTCTATTGATACCGATGCACTCCGCCTGATCCCTGAAAAAGACGCGCGCGAAACCGAAGTGGCCGCTTTTCATAAGCTGAATAAAAAAATCTGGATCGCCGCTCGCTCCCCCGAGCGCGACGACACGGTGCGCACCATACAAAATGTTGAGCGCCTCGGGTTTGAGGTGCGCCGCTTTATCGTTTCTCGCGCCTCGCTTGATCACGCATGGGACCGCTACCACGACATCTCATTTGCAACCGAAACAGAGGCCGGCCTCCTCACACTCTCCAACGAAACCATCCAGCGCATGCTGGCGGAAATAAAGACGCTTGCAGATGTGAAGGTAGAAATTCAAAATCTAGCAGGAAGTAAAGACACCCATCGCATCTCACGCGTCTTGGAAGTCATCATGGCTGGAGCACTCGCACTCGGAGCATCCGACGTGCACCTCGAGCCGGAGGAAACCGGTGTGCGCATGCGCTATCGCCTCGACGGCGTCCTCATTGAAGTAACCATATTCGACGGCCCTACCTACAATCTTCTCTCGTCTCGCCTCAAACTCCTCTCCGGACTCAAGCTCAACGTGAAAAACGCCGCACAAGACGGCCGCTTCTCCATTCAGGTCAACGAAAAAGAGATAGAAATCCGTGCCTCGGTGCTTCCGGGCGCCTATGCAGAAACCATCGTGATGCGTATTCTCGATCCATCCACAATCGCACTCCCGATGGAGAAGCTCGGCTTCGATTCGTATCTGATGGAGATTTTCAATAAGGAAATTGCGAAGCCAAACGGCATGATTCTCAACACCGGCCCGACTGGTAGCGGTAAAACAACAACACTCTACGCATTCCTGAAACAAGTCTCGAACCCTGAAATCAAAGTGGTGACAATCGAAGACCCGATCGAATATCACCTTCCTGGCGTCGTGCAGACGCAAGTCTCGAAAGACTACACCTTCGCTTCGGGCTTGCGCTCCACACTCCGCCAGGACCCCGACATCATCATGGTTGGCGAGATCCGCGATGCAGAAGTGGCCTCCACTGCCGTGAATGCCTCGCTCACCGGTCACTTGGTGTTCTCGACGCTTCACACGAACGACGCCGCGGGTACCTTCCCCCGCCTCATCGACATGGGCATGCACGCTGATATTCTCGGCGCCGCTCTCACCGTTTCGATGGCACAACGCCTCGTGCGCAAACTCTGCGAACACTGCCGTGTGGAAACACCGCTCTCGCCAGAAGACGCACACACGATGGAACTCCTCCTCGCACACATCCCCCACCCGGAGGGTGTACCGGAAAAGCGCGATACATCATGGGTCGCCAAGGGTTGCGAAAAGTGTGGCGGCATCGGCTACAAAGGCCGCGTTGGTGTTGTTGAAGTTATTCTCATGGACAAAGCAGTAGAAGCGGTGATCCGCACCACAACGAGCGAACGCGAGATCTGGCGCGCGGCAAAACCCCAACAAATCCGCCGCATGGCACAAGACGGCGCGGTGAAAGTCTTACAAGGCGTCACATCACTCGATGAACTTGGCCGCGTCGTCGATCTTCACGACGAAGTGATGCTCGAAACAATTTCATAAAGGTTTGTTCAGTCAAAATATGTTCTTCGGGTCGCTGTCTGGCAGTGCTCTGCCAGCGCTCACTCTCGGCCCGTCGACCTGCGAGAGACCCTCAGAACATATTTTGCCCGAACAATCACAAAAAACACCGACTTGCCCGCACACTAATGTTTGTTTTTACATTAGTGTGCGGGCTTGCGTCGGTGTTTTTTGTATCGTGTACATCACGACACGAAAAATATGTTGTGTATTCGCGTTTCGATGCTATCGTTTCTGTAGAAATTCTCGTGAGAGTCGCACATCTCCGAGCATGCTTTCAATAGAACATCGAAAGTCGGACAAAGTCTGAGGAAAGAGGTAGTGGATCCGCATAAAGCGGGCACCGCCTCATCCTTGAAGGAGTCCTGGTATGCTCGGAGATCTGCGCCCCTGATTGAGTTTTGTTGTGCCTTCGTGGCAAACAAAAAATGGCGCGGTAACGCCACTTCTGTCAGCTAGTGTAGCATGTCAGGGTGCTGTTGTCAATATGTCCCAAAAAACCCAAGAAACTATAGGTAAGTCCGCTCGCTCGCTCGACCAGGCACTCCGCCCTGGCATTTGGGACGAATATGTAGGACAAGCCACCATCAAGGAGAACCTTCGCATCCTCCTCGCCGCTGCCAAGGGTCGATCTCAGCAACCGGAACACATTCTTTTGTATGGTCCGCCCGGTCTCGGGAAGACGACGCTCGCCCATTTGATAACGAAAGAGATCGGCTCCTCCCTTCGCTCCACCTCGGGCCCCGCAATAGAGCGCGTAGGCGATCTCGCCTCCATTCTCACCAACCTCTCACCGGGTGATGTGCTCTTCATCGACGAAATTCACCGCCTCAATCGCACGATTGAAGAGATTCTGTACCCCGCTATGGAGTCCGGCGTCCTCGATATCGTGATCGGCAAGGGTCCTTCGGCGCGCACCGTGCAACTCGAGCTCCCGCCATTCACCCTCATCGCAGCAACCACACGCATCTCGATGCTCTCCTCACCGCTTCGCTCACGCTTTTCCGGCGGCACGTTCCGCCTCACCTACTACACCGAGGCGGAGATTGGCACCATCCTCCATCGCTCAGCAAAAATTCTCGAGATCGCCGTCGATGATGATTCGGTGAAAGAAATCTCCCGCCGCTCCCGCGCAACACCCCGCACCGCGAACTATCTCTTGAAGCGCTGTCGCGACTTCGCACAGGTGAGCGACGAGATGCTCGATCTAAAGACGGTGAAAAAAGCACTCGCGCTTCTAGAAGTGGACGAACTCGGCCTGAATCAAATAGACCGAGACATTCTGGGAATCCTCATCGACAAATTCAAAGGCGGTCCCGTCGGCCTCAAAACCATCTCCGCCGCGCTCTCAGAAGAAGAAGCGACGATCGAAGAGGTCCACGAGCCCTACCTTATGCAACTTGGTCTTCTGGAGCGAACTCCACGCGGGCGTGTGGCCACAGAGAAAGGATATGCGCACCTGGGGGCAGAAATGCCAAAAATGGATCAACCAAAATTGATTTGAGGTGCGTTCTGCGATACAACGTCGTCATGGCTGGACATAATAAATGGGCGCAGATAAAGAGGCAGAAGGGCGCGGCGGATGCTGCGAAGAGTAATTTGTGGGGGAAGCTTGGGCGCCGCATTGCCGTGGAGAGTAAGAAAGCGAATGGTGACGTGAATTCTGCCGGGCTCCGCTCAATTATTGAAACCGCAAAGAAAGCCAACATGCCGAAAGACACTATCGAGCGCGCAGTCGCCAAAGGCACCTCGGCAGACGCAAGCGCCATGGAGCAGGTCGTCTACGAAGCATACGGCCCTGGGGGTGCCGCCATCATCATCGAAGCGGTCACCGACAACACCAACCGCACACTTCAGGGGCTGAAGGCAATATTCGCGAAACATGCAATTGCACTCGCGGCTCCCGGCGCCGCCCTCTGGGCGTTCACGAAAGGCGACGAGGGCTACACCCCCACTGCCCCCATTCCACTCTCCCCGGAAGACGACGAAATCCTTATGAAAGCGCTAGAGCTCATGGATGCTCTTGATGATGTGCAGGAAGTGTACACGAATGCCGAGTGATACGATTGGGACATGAAAGTGATTGCCATCGACCCCGGATACGGACGCTGCGGTGTTGCCATTCTTGAAAAGAATAATGGAAAAGAGCAGTGGCTCTATTCAGATTGCATCGAAACCTCCACAAAAGACGGCTTTACCGAACGCATGGCGCAAGTGGTTGCTGAGTGTGAGCGCTTGATTCGGCTGCACGCGCCGGACGCCCTTGCGATGGAGCGTTTGTTTTTCAACTCAAACCAGAAAACCGCGATGCAGGTGGCGGAAGTTCGTGGCGCCTTGATGCAGGTAGCTACTGTCGCTGGCATTCGCTCTTTTGAATACACCCCAGCACAGATAAAAAGTGCAACCACTGGCAGTGGCCGCGCCGACAAAAAACAAGTGGCTTCGATGCTCAACATCCTTCTCAAGATTGAGAAACCCATTCGTCACGACGATGAATACGATGCGATCGCCGTCGGCCTCACCCATCTCGCCCACTCGCGGTAATGTCCGAGCATCATCTGCGTCTTAGAGCTGAGCTGGGCAGAATGCGAGAGACACGGTAGACTTTTAATACGTGCGCGCTCCTAACATATGAGTACACATAGCAAACATCGCCGTGTCGCGCATCATACTATGCGTTTTGGTATCCTCCTTGCAATTGCTGCAGGTGGCGTGTTTGTTGCATGGGCATTTTTTGCATCCGTCCCCGCGGTAGACACCATCGAGAACCGCATTGTTGGTGAGAGCACAAAAATTTACGATCGTACGGGTGAGGTGCTTCTGTACGATGTTCACGGCACCATGCGCCGCACCGAAGTACCCCTTGACGCTATTTCGCCTTACATCCGCAACGCATCGGTCGCGATCGAAGACGATAGTTTCTACCAGCACAAAGGATTTCGCCCACTCTCTTTCCTCCGCGCGGTCCTCGTGAACCTTCGCCTCATCCCCGGCATCGTAGGGCAAGGTGGCTCGACCATCACGCAGCAGGTAGTGAAGAACACTCTTCTCACACAGGACAAAACTTTGATTCGCAAGGCGAAAGAGATTGTGCTTGCGATGAAACTTGAACACATCGCCACCAAAGACGAGATTCTGACGATATATCTTAATGAAACTTCGTACGGAGGAACGATTTACGGCGTCGAGGAGGCAACGCAATACTTCTTCGGCAAGCCAGCAAAGGACGTCACAATTGCCGAGGCAGCATACATCGCTGCTCTTCCCCAGGCACCGACACGCTATTCTCCCTACGGCAACCGCCGCGAGGAGCTTGAGGGTAGAAAGAACCTCGTGCTCTCCCGCATGCGTGACCTTGGCTATATAAACGATGAAGAATATACGACGGCGAGCGCTGAACAGGTTACCTTCCGCCCACAAAGTGATTCTGGCATAAAGGCACCACATTTTGTTTTCTATGTCCTTGAATATCTCGAAGAAAAATACGGCGCAGATCTTGTTGCACAAGGTGGCCTCCGTGTCGTCACGTCGCTTGACTGGGAGCTCCAATTGAAGGCGGAAGAGATTGTGAATCGTCGCGCGCTCGAAAATGAGAAGAATTTTAATGCAGAAAACGCAGGCCTTGTCGCTGTTGATCCCAAAACAGGTCAAGTGCTTGTCATGGTCGGATCCCGCGGCTATTTTGACGAAGACATTGACGGAAAAGTGAATGTGGCCCTTGCTAAGCGCCAACCAGGCTCCTCATTCAAGCCATTCGTCTACGCGACGGCGTTTGAAAAGGGCTACACCCCGGAGACAGTGGTCTTTGATGTCCCCACCCAGTTCTCAACAGCCTGCAGCGTTTCTGATGTACTCAATTCAGAACCTCCCTGCTACAGCCCTGGGAATTACGACGGCTCTTTTAAGGGCCCAATAACGCTCCGCAACGCACTCGCACAATCGCAAAACATACCTGCCGTGAAGACGCTCTATCTTGCGGGTATACCTGAATCAATTGAGACTGCGCGCGATATGGGTATCTCCACGCTTGAAGACCAGGATCGCTACGGCCTCACCCTCGTACTCGGAGGTGGCGAAGTGACCCTTTTCGACATCACGAGCGCGTATAGTGTTTTTGCGAATGAGGGAATCAGAAATGCGAGTACCGGTGTTTTGAGTGTGGAGGATAGCAAAGGAGAAGTGCTTGAATCCTACGAGAAACACGAGATCCGCGCGCTCGACCCCCAGGTGGCTCGACTTGTGAACGACGTACTCTCCGATAACAATGCGCGCACACCTGCGTTCGGCGCAAACTCTCCGCTCCACTTCCCCGGACACGACGTTGCGGCAAAAACGGGCACCACAAACGACTATCGCGATGTGTGGATTGTTGGCTACACGCCCTCTATTTCCGTCGGAGCATGGGGCGGTAACAACGACAATACGCCTCTCGAGCGACGCGTCGCATCATTCGTAATCGCGCCACTCTGGAATGAATTTATGACCTTGGCGATCGAAAAATATAGTTCGGGTGAATTCACTCCTCCCGCACCAGATCCTGAAGAAGCCACCCTTCCACCCGTCCTCCGTGGCGAATGGAACACGAACCCCTCACTCGGACTCCACGATATCCTCTACTGGGTGAATAAGGATTCCCCGCGTAGTGGTTCACCAAATTTCAGCGATGCTCAGTTCCCCTATTGGGAGTACGCTGCGAGCGCATGGGCAAACGGACTCGGCACTGGAACAACAAGCGCACAGAATGTAAACTTCCGCATTACGTCACCTGCGCCAGCAGCTCAAATTCCCTTTACAACACCCTTCGATACATCTGTTTCATTCGATCCCCTCCTTGGGATCCGAAGTGTCACCTATTATTTGAACGGTGAATTTGTTGGGGTATCGGCGCAGGCACCATATGTGATCGCAGTGCAGCCGCGCACACCAGGAATCCAATCGCTCCGGGCGGTTGCAGACAGCCTTCTTGGACCTGTTGAGCACACCACTACCTTTAGCGCTCAATGATTAGCGATTTAAAGGCATCGCAAGATAGGTAAAGGTGTCGTCCCCTACCCCACGCATAACAAGTGGTTTACCGGCGCCAGAAAAGCCCAAAACAATCGAATCTGCAGGGATTGATTGGAGTGCGTCTGCGACGTACCCAATATGGAAATTCACATCAACATCCTCACCTGAGAGCGCTGCCTCAAGTGAATCCGACATCTCGCCAATGGAGGCGCTTTGTGCCGTGAGATCAAATACTTTTTTCTTCGGGTATACATGGAAACCAACATGTTGATCTGCACCCGAGAATATGCGCGCCTTTCGGAGCGACTCAGCAAAATCAGCTTTCAAAAGCGTCACTTCGGTCGAGAATTTTTTGGGAATAATCTCTTTGTAGTTCGGAAAGGTTCCGTCAATGACCCGCGATACAAACGCAACAGCGTCCGTTGTGAGTGAGAGTTGCGCATCACTGGTCGCAAGCGTTACGTCGGCATCCCCTAATTTCTCCAGAATGTGCGTGATTTCTTGCACATGCTTCAATGGGATGAGTACGTCACCTGAAACATCATCCTTGAGCGTCGTTGTTTTTTCAGCGAGTCGAAATGAGTCTGTTGCTACCGCCGTCAAAACGCCGCTCTCAATTGAAATATACACACTTCCTAACTCAGGACGAATCATAGAGGACGACGCCGCATAGGAAACCGAATGAAGCAGCGTGAGAAGGATTTCGCGAGGGATATGAATGGTATTTTCTGTTGTATCGCGTGAAATCGAAGGAAACTCATCGTGAGGCAGCGCTTTTATAACGGTTTTCAACCCCTTAGCTTCCACGCGGAGATTACCCTGATCAACACGGAGGACAATTTTGTCACCCGATGAAGAACGAATTGTTTGCGACAAGATTGAAGCAGGAACCGCAATAACTCCTTTCTCCTTTACATCAGCATGTACCCGCACCTCAACACCCGCTTCCAGATTCGTACTTTTCACCACACACTCGCTACCACCCACGTCAAGCACGACACACGAAAGAACAGGGAGTGACTCTTTTTTACCAACGATTCGTTCCGCGATATGTATCGCCTTCAACAAAGAGTCGTGTGTCGCTGTGAAATGCATAGTGTGTATTATTTTTATTAATGAAATACTTATTATTACTATTAGCACTGTGTATAGGTGGAAAAGGCTATAAAACCAAACAAATTAAGTGTTTTTTTGACCTCGATCGCTGGGGAAAACTCACATAATAACTTCGGGGTGGTGGTGGGGATATAAAAATCATCACGAACTCTTGCATTTTGTCCACACGTATTCATGAGTTGTTCATGAATTGTCCCCATAGTTATGCGTGCACCAAGGTGCGGATATGCTCAAGCTCCTGATCAAGAGAGGTGCTCTTTTTTACCTCATCCTTTATTTTTTCGCACGAGTGTATGACGGTGGTGTGGTCGCGGCCGCCGAGTTTCTCCCCTATAGAAGGATATGAGACGTTAAATTCCTCTCTGAGGATGTACATGATGATTTGACGTGGCTTCACCACTTCTTTTTTGCGCGTTTTCTCATAGATACTCTTCTCAGCCACTTCGTAGTACTGCGCAATACGGCGCACCACCTCTTCCACTGAAACGCCTTTTGAGGGGCGGACGTTATGTTTAATGAGCGTTCGCACATCCGGCAATGTAATCGCCTTCCCCTTCAATTGGGACTTACACACAATCATGTTGATGATTCCTTCAAGCTCGCGAATATTGCCGCGCACTGTTTCGGCTATGTGTGTGATGATGTCGTCCGGGAGACTAAAGCCGAGCTGATCGATTTTTGCCTTGATAATTGCGATTCGTGACTCCACATCAGGTTCTGGAATTTCCATGATGACGCCGGCTGAGAGTCGTCCGCGCACCCGGTCTTCAAAGCCTGGGAGGAGCATTGGGTGCTTATCTGAAGAGAAAATTATTTGCTTATTATTGTCATGCATCGCGTTGAAGAGGTGAAATAACTCTTCCTGTGTGCGCTCTTTCTCTGCCATGAACTGGACGTCGTCCATAATGAGGACGTCATATTGACGGTACTGATCTTTGAATTCGTTGGCGCGGCCGCGAGAAACGGCATTAATGAAGTCGACCGCAAAGCGTTCGGAGGAAACATAAAATACCTTTTTGTTCGTATGTGTTTTCTTGAAGTAGTTCCCTATTGCCTGAATGAGGTGCGTCTTACCGTGGCCACTCGCGCCATAGACGAAAAAGGGATTATAGGCGAGCCCCGGGCGTTCAATAACTGCTTTTGCAGCGGCGTGGGCGAGCTGATTAAAGGGGCCAACAACAAATGTCTCAAAGGTATAACGGGGGTTGAGGTTATCCCGCTTATCGATGTAGAGCTGTCCGAGGTCAATCGAAGTGTTTGCTTGTGGTTGAGCCGTTTTTTCAACGCGTCGTGGTTCACCCACAGAACGGTTGACCACGTATTCGACGGTGCGCACCGTGTTATCGAGAGAGCGCAGCGTTCCGAGAATGAGTTTATGGTGCTTTTCCATCAACCACTCCTTCACAATTTTAGAGGGTACTGCGAGTTGAATCACGTTACTATCCCGCGATACGATGTCTGTGTTTCGAAACCATGTACGAAAACTAGCCTCAGATGTACCAAGTTCAATTTGGACGAGCGCATTTTGCCAAAGTTCTCTGTTGCTTATCATAGTGAGAGAGCACTATGGAGATCACATACAAACGATATGCACGCACGCATAGTGTGGCTATTATACGCGTGCGTCTCTGCTCGTGAAGTGGTTGTGACACAGTGAGGAAGTGTTTACAACCTGTGTATAACACTGGGGATATCGAGGCGGGCTTGGAAAAAGTGGCTTTTTAGGCTATAGTCTCCGCATGAAGCGAAACTACCAGCCAAAGAAACGAAAGCGCGCTCGAACACACGGGTATCGCGCCCGTCTTGCTACCAAAAACGGCCGACGCGTCATCCAGCGTCGCTTGCGCAAGGGACGCGCACGCCTCGCCGCCTAATGTCTGCCCCCTATAGGCTTTCACGGCATGATTTTACCCGTCTACAGATAAAGAGGCGGGTTTCGGGACCGTATATTACTCTCGCCATTGGTGTCGTGCCGGGGAGGTCGCGATCGGGTTTTGCATGTGTGGTATCCAAAAAGGTTGCGCGACATGCTGTTGATCGGAATCGAGTAAAGCGTCGCGTTAGAGCCATATTTCGAGACGTATATTCATTATTCCCCCCGGGCATGGTCATGATTGCGTATGCTAAAAATGGCAGTTTGCGGACGTCGATGGCGCAGCTTCGCGAGGATATCAATACGCTTCTGAACAAAGTGCACATTACTCCCTCTGGCACTCGTCAGTAACCGCGCTACAATGCGCGGATGTTTCGCGCGGCATTCAACGAGGGAATCTACGAGCCGCTGTATAATGCCCTCGTGTATCTCATAGACATCGTGCCTGGGCACGATGTGGGTATTGCCGTCATCATTCTCACGCTCGCCGTTAAAGTACTCCTCATTCCCCTCTCACGACAGGCTATACGTACACAGGTCGCAATGCGTGCGATTGCGCCGGAGATGGAGGCGCTTAAAACGAAATACAAGGATAATCAGGAAGAGCAGGCGCGCGCCATGTTCGCACTCTATAAGGAGAGGGGTATACGCCCCTTTTCGACATTTTTCCTCGTTCTCCTCCAACTTCCCATACTTTTCGGACTGTACTGGGTCTTTTGGAAAGGTGGATTGCCGGCCATTAATAGCGAAATTCTCTACGGTTTTATACCTGCACCGCCGAAGGTAGACATGTCGTTTCTTGGTCTGATAGACATGGGCGAAAGGAGCCTTCTTTTGGCGCTTCTTACTGGTGTGACCCAATATATCTACACACGCCTCTCCATGGGGCCGCGTCAGCCGAAAATGCATACCGAAGAGGCCTCGTTTTCTGCTGATATGGCGCGCAGCTTCGACTTACAAGCGCGTTATGTCCTCCCTGTCTTGTTTACCGCCATTTCATACAGTCTTTCAGCCGCTCTCCCCCTCTACTGGGCGACCAGCAACATTTTTATGATTGGTCAAGAATTACTCATGGGGCGCGGTTTAAAACAAAACAAGGTGTAGCACAACTTGGTTCGCCACTGGAATTGTGATACAAGGAGGATATGCAATCTCCGCAGTCGATTCTTCACTCCCTTCTCGACGCAATTGGGATTCCCTACTCTGATGTGACCGAAATAGATATCGCTGGACAGATGGTGCTCTCGGTGAATGCGCCCGACGGGAAAGCACTTATAGGAACCCACGGCGACACCGTCCACGCCCTCGATTATCTTGTGAAGCGCATTGTGGAGCATAACCGGGCCAAGGCTGGAGAGACCGGGGAGGAGCCGCACTTTCTCGTCGATGTAAATGACTATCGTTCGCGTCAAATTCGCGATTTACAGACGAAGGCCTTGATGATGGCCGAGCGTGCGCGGTCGTTTCAGTATGACGTTGAGCTGTCCCCCATGAGTGCGTACGAACGCCTTATTGTCCACACCACACTCCAGGACGCACCCAATATAAAGACTGAGTCTCAAGGTGAGGGGCGCTCTCGCCGTGTCGTTATTCGCTACACGAGCGACGCTACTGTGTAAACGTATTTGTTGCCGGAGCTTGCTGCGATGACTGGACGCTGCGCAAGACGTCGAGATTCAGGATGTCAGGGTTGATCTGATTAAGGATGACATATACGGCGAGTAAGAGGAGGAGGCCAACCACAACATCTTGCATGATTCTCTTTGCTTCGGATATTTTTCCAAAGGAATCGCCGCCCATGTATAAGAATCCGGCGTATCCAAGCCGTAAGACAGCGAGCGTCGCGCCGACCGCGATTGCGGTATAAAAAAGCGCTTGGAAGAAGTCGGCGAGCGACGAGTTTTGGTCAAAAAGCTGGCTCAGTGGGCGAATTTGATTTGTGGGCACTTGGGTGCCAACGGAACCTCCTCCAGGAAATGGGGTGACTGTTGTGGAACCTTGGGCAATTTTATTCATAGATTCGCAATGCCCAGAGGGATTTATCACGAGCATTTATGAAGAGCATATAGCGCGCGCTTTCATCGATTGCTGGAAATTCTACATCAAGCTCGATATCTTCACTGGGTGTATAGAGTATTTCACTTGCTCCCGTTGCGGATTCGACAGTGTACCATCGGTCACTGGTATGAGTTGCGCCGCGGTACCAAGCGTCGAGAAATCCGGACTTCGGCGCTTCTTTGGGGACGGCGCAGTAGGCAATGAGTGCTCTCCCCGGAGCCCATATGCACTTTTCAGCAATAGTTTGGATGCTCAGCGATCGTGTAGTAGTCCCTGACAGGACCGAGAGCGCAAGGTTCTCGCCCTCTTCCCCCACCAGAAACACATTACTCTCAGGATGTGCTGCAATGGTAAGCCCTTTTTTTGTGGCAACGTTTGTTAAAACTCCTCCTGTGCCGACGCTGAATGCGCTACCGAGAATGCCACTTGCTGCGGGCTCCGCGACAATGAGAGGGTCGGCGCGTGTAATGTGCCACTTACGAATAGGTGATGTGAAGAGCGCCCGTTCCTTTGAGTTTGTTGTGGAGGCAACAAGGCGGCTCTCCGTATCTCCCACAAGTAAAAGAGGTGTATCACCCCGAAATGTGATGGTGTGAGTTGGGCCAACGTCTACTACGTTTAACTCTTGAAGGTCGTTTTCCGTTGTGGTGCCAAATGCTCCAATAAGCGTGTGGACCGTACTACTGGCATCAAGTGTGCGGAGTAAAAGGCCTTCTATGGAGCCGATCTGTGCATCATATATGGTGCCGAGTGATGTGTTTGTGCGGCGGGCCACCTCGCCTGTTTCGACATTTGCATCAAAAACGTGACCGTTCGATCGTTCGACGAAGCGAATTAGTGTAGTGCTTCCTTGTATCACAAATCCCGCTCCTGCAACGGGTGTTTGATTGACCTGCCATAGTCGAGGCGGGCGAGGATGTGATGATGTAGCGACGTGTACCTCCTCGTTGAGTGGAAGACCTTGCACTAAGTTCTCCAGAGTAGATCCGCGACTTCCTGAAAATGAAGGGATGCCGACCGAAAAACCGCGTGATTCACCTGTTAATGCGACCTCGGTCGTTCTTCCTGACAGAAACACATACCACCCACCAAGGCCTACAAGGAGAAATACGATGGCGGCGATGCCAACCAGGCGAAATGTATCGTGATTAACGGAGATCTTCATAGGCCGAGAAATGGATTATTGGATACCACATCACTTGAGAGGTGTACGGTCCATGCATTGGTTGCTTGGAAGAATATGTTAGAAATACTCGTGAGTGTCAGTCCGATCGTGATGATGCCTGCGAAGGCATCTTCGCGGCGGATGGTGAGTATATCGGGTGTCGTAGGTCCCGGTTCGATTGGTGTGGTGTTCACCATCCATTTGTATATAAGGTTCGGATCACGTGGTGAGTGGGGTGCAAAAAATGGCACGGCGGCAAATTTTTGTTCGGCTTCCCTATTTATAACGGTTCCCACAAACGCGCGGTGGTATAGTGTGCCAAAAAGTGGATGGTGCTCATATAGTTCTATTTTAGGGTCGGCTCCTCGGAGATTTGTTTCATCACGAGCGACGATGGTGCCATCAAGCGATTCCGCAACCACAGTAATTCTATCCATATCGAATAGCGACGGTCCGGCAAAAGTGACTGAGGTGAGCCCGCGACCCGAGGCAAACCGAGCGCCATCTCGAAGCCATGTAAAAACAATGTCGTTGGTCGGTATGCGAGCCGCGTCGCGTCGAAGATCGGGAACCGCCTGTGCGCGGATGGGGCTTTGGGATCCAGGAAGCGCCCTTCCTCGATAGAATGGTGGAGTGTACGAATCTGCTTCCCACATGAGTGTTACGGATCCTGGGCGTAGCGCTGCTTCGCCCGTTGCCAGAATTCCTGACGGTTCTTCTGCTACTGCGCGCACCCTTTTTTCCGAACCGATTGGTGGCGCCTGTACTTCAAGGGTGCGCAGTCCTGACCCCCGTTTTATCTCCTTTTCATCCACGTACCATACGACCATACTGCGATCAATATCAACGGCGTAGCCATCAAGCGAAAGCGTCACCGGCTCGCCTGCTGTTGGAAAGGCGGGGGTGGTAGTAATGGAAAGCGTACGTTCAATACCGGTCACAAATGATTGTGCATGCACGGGAAGCGCGATGAGAAGTGCGAGTGCTACGATTATGACCCTCATACAACACCGGGCGGGAGCGGGGGCTCACTAGGAGCTTGCTGGGTTGCCCCACTCGCACTCTTTAATTCCGCGTTCTTGAGTACGTCTGCCGCAGCACTACGTGCCTCGTAGCTGACAGGTGTTGGCGGCACATCTTGCGAGGCGACAAGTTCCTGCTTGGCCTTTTTGATGGCAAGAATCTGAGACGGGTCAGAGGTAATGATTTGGTCTTCGGTATACGAGGCAATGACCTTGATCGCGACGTGCTTCAAGCCTGCGAAAAAGATCCCCTCCCCCACATCTGATTCGAGGAGGAGATACTTTTCTTCATCAGAAAGTTTGAACGTTTGCTGGACGAGATCGACCGATGTTGGTGACTGGCGCAGGAGTAACTGGATTGATGAGTTGGTGATCATGGCCGCTCCGTAGGGCGACGTAAGAAAGTCATTTACGTCTTGGGTGATGGTTGAGAGGCCGAGATAGTATTTGCGGCCGCGCTTCGCGATGCCGAAGAGGAAGGATGCTGTGTCTTCCGATTTCATCATCCACCACGCCTCATCGATCACGAGGAGGCGCTTGCGGAGTTCTTTGCGCACGGCGTTCCAGATGTGGTGCGTGATGATGTACATGGCGACGGGCTTCAGATCATCCTCCATGTCGCGCACAGAAAAGACGATGAGCTTCTTGTTCATGTCGACGTTTGTTGGGCGGTTCATGAATCCTGCCCAGGTGCCTTTGGTGTACTTTGAAAGACGTGCAACGAGAGATTCCGATCCTTCCATGCCAGAGAGCACGAGTTCGAAGTCCGAGAGGAGCGGCGGCTCGATAGAAGCGAAGTTGGCGTCTGCGGTGATGTCTTTCAAGGCGTAGGTTTCGGTGATCGCTTTATCAATAATTGCATCTTCTTCTGGTGTCAAACCGCCGAGCATAATGCGGAAAAGACCCACGAGCGTAATGATGTTGTTGCGGAGCACGTCGCCCGGAGACTCGTCTTCGCGCGGTATTGCAAGATCAAACGGATTGATGTGGTGCTCTGATGAAAGTGAGATATTGAAATAACGCCCACCGACTGTCTCTGCGAGGTATTCATACTCGCGTTCCGGGTCGATCACGATCACCTCGGTGTCAAACATGAGGGAGCGGAGAATTTCTAGTTTAGTTGTATAGCTTTTCCCCGAACCCGACTTTGCGAACGTAACCGAATTGTAGTTTTCAAGTGAGAAACGGTCGAAAAGTATAAGCGATGAATTGTGGCGGTTGATGCCATACAAAATTCCCCTATCGGACGTGAGGTCGAATGAAATAAAGGGGAAAATTGAGGAAAGTGGTGCGGAATTGAGCTTAGTATGCACGCCGAGTTCGTCTGTTGCGAGCGGAATTACCGAGCGGAACCCTTGTTCTTGCTGGAACAACGCAGGACGGATGTAGACAAGGCGCGATTCAAGAATAGAGCGGATTTCGCTCTCGGTTTTGTCGATTTCTTCGCGGGTGTTGCCGTAAATCGTAAGGTAAAGCCCCACTTCAAAGATGCGTTCCTGCGCTTGTTGTAAAGAATCACGTAGCTTTTCAAGGTCTTGATAGGCCGTGTCGAGGACGGGGTCACGCACCATCCCCTTCTCTTCACGAGTCGAGATCTGTGATTGAACCTCTGCGACCTTTTTCTGAAATTTACGAAGCATCTCGTTCGTATCCATGGGGTGAACGAAGATTGAAACATCCAGAACCTTGTCGATATTGATGATGGGTGCGAACCAGCCCGTCGTGAGGAACCGGGGGTAGGAAATCACAAAGAATGTCCGCGCAATTTTCTCGCCCAAGTCCAGTTCTCGTGAATTGACCTTGAGGGCGTGGGGAGCAATGACGTCTTGAAGACCAAGCACGCCTGTGCGGTAGATTTCTTCTGGAAGTACGGGTAAAACCGCTGCCGGTTCCGCCCCCCCTTTTGAAAAAAGATCGAATAATCCCATAGGGTTAGTCTGCAGACTGTAGTTTGTAGTCTGTAGTGAATGTGCACATAGATACTATTGTATCCGATTTCCCCGACTACAAACTACAGTCTACACACTATTCACTATTGAGAGGCATTGGCTTTCCCTCCTCCCCAGGATTGAAGAGTTTGTAGAAGAGCTCGATTGCCTCCTCGGTGCCGAGTTGCACGGTGCGTACACCGCAGCGGACAAGGCCCTGTTGGACAATGGCAATACGCTGCTCAAGTTGCGAGACTTTTTCTTCAAACGTGCGGTTCGCATCAGCCGCGCTCGGTGCATTTTTTGCGCCGAATATTTTCCCCCCCACACCACCACTAATGGAAGGGAGGGACGATGCGGCATATGGCACCACTACAAAGAAATTCTTTGTCATGATATTTGCCGCCTCGGTGAAGCTCTTTATAAACTCGATGTACTCGCGGATCTGTATTCGCATGAGGTCATCGATCTGGTTTTTATATGCCACTTCAAGGGTGGCGATATACGGGCGGATGTCTAACATGCGCGATTCAACGAATATTTGGCACGAAAAATCGAGAGAGTTTAGAAAGTTTTGAAACTGCACGATAAATGCCGTTTGTTCATCTTCGGATTTGAGGGCGAAGTTGATCGATGAAGCAAGGAGGATTGCTCGAAGCCCGCCGTCGCGAAGCACAATAATGCCGTCGCGCACCTCAGAAATCGGCACAAACTCTTGTGTAGAGCGGTTTTTTGAGCGAATCGTAGATGCTTCGGGCATAGTTATTGGGGAAGCGCATCGCGAGCAGTTCGTACGGGCGCCACAAGTGCGTCCGTTGGTACATTTCGTGCACGGTCTTCCCCGCTCGCGATGCCTGATGATATGCGTTCGTTGATATCAAGACTCCAGGAGAGCTCGTGGAGCTTGCTGTCTGAAAGGTGTGGCACATACGGTGCCTGTGCCGAAGCAGCAGTCTCTTGATTCGTTTTTTTTGCGCGCGCAACGGCCTGCTCGTTGTTCCAGAGGTACAACTTGCCGCGAATAAGGTAGAAAAATGCGTGCTCAACGGCGACGATGAAGGGCTGGCTGTTGTACTGTACAAAGGCAAGCGCAATGCCGAGTCCTGCAAATGCGAGGCCAAGGGGGGCTGCAAGGAATGTCGGAAGGGCGCGCCAGAGGATATACGCGATGCCCAGTCCCCCGGCAACGTAGACGAATTGTTTGAACGTAAGTGGTCCGAAGATCTTATCCTCGACCTCGATGAATTGAGGCACTTGGAACTGCATTCCCCAGATTATACCAATGAATTGAGGTGTTACTGTGGCAATTCACGATATGGGTCGTCAGCAACTGATTTACGCACCATTGAAGTTTCGCCGGGTTTGTAAGCGCCGGACGTGGGCGCACGCGCCACCGTCGCATCTGTTTTTGGTGCGGGGGGTGTTGGGGCGGGAGGGGTTGTTACAGGGGGTGCGTCACTCGCTTTTTGTCCCCTTAAGAGCTGTTCCCGCGCTTCCTCGGCACCTGTGAGCTGTTTTTCCTGTGCCCGTGGGTGTTCGAGCTGGCGCTCAAGCTCCTCGCGAATTGGTTCGAATACTATCCTGTTTATATCTTGTGCGACATGTTGCACAGTCTCGCCGCTTACACCAAGCGCACTGCGTAAGTTTTTCTCAAGATCCTGCGGATGTTCAAATCCAAGCAAGGCAAGCATAACCTCATTTTCAAGTGCATCCCATTGATCGACGTGAAGTCGGTGCTGGGTGGCGAGTTCGCGCAATCGTTTCTCAATGTCACTCGATGTTATGGCTTGCTGCACCGGCGCGGGAAGTTCCTTAAATCGCTGGGCAAGGGCTTCTTTAAAGTCTTTGTTTACATCCATACTCATTCTTACTTTTCTTTCTCTACATCCTTTAACATTTCTTTCAGCGTATTTTTGAATGCTTTGGATGATTTATCGTCCGACTCCTTCTTGGCCTTTTGTTCTTTCACCTGAGCACGCGCCGCTTGAGCGAAGAGACCGTTTCTCGTTCCGGGCCACGAGGCATATTTGGCAGCCTTCTCTTTCATTGCTTCCACGTTGTTTTCAAGTACTCTACTTGCGATTTTCTCTGCTTCTTTTGTCACGTCGTAGGATTCGTGTTGTTCGGCAATTTTCTCGTATTTCGCGGTTGCATCGCGAAGGGGCTGATTAATGCTCTCCATAGCCTTTAATGTAGTTTGCACTTCCTCATTTGCTTTCTCAATGCGGTTATCCTGTGCTCGTATCAACTCGTCACGCTTCTGTTTGTCTATATTTCCGGAGGAATGTTCTCTGTCAACGTCAATCTTTTGTCTCTCTGCGTCGGAGCGTACTTTTTCTGCTCGTTCTGCTGCGGCGGCGTGCTGTTCGCTTGCCTTTTGTGCACTTGCCGACTGGACGGTAGATTTCCTGATCTCTTCCACGACTTTTTGAGCACCCTCTTTCTGTTGCTTCAGCATGTCCTTTTGTTGTCGCGTGAGTTCTTCTGCTGATTTCATCGCGTCTTTCTTTGAAACGGTCTCGGTAAGGGCTTTCTTGGCCGCTTCTTTACTTGTCTCTTTCAGACGAGCTTCAAAGCTCTTATTTTTTTCTCCGAGAGCCCCTTGGGCTCCGAGATTCTTCACCAACTTCTTAGTTACATCGTAATTGAGTGCGTTGAAGCTGCCGCCGGCAAGCCGGGCAGAATTTCGTTTCGTACGCTCGAGCCTGCTTACCTCAGATTGCGCCTGCCAGCGCTGGAACCCCTTAATTCCTTGGTTTTCCAAATTAGCAAGACGTGATTTCGCCAGTAGCAATGCTTGTTCGTTCTTGGGGTCTCGCCATGTCGCGTATCTTCCCACGGTATTACGTCCGACCACCCCCAGCCCGCGCGAACCGTATGCAAGTGAAGCTCCAAGTCCGAATTTAAGATCACTGTATCCGGCAATGGAATTCGCAAACGAGCCCGCGGAGCGGATGGCGATGTAGAGAATGCCAGTGCCGATCATAAGTATGATTATCTGTTGCCATGCTTCCGGAGTTACTTTTTCGGGAGTGTGGGCGAGTGTAGAAAGCGCACGCCCAGCTCCGTTTGGATTGGCCTCTTGAATGATCTTCATGGTTATCCAGAGGAAGAGAATAAGGAGAGGGCCAAACATGGCAGCTTTGATGAGGTTTGATTTCCAGGCATACCACCCTACATATGAAGTTTTTGCGAGATGGTCGGGAAGCATAATGGATGCGAACGCGATGGAGGAGGTTAAGAGTGCGAATATGAGTAGGAGCGCTCGTGCGGTAATTACAAATGCACCATACAAAAGTACGTATGAGATCATGAGGAACGCGATCGCGCCCACGACTCCATACATGAAACCCGTGAGGCCACTTCCTGTGTTTGTGGTGACGCCAGATACCAGTTTAGACGAATCACTCCAGTAATTCTCGATTCCAAACGCCTTCAGGAATGTTTGTGCAGTGCCTTGATCTTTGATTTGGGGCGACATTGCCTGCCAGAATTTGGTGGAGAGGAAATTTGTGGTCTCTATCGCGATATTGGTAAAAAGGAGGCTGAAATTTATGAGGACGGCAACAATGAGCACCCGAGCGATCAGTTTTTTGGCACCAAATTCAGTTTTGCCCAGGATGGTCATAACTGCGACAAACACAAAAATGCCAATGATTGCAAGATTGGCTAAATCGCGGAACAATTGCCACCCAATCTGGATCCCCTTGATGGTGCCATCAAAAGTGGTGCGGAAGTCGAGAATCATTAATTTTAAAAACGTATCAAATGCTTTACCCGCAATAGTGAGTACTACTGCTGAGAGTGTCATGAGTGAGGTGCCGAGCAAGTTAAGTAGAGGGTCCCAAATCCATGATTCAAACCACGACTTACCACCGGGCGATGGAGATTCAAGCATGTTTCCTGCGGTATCGGTGATCCCCGATCCGCCGCCACTCTCTACTTGTGTGTCTGTTCCGCCAACACCGGGTGTGCCTTGTGCTTGTGCAAAAATGGATGGTACGAGTAGGGCGCTCACAAGAGCGACTACTGCGAACGAACGGAAGAGTGTGCCCATATTATTTCCATGCATTGAACCACCGCTCGACTACCGCAGTGTTGTTGACGTTACACCAACCGATATTAGGATCAGGACTATCCCCCCAGCCCTTTACGGTGTCTGTTACCAGCGTGGTAAGCGCGCCGAGCACATTGTCACGCTGTTGCGCGGCGTTCGTCGCGTCTTGTGCGGTGCGGAGCTGGCCGTTTGCAACCAGTGTGTCGAGGCGCAGGAGTGCTTGTTGCTGATTTGCTTGGGAGGCGCTGTTGGACACGCTGGATATGAGTTCGTTCAAAGCGCCAATGGTGGTGTCTGATGCGCGGATCTCATTAATGGTTGTTGTTGCAAGTGGTGCAATCTGCGAATCAATAATTTGTTGAGAGAATTGCGTCGACGTCGCAATGTTTAGTTGTGAGACTCCCTGTCCCGTAGCGTAGGTTTGTACGGCCGGGATGATGAGATCCCAACACTGGCGCTCGGCAGAGCGCAATTGCTCGATTGCGTTACTTAACCCTGTTGCAATCGCTTCTTTTGCAGTGCGGTAGTTCACCTCGATCTGGCGTGCGGAACTGATGATGGAGAGGGCGGCGTTTGTCGCCTGCTGACGCACATTTGCTGAAGTTTGCGCTGTCATGCGGTCGAGATATGACGGTTGGCCGTTTACGGATTGCGCTAGACCCTCAAGCCCCCGGGTGTCGGAAATGAGTTGCGTGGTGAGTCCGCCGAAGAGGTTTCCTACCACTTGATCAATTTCATTCGCATTCTCAAGCTGGCGGAAGCCGGAACCGCTGAGCTGAGATATTGAATCAGCAATAAGAAATCCGGGGGTGATCACACGTGCATTCAATGGGTTGTCAATGGTATCAACCGCATCATAGACGCCCCTGTTCCACCCCCAGCGCTCTCGTTGATTTCTTTCATTATATGCAAGAGTAGCGTCGAGTTGGGTTTCGAGTATTTGGTATGCACCGTACGGGTAATTTTGGCGTTCCCTGAACGCGGCAAGAGTCTCCCAATAGTTATCTTGGTTTGTCGGTAGACTGCAGGTTATGGTAGACGCTGGTGAGTTTTGAGAGCGTACGAACTGTCGTGCATAGCCCCCTACCACCGTATTTTTAAATGCTGGACAAAGAGCGTTTTGATAGGTGCCCTGGAGTGCGTTTACGACAATAATATTTCCCTGGCGTCGCATTTCTTCCCCAATATTCGTCACATACTGCGGATTTCCGCCGCGACCGCGACTGAAGGCTCGGTAGCTTTGGTTGAGATACTCCGCCGAGACATTTTCGGCGATTTTGCGTGCGACACCATCAAGAATACATTCCTTATATACCAAAAATCCTGTATTAAGTGTCACAGCAGCGTCGTTGACGGGAACGTACACGCCTCCAATTGCTGTTTGTGTTCCTACATTAGCGACTTGCGCACCGACGCCGCGACAGCCGAAGATTCCGTCGTTAGAGAGTGTTGAAGATGCAGCGATTTGTTGTGGCGTGCTGTTTATCAGATTAGGATTATTTGGATTTGGCTGAGCTTGGCCATGCGCCGTAAAAGGTGTGCAGAGTAAAAGAGAGAAGCCAAGAAGAAGCTTTAACGTATGTGCACTATTTCTCAATGTTCTCAACATAAAATTTTGCCAATACATCAAACGCGAGAAGGAATTCTCGCTCATCTTCATTATACGTTCTCAAAAGCACCAATGAGGCTATCGGGTCGTCCGCAAAGCGGACAAGTCGCTCCAAGGTCTCCGTATACTTTCCAAGGGCGTTCACGGCGCGGAGATGTACCTCCTTCGCGCTCATGGGTACTTCGACCTGGAGCGCGGCTGATTCGGCCGCACGGTATCGTGCTGCGGTTTCAGAGAGCTTATCGAGCCATGCCACATCGTTCGTCGCGACATAACGCGCATAGAGTGAAAATTCAGGCTCCGCAGAGAGATCGACCATTGGCGCAAGTGCTTCACGCATATCGCTTCGGTAGCGTAAAAGTTGTGCCTCACCGGTCTCTGCAACGAGGGTGAGTTCGGATTCCGTGTGGGGGACGAAGATGACGGGCGCCTTCATTTCCGCAGCAAGGCGTTCGGCGAGGATCTCTCCCCGTTCGGGCGTGTATTGATCATATTCTTTAAGTGAGAGATAGCCAGAAACAAGTGACTGCATGACGGCGCCGCCAAAGGCTTCCACCGGGTCGCTCGGTACGGTTGAAGACGCGACCGTTGAAGAGGCGTTCGCGCCAAAGAATTCCTCCTGCCAGTCGGGTACGCCATCGCCATCGGCGTCCGTTATGGGGACATACGCCCGTGCTTGTGAGGGCTCCTGCACCTCACGCACGGGCGCAGGGCGCAAGCGCTCGCCTAATTCCGAGCCAATGGTGGCAATAAGTATCGCGACAGAGAGCGCTGCGACAACAGCGATGGGAGAGGCGCCGCGGGAGAAACGAGCTTTCACCCCGCTATTATACCGCCCTTAGAGAGACCCAGACGCACTAAACATGAATATACTGCCTGGTTCTGATGAGGAAAAAGTAATCTCGTTAGTATTAAAGATGGCAATCAGCAATAAAAACTTCTTCGTGAGTTCCTCAGCAGCGGTGTTATAGCTCACAATTGCATTTAAAAACTCCTCATCCGTCTGTGTTTTCGTTATTGCCGCGAGGCGCGTGCCAAGCATGCGATATGCGGTGCCGTATTCTTTATGTGCTGCTGCGGCGCTCTCGGGTACGCCCGTTGTCGCCAAGATATCCACGCCAAGTTGCGCAAGATTGAGGGCGAGGGCGTTAAGTTGATCCGCTTTTTCCGGATTATTTCGATCCTCGGTGTGATTTTTGAGTGTTTGCGCATTGATGCGTGCGTTATCTTCGAACGGCTTCACGAGCGTGCCAACTGCGTTTCCGTATGAGTGCAGGCGATCCTGGGCCTGTGTCCGTGGTTTCGCGGGTTTTTCAGCACTCACGAGCCCCTGTGGGATGAATGAATAGGCGCTGGGGGTTTCTGTGGATGTGGTGCCCGTATCGTCTGTGCGCACAATGAGCGCAAGAAGTTCGGCCAATCCTTCAGGCACTGTAACTCCCTCTCCTCCCGACGAAGTGTCGTATATTGGAATGACGGCATAATTGTCGGTGCCCCCGCTTGAGGTTGTGTTGGGGGAAGTGTGTAGAAGCGTGGCATTTCTGACCGTGCCAAAAAACGCACCGCCGGCACCTCCCCACGAGCCGCTCTGAGGAGTGGGTGCGACGCTCATACGCTGTAGCACGATCGTGCCACCGAGAATCAAGATTCCTCCGATGCCAATCGCGACTGCCGCATACGGATGACGCTGTATCCAAGAATTATGCATTTCTACGTCGACTTTTGGAATCGAGGCGATCTCGGGAGCTTGCGTTCCTATCATGTCGTTATAGTTCCCTCCCTCATGAAGCATGTGTGTAAGTATAGCTGTGGCTAAGCCGTAGGATGTACACTGTGCACATGCGTGTCTTTGCTTTGGGTTTACTGATCGCACTCTCGATTCCTCATATAACGTATGCATTCCCGTTTGGTGGGCAGATCACCATGGTTCGTCCCTGTTACAACAACGCTATTCAGGTGTATCTATCAGGGCCGCGAGGTGGCTCCTTCATCTGGACGCCAGCGACGCGCACCTATCAGTTCGGTCCTCCGCGTCGCACCGGCCAGTGGCTCCTTGGTCTCGCAAGTGCTCCCTATTATTGCGTCTGGTCTCTCGCCCCAATCCAAGTCGATTCCGGCGTCAATATAGATATGATGGGGAGTTCCCAATAAAAATCAGTGCTTGAGCACTGATTTTTTCTTGGGAACTCGAGCGGAGCGTTGTGAGGACAGAAGGCCGAACCGCGAGCTGGGCTCGCGACCGAGGCGAGCGTCGGCGAGCCGAGAGTTGTGAGCGAGTCAGTAAAAATTTACTTTTGCAATCTTTCAACTACCCTCCTCCACCCCCCTAAATCAACATCCTCAGCTCGCACTTTTTCGGGTAGCCCAGCTTCTTTCAAAACTTCGCCCGCATGTGACGTGACACCCTTCAAATTCCCCGCAAGCATTTTTCGCTTGGATGCAAAACCGGCTTTCACGATTCTGAAAAAGACGTCTTCCTGTATTATTTCGAAGAAATCACGGGATATATCGTCAATAAGAATAATTGCGGAATCTACTGATGGGGGTGGATTAAAACATCCTGCCGGTACTTTTGCCACGATTCGTGGCTTGCCATAGGCTTTGACCGAAAGAGAGAGGATGCTTTCCTTGCCGTCGCGAGCGACAATACGTTCAGCCACTTCTTTCTGGATCAAGAGAGCGGCCGCGCGCGGTTGATGGAGTGAGGTGAGGAAGTGGCGGATAATCTCACCGGTTATGTAGTAGGGAATATTTGCTGCGAGCACATAGGAAGTGGGGAGTTGGAATGTATCTGGGGTGACGTCTCGCACATCTCCCTCGAAGAGAGTGAATGTGCCCGAGTCAATTTCATCAGCAAATGTCTCGTTAAGTTTTTCAACGAGTATCTCGTCTTTCTCTATGGCGATTACATGTGCGCCGGTCGCAAGCAGATGGCGAGTCAGTACCCCGGTGCCGGGACCGATTTCGAGGATTGCCTCTCCTGTCCGAACGGCAACGCTTTTCGTTAGATCACGAGCCACCCAATCCGCGTTCAAGAAATGCTGTCCTAAGCGTGCGCCGCGTCTCATAATTCTATAGTTGGTTCAAACGCACGCGAATCGGCGTATGTGATGAGGCGCTCATCGATGTCGTGCAGGAACGACGAAGGAATGGTGTGCTCGCGGGAACCATATTTCATGCGCGCGCCGGCGAGCGTAAGATACAAGTGTTTCTTCGCGCGCGTGAGTGCAACATAGAAGAGTCGGCGTTCCTCTTCGTCATCGCGCTCGGTGTCGTTTGCGCGCTCGGAGGGAAAGAGGCCTTGTTCAAGGCCGGTCACAAAGACCGCGTCAAACTCAAGGCCCTTTGCTGCGTGAACCGTCATGAGGGACACGGGGCGTTCGCGCGAATCTTGGAGTGCATCTTGCTCGCCCATAAGCGCCGCATCTTCGAGGAGTTTCTCTATTCCTTGTGGCGCAGGGAGTTCGTCATACCGCATGGCGTGGGAAATGAGTTCGAATATGTTCGTGAGTCGTTCGCGCGCCTCGTCGTCGTCCTCGGCAAGAAGTCGCTCGATGCCGCTCTCCAGAGCGGTGTATCGAAGCGCCTCGGAGGCGGTTTTTTCGAGGAGTGCGGTACGAATTTTTCCTAGTAATCCGCGGAACCCATCCACTTTTGCTCGTGCGGCGCCGGAGAGCGCTGCATCCTCGCCCCGCGCAATTTTCTCGAGCGTTTGTTTTCCTATACCGCGTGTGGGAGTGCCTGCCGCACGAGCAAAGTCGGTCAGGGCGCGCGGATTCAGTGCGGCGCGTACGTAGGCAAGCACATCTTTCACTTCGGCGCGGTCAAAGAATCGTACGCCGAGCACGCGATACGGGATTCCGGCCCAGATGAATGCCTCCTCAAGTGCGCGCGATTGGAAGTTTTCACGGAAGAGAACTGCGACTTCCGACGCGAGAACTCCGCTTCCAAGGAGTTCGCGCGTTGTGCGCGCCACAAACATTGCCTCTTCCCTATCGCTCGCGCCAGCGTAGAGAGTGATCGCTTCGCCCGTCGGATTTCCCGTGAAGAGTCGTTTTTCAAAACGTCGTGTATTTTTTGCGATAACTGCGTTTGCTGCGGAGAGAATGGTTTGCGTCGATCGGTAGTTCTCTTCGAGCAGAATCACTTTCGCATTCGGAAAATCGCGCTCAAATGAAAGTGTGTAACGTGGATCTGCTCCTCGCCAGCTGTAGATATTTTGATCGATATCTCCTACGGCGCAGATATTCATCCGCTCGCCGGCAAGTATGCGGGCAATCTCATACTGCACGCGGTTTGTGTCTTGGTATTCATCAATCGTGAGATGCTGCCATCGTTCACGAAGTTTCTCGCGAACCACGGCGTTTTCCCGGAGAAGCAGGAGTGTGTGGAGGAGGAGGTCATCAAAGTCGAGTGCGCCCTCATGACGAAGACCTTCTTCATAGCGACGCCACACCTCCGCAATTTCTTCAGTCTCGAAAGAATGCGCGCTTTCGGTGAAACTTGCGACCGTCTGTGCCTTACCCTTTTCCCGCGATATGCGTCCGAGAACGGCGCGTGGAGTGAATCGTTCGAGTCCTCGTTCAGTAAGGATGCGCTTGATGAGGCGAGTACTGTCGTCTCGATCCCAGATGTTAAACGAGGCGGGAATAGTGGAGGTTCCCGCGTGTTCACGCAAAATCTGCACTCCAAGGGAGTGAAAGGTGGTCATCCGCGGCGAGCGCGATGAGAAGGATGAAAGGCTTGACTCGAGCCCCAAGAGTGTAAGCGCTCGGGATCGCATCTCGGCAGCGGCCTTATTGGTGAAGGTAACGGCGAGGATACAGTCCGGACGGGCCCCCTGCTCTATAAGGTGAGCGATTCGGTGCGTAATAGTCTTTGTCTTTCCTGCACCAGCTCCCGCCACGATGAGGAGAGGTCCTTCGAGATGCTCGGCGGCTTCTTTTTGCCGATCGTTGAGACCCGAAAGATGATTCACGGGGGCACTATACCATGGTGAACTCACCAAAATTGACACTTTTGCTATCCACTCCCTTAATGTTTTTTTCATTGACTCGCACCCCCTCCGCGAGCTACCGTTACCCATGAGGTGGTATACCGCTTGATTCGGCTCTCTATAAAAGCTTTGTTTAGAGCCATATTTTCTGAAGACGCTCTGCTCCCACCCCAAAAACGGCTCAAAAGCTCGGATTTCTAGAGGTATCTAGGGAAACACCCTCTTAGGCTCCTGTAGCAGGCGAATCGTTTACGTTGGCTTATAACATTGCACGATCAGGACTTTTCTGGGAAATCTCAAAAAACCCAGGAAATGAAACAAAAAAGAACACTTCGCAGGAACGGAGTATTTGGTGTTATTTCAATCCTTTGCCTCATCGGATCAGTGGTCTCTGCTGTCCCACTTTCCGCTCGGGCCTTTTCCTTTGAGCTTCAATCTTTTTTTGGCTCAAAGGCAGAGGCGTCGTCATCGAACCGCGTGGTTACCGTGCAGTCTATGCCGCTTGCCGAGGCAAGCGCCAGCTCTATCCCTGCAAAAGGTGGTGGCGAGGTGACCATCCTCGACGAAAGTGCTGTGATAGCCGAAGATGGGCCATCGGGCACGATCGCTGACATAGGGAAACCTAAGAATGCGACCATCAGCTTGTATGTTGTGCGTGAAGGGGACACTCTTTCCCAGGTTGCCGAGATGTTTGATGTTTCGGTGAATACTATCCTCTGGGCAAACGACCTTCCGCGAGCAACCTCTATCAAGAAGGGTGACACATTAACCATTCTTCCGGTGAGCGGACTTAAGTACAAGGTCAAATCAGGAGACACGCTCGCCTCGATCGCAAAGAAGTATCAGGGGGATAGTGAGGAAATCGCCCAGTTTAACGGTCTTGCGGAGGGAGAGCTTGCTGTTGGTTCTGAAATCATCATTCCAAATGGTGAAATCATCGCCCCCGCGCCAATCCGCAAAGCCGCACCGCTCGGCGCGCCATCTCCCTCATATGCTGGGTATTACATGCGCCCTACGAGCGGTGTCCGTACCCAAGGTATTCACGGGTACAACGGTGTCGACATAGGCGCTCCCGTCGGCACGCCAATAGTCGCAGCCGCATCTGGGGACGTGATTGTGGCCCGTCAAGGTGGATGGAACGGAGGGTATGGTTCGTATGTCGTCATCCGTCACCCTAACGGTACACAGACACTCTATGCTCATGCATCGGCCGTACTGGTGAGTGTTGGCCAGTATGTGAGTCAGGGTGAGACGATTGCTCGCGTTGGTAACAGTGGTCGCTCAACGGGCGCACACCTCCACTTCGAGATCCGTGGTGGTCCACGAAACCCGTTCTAAACTATGAACACCCCGTTTTTAGTACAGATTATTTTATTGTTTCGCTTTTTTATTTAAATTTCGCGAGCGCGGTATTGGAGTGCTTCGAGCATGTGTGATGTTTGTATAGTCTCCGATTCGGCAAGATCGGCAATTGTGCGGGCGAGCTTGATAGTGCGGTGGTAGCCGCGGGCGGAGAGTTTGAGACGCTCGGCGGCTTCCTGTAAGGCTTTCTCCGCGTCGTTTTCAAGCAGAGCATGGGCTTCTATATCGCGCGCTTTCATGTCGGCGTTTGTGTGCACGCGGCCGCTCCCTATAAAGCGCTTACCCTGCGTGGCGCGAGCGCGCGTGATTGCTTCGCGAGCTGCCACTGTTTCCCCCGACGCGCGTTTCGCCTTTGTAGAGAGCATGGAGAGCGGCATCTCGCCGACTGTTACCCACATGTCGATGCGATCCGCGATAGGTCCCGAGATCTTCCGGCGGTATTTCTCGATCGCATGTGGCATGCATTCACACCTCCCACTCCCCCAGAAGCCGCAGGGACATGGATTCAGTGCAGCAATAAGGAGAAAGTTCGCCGGGTATACCGCGGAGGCTTTTGAGCGAGCAATAGATACCACGCCATCCTCGAGCGGTTCGCGAAGCGCCTGAATCACATCACGATGAAATTCAGGAAACTCGTCTAGGAAGGTAGGTTTGGAAAAAATATACACCTGTAATACGTCGTAATACTTTTCGAACACCATTGTTGTCACTATTTGCCCGAAGGGCCTTTGCGGTGGACAACACTAAACAGCCTCACAACGTGAGTTTGTGGCCTTGTTTCAATAATTCTTACCTCTCCCGAGCTAAATCAGGGACTTCGGGACGTACATACCAGGGTTTGTTTTGAGCATGTACGCTCGTCTGTCTTCTTCCGGGATTGTGTTTACTCTCAGCACGAGAGGAACAGTGCCGTTCACACCTAGACCTTGCCTCTCTGCACGGGGATTTCTGGTTTCCGTGTTGCTAGGAAACTTGCATACCACCTCTGCGTAGTTCTCCGTAGCATGGAGGGTGATGCTCTCGACGAACATGTGAATTATTTTCGCTTTCTCACTGCGGGTGGTCTCGTCCAGTTTCGTCTGTATCCGCTTATATGCCCCCTCTATCGCTCGCTTCTGGTCTGCGATTTCTTCCTTCCCGAGAAGACTCTGACGGAGCTTCAGGGCCTCATCGTTCAGTATCTTTTCCTCCTTGTCGTAGTCTCGGTAGTAATTGTTGAGCTCTTCTTTCTTTATTTTGTTCGCAATGTAGAGTTCGTTGGCTCTGATTCGTTTCTGGCCAAGGTTTTCCAACGTCTCGTGTATCTCAGCTAAACGTCCTGTGATTACATGAGGGTCTTCTCCCTTGCGTACATATCTTTCGAGGGGGGTCATGATGTTTGCCGGATTCTTCAAGATATCCCTTAGACATTCCCAAATCGGCTCCATTCTTGCCTCGGAGTAATTCGGACACCACGCACAGCGTTTACTTTTTCCTGCGGCGTCTTTCTCACGATAAATGCCGTGATAGTAGTATCCTCCAGGGTAGTTCCACTTCCCGCGAGGCGGCTGGAATCCGCCGAACATCTTGAATCCACATCGTCCGCATCTGACTATCTTTGAGTACAGATACATGTTCTTAAGTTTCCGCTTTGCGAATTCGCGGTTTCTTAGGAGTTGCTGTTTTGCCGCCTTGAACATTTCCGGCGAGATAATCGGGGGTGTTTCTATGCATATCCACTCTTTTTGAGGTCGTAGTTTGCTCGATTCGGTGATGCTCGTCAGATTATTGAATGGACGCTTGTACTTGCGATAGCAGAAACGCCCTGTGAATACTTCGTTGGTTAAGATGCGTCCTATCGTCCGCTTGTGCCAGTAATTCTGCGTTTCCCGCTTCGTTATTTTTGAGGAGAACGGAGCAGGTATCTTCAAGCGATTCATGCGTCTCTCAACTTCTCTGAGGGACAGTTGTTCGTTCACGAGCCAACCGTATATTTTTCTCACGACCCTCGCCTCCTTTTCGTTCACCACGAGCTTACGTGTCTCCTTGTCCTTGGTATACCCGTATGGAGTAATGCCGACCCATCGTCCCATCTCCATTGCTCGCATTCTCCCTCCCATTGTCCGGTCCCGGATTTGGTCTCTCTCGAATTCAGCGAAGGTGCCGAGGATATTTACGTTCGTTCGTCCTATCGGCGTTTGCGTATCGAACTGTTCCATGACGGACTTGAGACCGATTCCGAGCTTCTCCAGTTCGTGTATGGTGTTCTTGAGGACCAGAAGACTGCGGGCTAGTCGGTCAATCTTATAGATGACAACAACGTCAAACTCTCCGTTCCTCGCGGCCTCGAAAAGCATACCTAGACCTGGGCGCCTTTCAGCTTCAAACGTGCCAGAGATGTCGTCCTTGTAAATGTGTTTCTCTGCCAGAGCGTGTTCATGGAGCTTGCAGTAGCCGCGCCCCTTTTCCTCCTGAAGTTCTAAGCTAAAACCTTCTTTTGCCTGCTCGTCGGTCGAGACGCGCAGATATAAGGCGGCTCGCCTCTGTTTTTGTTCTGGTTGTGTGGTTTCCTCGGTGATTGGTGTAATGGTGTCAGTTTCCATATTTTTTTGTCTCGCAGAGCCTCAGAAGGTCGTGAGGGGTCATGGCTTCCAGCTCCGCTGATTTGATTGAGATAAGTTCACGGACTAGCTCGTCTCGTGTGAGTAATTCGATACGCTGTATCTGGTCGGCGATGAAGTAGTCCTTGAGAGATTCGATATCCATATATTTCTGGAAGCCGATTATGCAGTGAGAACTGCAAAATATGGCTTAGAATATAGGTATAACAAGTTCCAACTGTTGTACATTAGTGAATGTTTACAAGCGGTCTTCTGGAGGGATGAGCAGAGTCATTCTCTTTACTCTTCCAGACCTCTTCCTCTCCAGAAAACCATTCTTGTAAATACCTCTTTTGGTATTTATTCTCTATTGTGGGTTTCACTATGAACACCAGTCGAGTGTTCTTTTTGATACCCCTCCGTATCACTTTTGAACACCCCGGTGTCATGATGACCGGTGGTACCTAATTTAGGAATTCGAGACTTGGTTTCGCGTTTTGGTGCTTTTTCCCGACAACGTTCACACCGAGTTCTAGGCTCACCACAGAGCGAGGAAACTTCTCCGCCTGCTTTTTGATGTATCCGACTAGATTCGGTAGCTTGCTCTCGAGTTCAAGCGGCGAAGCAATGCTCGGGGCGTTTTCCTTTCCTCGTGTGAACTGAAGGGCGCATACGAGCCACTCTGCCTCTAGGGGTCCGTATTTTGTCATGACGCGTGTCATGGCTGCGAACTGACGCTTGTCTTTGAGGATTTTTTCGATATTCCCAGAATCGATTGTTCGGAAGCGTTCAATGACATCACGAACGTCTTTCTGTGGAATCGTTGTGGTATTACCTTGCCCGTCTACGATAACGCCTTCCGCAAAGCGGATTCTGAATATGCTCGGCCCAAACCGACGTCTTTCGACTTCGATGAAACCTTTGAGTTCCAGGTTTTTTACGGCTCGACGCACCTGCGATTCGCTAAGTCCAGTGCCTCGATTGTTTTTCCCAATGCCTTTCGTGAACTGGTCGAGAGAGATGGCATCAGCATCCTTCTGGAACCCGATGAGTTGGCGGAGAATGAAATCAAGGACCTTGTGTTCACTGCCGCTGAGACCGCCCCACCAGAACTCCAAGACTCTTGGATATTTGAAGAAGACCGACATGTCTTCTCCGGTGAATCCAGTGAATTCACCATTTTTTATTTTGAACCTCATAGTTTGCTAGGGGTTAAGGCACCATCGTCCTCGTCGTAAAGCGACAGGACGTATACATCCGTCCCTGGGGTTGCTCGTAGCACCCTTATAAGTCTCAAGGACGTGAGTCGTCTGGTTGCCTCACGAATCTCAGGCTGTCCTAGGTCGGTTGCAGATTCCAGCTCGTGAGCCGTGATTGCACGCCTCGTTTCTCCCGAGCCAGCGATTTCGCTGAGAAGAAAACCGAGGACCACTCTTTCGCTAGGACTCAATTTGTCCCACCACCATTCGTATTCGTGGGGGTATGACTGGACGGTCTTTACAAAGCTGCTAATCTGCGCCGCCTCTTGAGAAAGGCGGCTAATGCGCTCCTTGTCGGAGGCGCTGGACTCCTCTCCGAGGAGAAGCTGAAAAAGAGGCTCCCATATCTGGGTATTCGCCTTCTTTTGTACCGTGGAAGTATCCATGGCTTCATTGGTCGGACGGATTGCCGTCCCTAGTATGTGTAAGGAGAAGATTGCTCCGACTGCCAAAACGAAAACTCGCTTCTGCAATCCGAAAGAAGTCTCCGCGTACGGAAGCAATGCTTCTTTCGGAGGACAAAAAGCGAGGTTCAAAAACGATCCTCTACGGTACCTCCGGAAGGTTATTTAGTTGTATGGAGAGCATACACCATGAAGGGCCTTTTATTCAATGAAAGTTTGTGTGGTGATATTGTCCGCAGGGTGCGGATTGTCGGAGGATAATGGAAACCTATATCCTTTAGCTTTTCGTTTCCCTCAACCAATCTCAGAACTCCCTGAGGACATCTCTGTCCCCAGCCGTAGGTTATTGGATGAACTGGATGTCTATGGGGAGATACGTGCCTCCATTGGGGAAGAACACGACGGTTGCAACATATTCTTGACGAAGCATCGCTCCGAAGCTGTTTTGAGCGTCGACATATCCCCGGATGACGTACGTGTTTGGCTCCGTTGCATGCTTCTTGACCGTAGAGTTTCCGTAGCTCGATAGTTTTGCGGTTGACGGAGCTTTCAACTGGTTTTTCACATCGTTCTGGACGGACTGCCACGCTCTAATGCTGTCGAATTCAACCATGACCTTCTCCTCAACCTGAGTGTCATCGTTGCCGTTATTTTCAGCGCCGCCAATCAACCAAGCTCCCGAGTATGTGATTCCGACGATTGCCAGGACGCTAAAGACTGCGGTGGCAATCTTCCTTCCGGCATTCTTTGCTTTCCCTGTTTGAGCAAACTGATTTAGCGCGAATGCGGCAACAAGAAGCAAGGCGCTTACGATGGCGAGCGACCAGAGAAAACCAACCGTTGCGCCGAGTAATATCCAGCCGAGAATGAATAAACAAATGCCTGTAAAACTACCTGCTGTAATTGCCGCCAATTTCAGTAATCTTTTCATGTATCCGAATTACGTTTGTAATCCGGTGGCAAACACAAAGCCCGCCACCAGGAGGGTTTTTAGGCCCCTACGGAAGTTTCCCTCCGCAACGTTGAGGACGCCCTGAATGACGGGTTTTCTATCCTCAACGATTTCATGCCATGCCACCCGCCGAAGCAAATGGTTTAGGCACTAGCCTTGCGGCTCAATATTGGTTGTGTAGAGGCATATTATTACTTTCACTCTCGTAAGTAAACCAGTCTTTGAAAAAGTATCTCATTTCATATATCCTTCCCGATGTGCACTATTCACTAAACAAGGAGGAGCAAGCCCGTCTCAAGAAGGCCATCGCCGCAGTGATGGCTTTGCCATTCATCGACGACTTGGAGGACTATATCTGGGAAGCAGTCTTTGCCTATACAAAGCGGGTGGAGCTCATTGACCCACTCACCTCCATCCGAAGCAAGCGGTTGTTCGATGTCATAGATACCAAGAATAGAATCGGATGGTCGGGTAAAGCAGTCCAATGGCCGATATCAAACACCCCATTCGAGTTCGAGTTAGTCATTCAGCGTGCTGACATTTTTAAGAAGGCCGAAGCTCTTGGGTTCAAGACGCTGACAAAAGACAGTAAGCCCGCTGACTTGGGCAAGGCGCTTTTGAAGCACTGGTATCAAGAGAAAGTGGAAAAAGATGCACAGATACAGGGTGTTGATGATAAGCGGGTCTGCATTTTGATAAAGTCTCCAGACCGCAATAAGTATGCGTACGTCGAAGAGGACGTTGCTTACTACAAGCCAGAAGAACTGGAATGGCACTGGACAGACAAAACCAAAACAGGTCTTCAGGGGATTAGGAAGGCCGATAGATTCGTCGCCTTCCGTTGGTATCCAAACCAAAAGCAACTGTTCGAGAGATTTCGACTAACCGACAAGGCATTTATTTTCGAGCTTTCTCCAAAGCGTCTCCCGCTGTCTGAAACGATAGATTATATTTCGGCGAAGCTAGACATGTCAGAATAACTGGTGCCAGCGTCGTCATAAGAAGAGGGGGTACTGCGTTTCCGATTTGTCCCGCCTGTTCTGTGTAGCTACCCAAGAATCTAAAGTCGTCCGTGAAAGAGTGGAGCCGTGCGGCCTCTCTCATGGTAATGGTGCGGATATCTTTTGGATGCCCAAAGCGTCCTGAGCCTGGGTGGAAAACCCAACGTGTAATGGTGGGGGCGAGCATTTCAAAGTCGAGTCTGCCGTATGCTCCGCTATAGCCAGCTTTGGGTCTAAGCTCAGGCGGTAAATCCTTATGAGCTTGACCCGCTTTTAGAGAGGCCATCCGTTTGTACTGCTTATCTTTCAATGCTCGGCTCTTGTGGTTGAGCACTTTTTTAGAGTTTGCTCTCATCGTTGCTTGATATTCGTTCTTCGGATTGCAGGCATATTTCATTTCATCCGTACCAGCTCCGTGTTCAATTGATGGGAGGTCAGATATTGCATCCCACGCAGAGACAAACTTCTTCTGCAGAAGTGTCTCTGCTTTCGCATGAGTTGCTGATGGGAAAAAGGGTCTAACCCCAGTTCTGGAAGCGAAGAAAAGACATCGGCGTCTCCTTTGAGGAACTCCGTAATCGGGAACATGTACAACTCTTACCTCAACTTCATAACCCATACTTTCTAGTTTGGCGACAATCTCATCTCTAACGCTCCCATCGAATGCGTTATATATCTCTGCCACGTTTTCCATCACCAAAGTCTTAGGTAGTAGGGCTTCTACATAAGTGAGATAGTCTCGGAAAAGTTGATTTCGAGGGTCTTCCAAATATCTGTATGAGGCGGGAACGTTCTTTGAAAATCCTTGGCACGGAGGTCCACCAACCAGACAATCAAGCTCTCCCTGCTCAATTCCGAGGTCATTCATTATCTGCTCTGGCGACAATTTTCTAATGTCCTCGTGGTACACCCTTGCGTCAGGGTGATTTGCTGCAAAAGTCTCAAGAGCAATCTCCCAGTTATCAATGCCAGCAATAACTTTGAATCCTGACTTATGCAATCCCCATGACATTCCACCACAACCACTGAATATATCTATCACTGTCGGCCTAGTATCCATGTAGAACATTATATACAAAGTTGGAAATATAAAAATGAAAAATCTAGGTTTTTAGCCGTTTTATGGGTTTCGCAATCCAACCTCGCCCCACTGAAGGGGTAGTTTGGTATCTGGTCGTCCGAGGAATGTGAGCTACTTGGTCGGACTGCCATCAAGGTTGAACCAGTACCTATAAAGCTTTACGCAGACACCGTTTTCGGTCTTGAAGTAGTAGCATTGCCTCGTTCCAACGTGGTCGTAGCAGGTAAAAGTCTTGAAGAACGTATTGGTAGAGCGGCGTTCGGTAGAAACTTCGGTAAGGCAACTCGTGTCTAGTTGAACCTCTCCCATTTCTTCGCGAGGCAACGCAATCCAGAAAGAAAGACCAGCGATTAGGAGAAGGCCTAAAATCCATCCGGGATTTTTCATATTCACGAATCCAGTATAACAGGGCTGGGACTTCGTTTTTTAAGTTGGATTGGATGCAAAGAGTACCCTCGGGAGGAATCGAACCTCCAAGAGCTCGTTAGAACCGAGCCGGTTTTCCTTTAGCCTACGAGGGCAATAAACGGAAGTCGTTAGCTATCCGTGTAGGGGGTAGACAGTATCTCTCTTCGGATGCTCTGGATAAGACGGGTTGTAGCCCTTTACCCAATCCCAATCTTTAGCGTCTAGGACTGCATCGCCAGAACAATCTTCATAGGGGCACATTTGGAGAGTTCCGTACCCAACTGGGTCCTTCACGGTTCGGTATTCGCCGAAAGGATAGGTACGCTCACAGTGTATGCAATACATAACTGCCCCCTCAGGGGTTTTGCCAAAAACCGCATCACGGTGAGTGCTCATGCGACTATCCTATAGCGAATGTTTTTCTGGTACAACCTTTCAAGAAAGGTGTCCGCAAAAACTACTTATTGCAACACTTCTTAGATTTCAGACCGCTACCACATCGGCATAGTTCGTTTCGCTCGGGGGGTCTGCTCTCTATCTGCATACCAAGGACCGCTTTTCGGTACTCCAATTTTTCCATTTCTGCGGCTTCTTCTGGCGTAAGGACAATAGCGCCATGTTGGGATGCTCTCTCCCCCTTGTTCATCATGGCGAAAATATCGTCGTTCACCTCGATAAAGGCCGTCACGTTAGTATCTTTGTTCAGAGGTTTGCGGATATTGTTGATTTGTTTTCCTTCGTACACCAGCGTCTGGTCTGGGAGGAATAGGACTTTCTCAAACGGGTGAGCGTTAGGAGTAATATCGTGAAGCTGCCCCTGAGAATCTCTCCAGAGGGTATGGAATTCAGCCTCAATCATGATTCCGTGCCATTCCCATATCTTCCAACCAAGCACAGCTTCTCCGCCTTCCTGCTGTATCCGTCTCTCGACGTTGCCAGTGCAGTCCAGCACTACATCCTGCGAACCCGGATGTACCTCGATGAAGAATGGTTCAGAGGTCGAAATAGACGCACATAACTCCTTTACGTAAGGGAATATGTCTCGCGGAGGACCGTATTGCATAGCCCTCACATCCTAGTGAAGGAAGTGTTTTTTGCAACCAAATCGCCTACGAGACCGCCTCTGCGTTTTCGTATCTGCCCTTCGGCTTCTTGACGACACCAACAACCTTCCCGCTTATCGAGAAATCGTCCTCGGGGTGCAAGTAAATAGGTTCGTAATCGAAAGAAGAATCAGCTTTGAGCACTATCTGGCCATTTCCTCTGTCATCCACGAGCCGCTTGATGGTCGCCTTGTTATCTATGACGGCCAGTACCACATCATCCGTTGAAGCTTCCGTATCGTGGCTATCTACGATTACAAAATCACCGTCTTCAATCGTCTTACCGTCCAACGTCGCCCTGTTCATCGAGGAGCCGTCCACCTTGATGGCATAAAGCCCTTTCGGTTGGGAACGGCCAACCAACTTACTGGAAATGCGGAGAATTCCCTGAAAATTCTGCTCCGCAAAGACATTTGCCGGTCCAGCATTCGCAGCGCCTATAATCGGGATGGCGAATAATTCGGATGCCTTCTTGAGAAGCCCCTTTGCCCATCCGGGTTCCAAAGCGTTTCGTTCCATCATGCCTCTGGCTCGGTCTATGGTAAGGAAGCCCTTTTTCTGGAGCTGTAGGAGGTGGTGCTTTATCTTCTGGGGAGACTCCTCCGGCATATCGATTCCCGCCGCCATCTCCCTCAGACTTAGTTTTGCTAGGTTCTTCGTCTTGGATAGCTCCAACAACGCCTGCTGAACCGGGTGCATAGGGGGAGTATAACATATCCACCCGTAATCCACAGGTTATGCACAGATATTAGAAGTCCGTAAAACTTGACGCTTCCCGCCTGAGGCGCTACCGTAGTGGCATACCAATAACGTCATCAAGCGCATGGCAAAAGAATCCAAGACGACCCCTCGTGGTCGCGACGCAAGGACAGGAGAGTTTACAACGGTCAGGGAGGCGAAGAACCACCCCTCCACTCACGTAGTCGAGCGTGTTCCTAAGCCGGGACACGGCGACACGAAGAAGTAATATGGCGAAGAAATCACTTCTGCCTAAGTACACCCTCGAGTTCGATGAGAAGAGGGATAAGTGGGAGCTTCAGAAGGACAAGACCCACGAGGTCATCAAGCGGTTTGAAACTAAGGAAGACGCTACCGCCGGGGGCGTATTGAAGGGGGTCCTCGGAAAATCGGGCGGTTCGGTCAAAATCCAGCTCAAGGAAAGTTCGCGGATTCAGGAAGAGCGTACCTACCCTTCGAGCATGGACCCGAAGTCCTCGAAAGGGTGATTTTCCATACCGTACACGCAAAGCCCCCTCGAAGGGGGTTTTTGCGGTACGACTTCCGTAAATGCTGGTACTCAAAAACAAGCCTCACATGAAACTGCCGTTAGTCCCATGAACCCGTAGAACGTCAGATATTTTGCGGTACACCTTTTGCAGAAGGTGAACCACTAAAACTCTCCGAGTGATTTAGCAAACATTTTTTTAGAAAAAGTATGCCGCGGTGCGCGAGTGTTGCCTCGCCCGGGCGTACCGTGCCTGAGCCACCTCCGATGAGCGAGGCATACGAGGACGTGTGGTGTGGGGAGCGAAGTGGGGGACGGCGTATTGCTGTCGCTTCTAGCGCACCAGCGAGCGAGTGAATTGTGGTTACTTCGATCATCTGATCATCACTGAGATCAGGTAGGAGCGAGCGTGCAGCGCGTGCAAGCATGGTTTTTCCCGTTCCTGGTGGGCCGTAAAGAGCAATGTTGTGCCCCCCAGAGAGCGCGATAATGAGAGCGCGTTTGGCGCTTTCCTGACCTCGAATCTCATCGAAGGATGTGTCGCTTTCCGTCGTGCGATATTTCGAGCGCGAAACGGGGCTCTCTGTATCGCGCAAGGCGAGTAAGATTTGTTTAAGCGAAGAAACACTGAACACCTTAATACCAGAGACGAGCGCAGCCTCTTCCGCATTTTCTTCGGGCACATAGAGCTCCTCAAAACCTGCTTTATGCGCGGCGCTTGCAATTGAGAGTGCTCCTCGGATGGGACGCACGATTCCGTCGAGTGAGAGCTCTCCGGCGAACAATTTCTTTTCAGGATTAAAGGCAACTTGCTTTGACGCAAGAAGATATGAAAGAGCAAGAGGAATATCAAACACCGCCCCCTCCTTCTTCAGTGTGGCGGGTGCAAGTGAGAGCACTATCTTCTTGTTGCTTTTCTTCGGCGATTCGAGCTTGGTGTTTTTTGTCGCCGCGGAGATACGGTCCTTTGCCTCTTCAACTGATTTATCCGGCAGACCAACGATTGAAAATGCATGTAGTCCCCTACTAATGTCGCACTCGACAGAAACAATTGTCGCCTGCGGGAGCGCGGGTTGTGCGCTATAAATTCGAGCGAAACCAGATTCAATGGTTGCCACGTGTGTATTCTAACGCACCAAACTCAGATAATAGTTGTTGCAGCGGGGTTTGCGCGCAAACGATCAGCATCGATTGGGTCACCGCTCTGGGTGAGACCATAGGTTCCATCGTCCATACGCTTGATCGCGGCCACAATTTCTTTGTGACGAGACTCGAGTTCTTCGACAAGGGGCACATTCACAGCGAGCTCTTCCATTTTATCCGCAGCGTCAACGTCATCTGCTTCTTCGTCTTCGAACCCCGCTGCTGTTCCCTGCCAATCGTCGCCTACCTTCTTTCCATAAGACGCCAGTTCTTCTTCGAGAGAATCTTTTTCAGCGTAAAGCGCCGCGCGCAGTTCTTCTCGTTCTGCGACTGAAAGATGTTCCATGCGAATATGATACCAAGCTGGTGTGGGGTCGCAACTAAAGTTATAACCTTCTATCCGCGCGAAGGCGACCCAAAATTTCCGTGAACGAGAATTGGCTTTCGGCGATGATTAGAATATTTCTCGTCGGGAAGGAGTAATAGAGTTGTACAACGCCAGTGTCGTCTTTGAGGGCTCGGACATCATAATTTCTTATAACCATGTCATCGAATGAGCGCTCAAGGACTATATCCTCCTCCAGTTTTTGGGGAGGCACTTGAGTAAAAATTGGCTCAAGATCGGCGTTCATGAATTCCTCCCATTCACGCATTCCTGCGAGTGCTCTCTCATACGATACGACAGGAATGATCATAAGGGGTGCATTTTCATCGACAGTGTGTATGCCAAAAAAGAAGCTCTCACCAAGCGCTCGCGCGAGACTTTCTGGCGCTCGCGCCCCAAGCGCCTTGAGGAACGTATCGAACACGACTGGTTCCTGCACGTCAGTGCCATTGACGGCAATCGTTTCTATGGGAATGACTTGAAGAATTGCCCCAAGAGTAAGTGAGCCGGCGGACCGCGCGGATGCAATGGTTCTCTTCAGATCAGCTGGTGCAAGATTATCAACCGGGAACTTCACTGTCTGCTCGGCAAAGAGGATTTCTTGGCGAACAATGCCGTCTTGTGTTGTTGCTCGTTCTTGTTGAACGAAAAAAACGGCGCCGAGCGCAAGAAAACCGACACCGACAAAAAGACCAGTTAGTATAAAGCGGGTCAACGATTGTCGGTCTCGCTTTGGCGTGCGAACAATATCTTTTTTTTGACGTTTTTCCTCCTCAAGAGACACCGCTCGTACATATGAAATTTTGTTCGATTGCACGACATGTTGGAGGTCGTCTTTGAGTGTATGAAGAGAAACAATCCCGGGGTTTTCATGCGCGGGTGTCTGTTCTTGTTGCGCCGCTAGCGGCTTAGGAATTGCGCGCTCAGGATCGGCAAGTGTCGTGTCGTATTGTACGTGTGCCGCGGGCGCATCAACACGACGCCCCGGGAGTTTTGTCTCCTTTAGGATGTCTGCAATATCCTTCTCTATCGGCGCTTCCGATTGGATTGGCGCGGGTGGTGATTTCGGCGCCTTAAATGCGGCGTCTTCGTTCTGGTCGTTCTGAATGATGTCGTCGTTCCCCATGATGTTCAGAGCCGCCACTTTCCGGGGTAAGTCCCTTGCGGGCTGCCCACTCCGGATCAGCTGCCTTGATTGAGAGATTATACCTTCCCTTCTCATCAATTTCCTTCAGAAGCACGGGGACGGTGTCGCCCACCTGCACCGCGCTCGCTATTGAACCGATTCGGAAGGGTGCAACTTCAGAGACATGTACCAATCCTTCGGTGTTGGGACCGATTTTCACGAATGCGCCAAAGTCCATAAGGCGTGTCACAACCCCCTCAAAGCGTTCGCCTGGTTCATAGTCGCGGGTGAGATCGGAGATTTCCCTGAATGCCGCCTCGGCTGCACCATTCTTGCCAGTGATGAAGACAGTACCATCTTCCTCTATCGTGATGTCGTCAGCCTTTGTTGTCTCCTTGATGCCGTTGATAGTTTTGCCACCGGGGCCAATAACAAGGCCAATCTGATCAACCTTCACTTTGAGCGTAAGAATCTTAGGTGCGCGAGGTGAGATGTCGGCGCGTGGTTCCGGGATTGATTTCGTAATCACGTCGAGGATTTGGAGGCGCGCTTTTTTCGCTTGCACGAATGCTTCTGCGAGTGTTGCGAGTGGAACTCCTTGGACTTTCACGTCCATCTGAACCGCCGTGACACCATCTTTTGTTCCGGCGACTTTGAAGTCCATATCGCCATGATGATCCTCGGGACCTTGGATGTCAGTGAGTACTTTGTAGACACCTGCTTTTGCATCCGACATCATGCCCATCGCGATACCGGCAACCGGCTTAGTGATTGGAACTCCTGCGTCCATAAGAGCGAGCGTTCCTGCACAGACAGTCGCCTGGGAGGTCGAGCCGTTTGATGCAAGACACTCAGACACGATACGAATTGTGTATGGGAACGCCTCTTTCTCGGGAAGCACCGCGCGAAGTGCTTTCTCGGCGAGAGCTCCGTGACCAATCATGCGGCGGTTGGCTCCGCCCACGCGTCCCGTTTCACCAACCGAGAACGGCGGGAAGTTGTAGTGCAACATAAAGCGCTTCTTGGCCTCTTGGTATTCAATGGTGTCGATGAGCTGTGCGTCCCCGGGGCCACCAAGCGTGAGGGCGGCAAGGACATGTGTCTCACCCCGGTAAAAAACGCCGGTTCCGTGAATGACGGGCGAGATGCCGCCAGCCTGAGCGTACAGAGGGCGAATCTCGTCGAAACGGCGACCGTCAACACGCTTCCCTTCTTTGATCGCGAGATCGTGTACATATGCGTCGACGCGGTGCTCGTAATAGCCATCAGCTGCACTTGCCGGTGTATCGGGAAAGGCCGCCGCAACATGTGCGAGCCAGGCGGATTTCGCTGCGCCAAGATCCTGTTTACCGAGAAGGCCGGCTTTTTCGGTGAACTGTTTAATCACGATCTCGTCGAATGCAGCACGTAGAGCATCGTCTTCAACGGTGATAGGAAGTGAGAGTTTTTCAGCGCCTCGCTCCTTGATAATCGAATTCTGCCACGCCTGAAGATTTTCGATCTCTTCGCTTGCGCGTTTGAAACCTTTTTCAAGCTCTTCTTCGGATACTTCGCGAGCGCCCACTTCGATCATGTTGATGAGTCCATCTTTACCGCATGCGAGGAGATCAAGTTTCGCTTTCGGTGGTAATTCATCCTGTCGTTGGAGGTAGGTGGGATTCACGACGAACGCATCCGTATCTTCCTCTAGACCGAGGCGCACAGCAGAAACCGGCCCGCCCCACGGGATGTTTGAAGTACCGAGCGCGAGTGACGCAGCGATGACGGCGAGGACGTCGGGATCGTAGTCCTCAAGTGAAAGTACGGTGATGATCACCTGCACATCACGTTTGAGCCCCTTGGGGAAAAGTGGGCGAATGGTGCGGTCAACGATGCGGCCGGAGAGCACCGCTTCGTCTGAAGGGCGCCCTTCGCGGCGCATGAAGCGAGAGCCGAGGATGGCGCCCGCGGCATAAAACTTTTCTTCGTATTCAACGGAGAGGGGGAAATAATCGAGATTGGACTCTTTCGAGCCCATAACGGCAGTCGCGAGAACGGCCGAGTTTCCGTAGCGGACTAACACCGAACCATTGGCCTGGTCGGCCCAATCATTAAACTCAGCGGTCAGTGTCTTTCCGCCGAACTCAATCGAATATTCTTTTTTTTGCATAATCGTCTTGTGTGACGAGCAGATTTCAGCATTGAGCCCGAAAGGGCCGAATCCTGCGGAATCCTGCGTATCTGAGCGCCACTGTTAGTATCTAATGTCAAAACATTACCACAAATAGTCTTAGATGTCGCTTCCGGGTATGTGATACGATTTTATGTATGAAGGAAAAGACTCCAAAACTAGACCTCTCCCAAGAGGATGAAAAGAAGCTAACAGAGGAAGAAAAAGAAGCGATGAAGAAAAAGGCTTGGGAAGTTTTAAGGCCCGTATTTCAAAAACTTGAAGATTCATCGCAGGAACTGTTTCAGGAAGCGCGAATTGCCGTGCAGGAAGCCCTTGGAATAGCTGATCCAGATAGAAGGCTTTTCAGAGAAGGAGACGGCTCCTTAGCGCAGTATTTTCACAGACAGATTACATTTGCGATTATTGAGTTGATAAGGAAACATCAGATTGCAATTGACAAGCCTCACAGTAAGCAAAACCTAGAAGACTTTGTGGATGAAGCTCTGGCCAGGTACGGCTCTCCAATTTCTCAGGAGAGGGTAAGGGAGAAAAACACAGTTGAGAAATAAGCGTCCTTCGCTTTCAGTGGAATCGAACTCTTCCGTTTGCTCATTTGAACGTCAATTATGTGTGCCCGAGCGACGGACCCAGCGAAATCCGGGGAAGATATCGCCGCGGCTCACCGTCGAGGCCCGGGAAGTCGTCTGCGGCATCCTTGAGCTTGCTCGAAGTGGAGCGGTCGAGGGAGATAAATTCTACTGCTTGGTAGCCGGGGCTCGAGCATCGTCGCCTGAGTGTTTAATCAGATCTTTATCGAACGTATACAGTGGGATTGCTTTATTGAGGCGCGCGTGGGTGAGGAGAGCACAGTCGACGATTGAAAGTGAGGGCTGTGCTACATAGAGCGGCATGCACGTCAGAAATAATTTTGTCTCGCAGAGGAGTTGTTTATTACTCACCAGAGTGCGAACATTCTCGTGAATAAGTTCCCGATCCATCCGATATAATTTTTCGAGTGCGAATACGAGCTCAATGATCGCGGCACTCGCGATCTCGAATGTTTTACCAGTCGCGAGAAGCAATTCTACCGCATCGGTCTGAGCAGGGACGTCTCTCAAAAGCAGCCGCAAGAGGATATTGGTATCAAGTGAGCCATGGGCTTTCTTACGCTTTGCCATATTTCTCGTGCACATGTGCAGCCCAACCATCTCCTTGTTTGTAGGAGTGGGCATTTTTGATAAAGGGGCGGTTCTTCTCCCGCAGCTCGCTGAGCGACGTCGTTTTTGTGATTCGGATGCTTTCACCCTCGTCTTGCACGGCGAGCACATCGCCTGGGTGTAGATTATGTTTGCGGCGTATTTCTATCGGCAAGGTAAGTGTTCCTTGGCTGGTGAGGACAGTCTGTGACATATAATAAGTATATTCAGACTTATTATATTGTCAAGCAGGTATTATTTGCCACTATTCAACGTCTCTTTCCAGTGATTCCGCAGCAGAGGAAATTTCTGTGGTTCGGGGGCGGCGGGCACTTCCTCGAAAACCAAGAAGATACCGACGGGGTTCGTCGTCGAGGTCGAGGAAATCATCGGTCGCCTCCTTTAATTTGCTTGACGTTGAACGACCGAAAGAGACGACCTCTACTTGGCAGCCGCTATGGCGCTGAAGGTATTGTACGAGTGGGACAAAGTCACCGTCGCCGGTGACAAGGACGATGGTGTCTACTTTAGGCGCCGCAGTGATGGCGTCGACGGCAAGTCCCACGTCCCAGTCCGCCTTTTTTGCGCCTCCGTAGAATACTTGGAGATCTTTGGTGATCATCTCAATCCCGACCTTACCAAGCGCTTCGAAAAACGCTTTTTCTTCGCCGCTTTCCGTTGTGACGGAGTAGGCACGAGCACGCACGAGTCGACGACCGGCGACGGAATCCTTGAGGACGTTGCCGAAGTTGACTCGCGAATGATAGAGATTTTTCGCACTGTGATAGAGGTTTTGTGTGTCGATGAAAACGGCGACACGCTGTTCAGGGTGTTTGATTATAGACATATAAAAAGGTGTTAGGTGCTAGGTTTTAGGTTCTAGAAAATACAAAGCACCTACCGATAAATAAGTGTAATAAATAATAACTGTGCCGACAAATCGAAAGAAAAACGGGTGTGGGCGGAGTGTAACCTAACACCTGAAACCTAGAACCTATTTCTTCAAACCAAGCTTCTTCGTAAGGGCGCTGTACGCGCGCTTATTGGTCGTCTCGAGGTACTTCAGGTGCTTGCGGCGGTCGGCTACGAGGCCAAGCAGGCCGCGGCGCGAACTCTTGTCTTTGCGGTTTTTATCCAAATGCTGCGAAAGCTCCTCAATACGACGGGTAAGAATAGCGACCTGCACTTCAGGAGACCCTGTGTCGGTGTCATGGCGTTTCGTCTTATTGATTTCATTCAGCTTCTTCCGCTTTGTGAGCATGCGATGATGATAGCACGTTCCCTATCATCTAGCAAGCTAGTTGCCGGCCGGCGTTTCTGGCGAGGCGGGTGCTCCTGCGGGAGCCGGGTCTACTTTCACGAGGCGAACATCGAACACGAGACGGGCGTTTCCTGGGATTATTTGGTTACCGGTTGCGGCGTCCTTGACTCCCTCAGCGCCATACCCGAGCTCTGCCGGGATCACAATTCTGCGCTCTCCGCCCTCTTTCATGCCGTTCACGCCAATTTGGAAGCCAGGAATGATGCCCTCTGCGCCCAGCTGAAAGACCAGGGGTTGATTGTTATTGTTTGCCGAGCTGTCGAAAACGGTGCCGTCTTCGAGCATGCCGACGTAAAGAATAGAGACAATCGAACCCGGAGCTGCTTCTGCCCCGGTACCCACGGTGACATCCTGCCCTTCTACTTGCGGAAGATTCTGATTATCGGCAGTGTTTTGCGTGTTTTCTGTTGTCGTAGACTCTTGAGGTGCCATCCATCCCCATACAAAATAACCTCCGATCGCTACAAGAATAATAGCGGCAATTGTGCCAATGAGTTTTGCGTGCATCTGCTAAGGGTACACGCTCACCCTCATTTGGCAACTGTACTTCCTGTGGAGAAGCATATACTTGATGTATGCAGGAGCCGCTCGCTTCACGAATACGTCCTCAAAGCTTGCGTGAATACGTTGGTCAGGAACATCTGACAGGTGTGGGTAAGCCGCTTCGTGTCGCTATCGAGAAAAAAGAGCTTTTTTCATTCATTTTGTGGGGGCCTCCGGGCAGTGGTAAGACGACGCTTGCGCGCATTTATGCGAATGCTGTGGGCGCAGACTTCTTCGAGCTTTCTGCTGTCGAGGCGGGAAAAGATGATGTGCGGAAGGTGGTGGCCGGAAAGAGCGGACTGCTTACACAAAAACCGCGCATTTTGTTTATCGACGAGATACATCGCTTTAATAAGGCTCAACAGGACTTTCTCCTTCCCTTTGTCGAGAGTGGGGATATTACGCTCATCGGCGCTACGACCGAGAATCCTTCATTTGAGGTGATCGCGCCGCTCCTCTCGCGCTGTCGTGTATTCGTGTTGAATGAGCTCTCGGAGAAGGATGTAGAGAAAGTGATTGTGCGCACGAAGCTGAAGGTGCCCAAGCTCGCGCGTGAGTGGCTCATCACAATGGTGGGCGGTGACGCACGGCAGGCTATTACTGTCCTCGAAACCGCTCAGGCGCTCTATGGAGAGATCTCGGTTGAAACCCTCAAGGAAGCGGTGCAATCTAAGCACCTTCGCTATGACAAAAAAGGCGAGGAGCACTACAACACCATATCGGCCTTCATTAAATCAATGCGGGCAAGTCAGTCCGATGCTGCGCTCTACTATCTTGCGCGCATGGTGGACGCGGGTGAGGATCCGAAGTTCATCGCGCGGCGAATGGTGGTTTTTGCAAGCGAAGATATTGGAATTGCACAGCCAACAGCACTCGTTGTTGCCAATGCTGTCTTTGACGCAGTCCGCTCGATCGGCTACCCAGAGGCGACGATCAATCTTGCGCACGGTGTTGTCTATCTCGCTCAATGTAAAAAAGATCGCCGCGCATACGACGCCGTCTTTGCGGCGCTCGATGATGTGAAAAAACATGGCGCCCTCCCTATTCCTCTCCATATTCGTAATGCCCCGACGAAACTCATGAAAAACCTTGGCTACGGGAAGGGCTACAAGGCGTATGACAACGAGAGCTACCTGCCGGAGAAGTTGCAGAAGAAAAAGTACTTGAAGTAGTTATACACACTGCATTTTCGAATTGGACGACGTACCGCTGTTACCATACGGGCATGGAATCGTACCCTCTGCGACTCCTGATAGCGGGAAACGAGTCCTTTTTGCCGACCGGAAAGACCGGTCTTTTTTGTTGCCTGCGGTACCTTGGCGAGAAGCTCTCATAGAGCTTCTCGCCAGTGTGTCGGACGATGCGCTGGTGGATAGTTCTTTGAAGAGGAGTAGGTGTTCGTTCAGATGAGACACATCGTACGTGTAGGTGCCCGCGCTGTAAGGAACAGCGCCAATTGACCAGGCATCACGTATTTCCAAGGCGGCACTATCGTCGGGATAGATTTTGGCGCGCGCTTTCTAAAAGCCAACAGAAGGTGTGTCGTCGTTGTCACGACGAGCTCGAAATCATCATCTTGCGTGAGGAACGCAATGCCTCTGGAGGTAAGTTGTCGCTTTTGAGATATGTGACCGTAGTCGACGAGTTTATGGAGGCAGCCGCATAGGCTGCCTCCTCTTGTTACAATACTTGGATGGCGCAGACGCTGCCCGAACTAAAAACGCAGTTTCTCGAATATTGTGAGATAGAAAAAGGTCGTTCGGTTAAGACGGTTGAGAATTATGACCGATACCTTTCGCGCTTTCTCTCAAAAACAAAGGTGAAAACCCCTGCGCAGCTTACTGAACCCATCGTACGCGAGTTCCGCATCTGGCTTAACCGCGAGCCCGGTGTGTCCGGCTCGATGAAGAAGAAGACACAAAACTACTACCTCATCGCGCTTCGTGCATTTCTTAAATATCTCCGCAAGCAAGGCATTGAATCCCTCTCCCCCGAGCGCATTGAGCTTGCAAAGGTGGGTGGGCGCGATCTGGACCTCATTACTGCCGATGAGTTAAGCCGTCTCATGAAGGGTCCTGTCGGAGAGTCGCTTCAGGCGCTTCGTGACCGCGCAATGCTAGAGCTCCTCTTCTCAACAGGGCTCCGTGTATCTGAACTTTGTTCACTGAATGCGGATTTAGACCTCTCTCGCGACGAATTCTCGGTGCGCGGCAAGGGCGAGAAGGTGCGTGTCGTCTTTCTCTCCCCTTCTGCTAAAAAAGCGGTCGCCGAATACCTTAAGAAGCGCGGCGACATGGGCGAGGCGCTTTTTGTGGGCTACGGGCGCGGCGGTACAAGCGGCAAAGGTGCCGATAAGAAGCGTCTCACCTCCCGCGCCGTACAGTACATCGTGAAGCAATATGCGATTAAAGCCGGCATCACCCGGAAAGTCACTCCGCACACCATCCGCCACTCTTTTGCGACGGATCTCCTCGAAAACGGGGCTGATCTTCGCTCGGTGCAGGCGCTCCTCGGCCACGCCAACATCGCCACAACCCAGGTCTACACTCACGTCACTGACAAGCACCTCCGCGAGATCCATCGCAATTTCCACGACAAGCGCCAGCGTTAATTTGTTATCATCAGGCAATGAAGCTTGTCTCATGGAACGTAAACGGAATTCGGGCGCTCGTAAGGAAAGACCTGCTCTCCCCCGCCCTTGAAACGTTGAAACCGGATATTTTATGCTTTCAGGAGACCAAAGCAGAGCGGGGGCAGATAGAGATCGATCTGCCGCAATATGAGGAGTATTGGCACTCGTCGGCGCGGAAGAAGGGCTATAGTGGCACTGCGATTTTCTCTAAAAAGGAGCCAGAATCAGTCCGCTTCGGATTCCCAGATGACATTCGAAAGCGCTTTAAACTTGTCGATGAGTACGGTGATCCCGATGCTGAGGGTCGTGTCGTGGCCGCCGAATACCCCGATTTTTGGCTCGTAAACGTCTATACGCCAAACGCAAAACCAGACTTAAGCCGACTCGTCCTGCGCCATAAAGGGTGGGATCCAGCTTTTTTGGCTTATTGCAACGCCTTGAGGCGCATGAAACCCGTCATCTTCTGTGGCGATCTCAATGTGGCACATACTCCAGAGGATCTCGCAAACCCCAAGGCGAACGAGGGCGAGCACGGTTTCACTAAGGAAGAGCGTGCAGGGATAGATAGGATTCTCGATGCAGGCTTTGTGGATTCATTCCGCATGTTCACGGAGGGCAATGGGCACTATTCGTGGTGGAGTAATTTTGGGAATGCGCGGGCGCGAAATGTTGGTTGGAGGATAGATTACTTTTTTGTGCACGAATCGCTCATATCGCGTATCAAAGGTGCAAAGATTCACGCAGACATAATGGGTTCAGATCATTGCCCGGTCTCTCTTGAACTGAAATAGAGCCATTTTTTGTAAAGGACAAGTTATCCACAGTGTGTCCTTTACACTGTCCATTACCGCGTTATTATTTCTCTCAGTGAGCTTCGTGCTCATATAGTTCGACAAGGAGGAAGAGGTAACCAGGGAAATAAATCTCTCGCCTATCGACTAAGAATGTCAGGTACAACGTACCTGGTAACTCGTATCCGTGTTCTTTCAGGTTAGTTGGTAAAATAGGTACACCCATATCAGTGAGGCAAGCAGAGCGGCCTTACACCTTGGAAAAAGTACTCTTGAACCACAAATAACCCCTTTGCGTGAACGAGAATGCAGAGCCGTCTTGGTGCAGTGTACGGAAACCTCCGTACCTTACACCAGGACGGCTTTTGTTTTCGACACTGCTCTAACTATTTCAACTAACGTGGTGTTTTTTACGTAATTCAGCAACGGCACCCTGTTCTTCTTCCTCCTTGCGATCCTTTCCTGCCTCTCCAAGGGCCTTGAGATCAGCATCAGAAAGCTTAAGAAGAGCGCTCGCCCGCTCACTCAAGATTTCCTCCTTGTTTTGTGACGGGTCATCAAGAACCAGCTCGAGAAGTGCGTGGAGTATCCACCCGATACGGGGCCCAGGCTTTTCCCCCATTTTCTGTATACCCTCTCCGTTGATTTTGAGCATGCTCACCGAGATCGGATCGCGCATAGCCTCATCCACCATGGACATATACTTGCGGAGTCTGAACGGATGAGCTTTAGGGCGCCCTGTGCCGATTCGGTCGCAGACGCGGAGTTTCAAGAGATCTTGAATATTGTCGGGCCCAACGCGTGTAATGACTCGCCTCACTGCAGAAAGCGTTATGGTATCCGGGTCCGAGAAGAACATATGCCACCGCACTAAAGATTCCACCTTCTGAGAAAGGTCTTTTGGCATCCGGAGATCGGCTAGTATCTTGCGCGACATACGTGCACTCACCATGTCGTGACCGTGGAACGTCCAGTCTTTCTTTTCATCGGACCATTTCCTGGTCGCTGGTTTACCTATGTCGTGCAAAAGAGCTGACAAACGGACCACGAGCGGCCATTTCTCGTCTGCCGCGTGCTGCATAGCCCGCAAGAGGTGCTCGAAGACATCAAATGAATGCGCCTGATTTTGCTCACACCCAATACCCTCTTCAAGCTCAGCAATAATAAATTTCAAAATACCAAGCTTTTGAGCCACAAAAATCGCCTGCATCGGCCTATCGCTCTCGAGTATGCGCAGGAACTCGTCCCGCACGCGCTCTCGTGAAATAAACGCCAGTTTCTCCGCGTTTTTTGCCACTCCGAGGGCGGTGTCGCCATCAAGTACGAAATCGAGTTCTGCTGCAAGACGTACCGCGCGTAACATGCGGAGCGCGTCCTCTGCGAATCGATCTTCTGCCTTCCCTACTGAAACCAATCTTTTATGCGCAAGGTCTTCCCTCCCCCCATGCTCGTCGACCAGAGTTTCAGAGGCTGGATCATAGGCGATCGCGTTGATTGTGAAATCGCGGCGCTTGAGATCATCGGATAGATTTGTGCTCCAACTCACCTCGTCGGGATGCCTCGTATTCGTGTACTTCCCTTCGGTTCGATAAGGTGTTATTTCGACCACTTTTAGCGAGGGGTCTTCTGAGGTCGTAACAACGCCGACCGTACCATAGGTGTTTTCATAGAATGTTTCATCATACAAAGGCTGGATCTGTTCGGGCGTAGCATTCGTCGTGATATCCCAATCTTTCGGATTTCTTCCAAGCAGAAGGTCTCTCACGCAGCCTCCCACGAGATATGCCTCAAAACCCTCAGAAACGAGCCTCTGATGTACGTCGCGCACCACATCGGGTACTTCAAGCTTCATGAACGCATTCTAGCACTCTGGGGCAATTTAAGGGTATGATAGGGGCTCGCTCCCGTGGTGAAATGGATATCACGCGACGCTTCGGACGTCGTATTCTAGGTTCGAGTCCTGGCGGGAGCACTGATACGAAAAAACCTGCCCTGCGGCAGGTTTTTTCGATGCAGTGCTGGCCGGAGGCATGTTTTGTCAGTATGCAAAACAGCCGAGGCTGGGTGAGACGGGGTTGGGACCCCGTCGCAAGGCCGGAGCAGCTTGGCTGCGAGGCGGGGTCGCGCAAAATCGCAGTAGCGATTTATGCGTGACGCACCTTCTTGATGCGACGGCCAGGAAACACCCTTAGACGAGACTATTTCATTGCCCTCCCCCGTTCTTCCTGTATAATCCCTGCGTTACATCGGGGGATCTGATGTAGTGAAGCGGATATAGTTTAGTGGTAAAACGCCTCGTTGCCAACGAGAAAATAGGAGTTCGATTCTCCTTATCCGCACTAGGAGCAGGAAAAAGACAAGCCCCTTGTGGGGCTTGTCTTTTTCCTGCGACGACGTGCGGTCACGAGCGCAGCGAGTATCCGCACCAGGGCGGCCTAGGGGTGCGGCACTTCGAGCTGTGCTCGAAGTTTTCCGCACCAGGGCGGCAAAAAGATGCAGCGATGTAAAGTCGGAATCACATGTCTTTCCTACGACGACGTGTGGTCACGAGCGCCGCAAGTGTCCGCACTAGGACCCTCGTATGCACCTTGTCCCCTATTCTCGTCCAATATGTGGACAACTCTGGGGATATGTGGATATAGGACAACTCTCGTCAAAGTGAGCTTATACTGAAACTTAGGTTTTAAGCCATATTATAAAAGACGGCAGTTGTGTAGCATCAAAAAGTTTCATAAGTTACATTAAGCAATGCATTTCACGTGAAAACATATGTCCAAGTCTCAGAAGCAAGTCGTCGGCAGTATGGGTGAGGATATAGCCACGCGATTTCTCCGAAAGAAGGGGTATAGGATTTTGGAGAGAAATGTGCTGAGAAAGTGGGGGGAAATAGACATTGTCGCAGAAAAAGAAGGGGTAATCAGATTTGTTGAGGTTAAGTCCCAAAGTGCAATTCTCGATGGTTCACGTGAAATGCGGGAGTATAGGCCAGAGGAAATGGCGCATACTGCGAAGCTTAAGAAGGTGGCTCGTTCGGCCAGTCTCTACATGGAAGAAAAAGGGGACGATCGTGAGTGCCAGATAGACGTAGTTGCTGTACTTCTCGATCATGGAAAACGCATCGCCAGTTGTAGGCACTATGAGCAGGTTCTATAAAGGACAAGCACTTTGTCCTTTATGGGGGGAGTTTTGCGAGAGAGGATTAGTGGGCTTGTGAGCGTTTTCAGAAAAAGGTGTTAGAATCGCATTTTGCGGGGCGTAGTATACCGGTAGTACGCTTGGTTTGGGACCAAGTAGATCGAGTTCGATTCTCGACGCCCCGATTGCCAAACGTTCTTAGTGTTGCTTGATGTGATTAAAGATTTGTTGTGCGAGGGCGGGAGCCTGGTTTGTTCTGAATTGTGCACCTTGTGCTGCAACATCTCCTGAGAGTAATGCCATAAGATTTTGACCCCAACTCTTCTCCAGCGCGCGGTTAATATAAGAGAGCGAAACACCGCGTAGATCGCGTTCGGCGATGAATTCCTTGTCACTCGTGGTTGAAATTATCGAAATCAGGTTTCCGTCTTCATCAACGACTGCGCCTCCTGATGAGCCACCTTGGGCAAGGGCAACAGCTCCAAAAGAAAGCACATCGATTGTGTTTTCGTCGAAGGTAAGGACGTTTTTTATGGTGGTGACGACTGATGATAGGAGGAGAAACTCCTTTGTTGAGGCAAGACCTGAATACTCAGCAGGGTAGGCGGATAGGATTACCGTACTACCAACCGCCTCGACGCCAATCTTTGGCTGTATAGGCAGATAGGGGAAGGCGCCAATTGGGTCATCGCTTGCACTTCCTGTCGCCAGCACAAGGGCATAATCGTGTTCTCCTGTTCCGGAAGGGTTGGCTTTAGAGATGTCTGCAGCATGCTCCGCTACCCATTCGGGCGGAATATAGAGAAGTTTCGCCCTTCGACCTCCCTTAGCTGGAGATCCGGAGCGTACGATGCAGGATAGATTAATCTCATCGTGCGAGGAGAGTAATACATATTGCGCCACATGGGCGTTCGTGAGGATGACACCACGAGGATCGATCATTACCCCAGTACCAGAAACAGCCATCGTTCCACCCGCTTCGGGCTCGCATAAAATGTTTACAACGGCGCTCTGCGTCTTTGCTTTCAGAAGTTCCAAGGCAGATGGGGGAGGAGTATCCGTCTCTCGAGGCTTTTCTACAATTTCCCCCTGAGAGAGTTTCTCCGGTTCTTCTGGGGGGACAGTTGTTGCCGTCGCAGATTCTTTCTCTGGCGCCTCTCGTTCGACTATTGGTACTTGGGGAATCAACTCGGCTGTCGGCTCGGCTATATAAGTGGGGGACTCTACGATCCTGGGTACAATTGAGAGGGCGAAGGAGAAAAATACTAGTAAGAGCATCAACACGAGGAAGCGAGACATCATGTAAAGAATACCGTTATCAACAATAAATAAGAAATAGAACCTATATCTTAAGTTGTAACTAGTATAATAAGTGGGTATGGTAAAGATGGTGGCAAAATTTAAAGCAATCGAAATGAGAAAGGATGGACATTCTTATGCACATATTGCTAAACAAGTCGGCGTATCAAAAAGCACGGTCAGCATCTGGGTTCAGCGTGTTCCGTATATTCCAAACCAAGAAACATTAGATCGGATCTCCCGTGCGGTCATGGCCATGAAGGCAGCTCAGTCTGCGAAGAAGCAAAAGTCCTTTAAAAAGGCGAAGGAGGAGGCGACTTTAGACATTGGGAATCTTACACGAAGAGATATATTCATGCTTGGACTCGGTCTTTACATAGGAGAGGGGACTAAATCAACACAAGAAACCACCTTTGTAAATGCGAATGTTACCGTAATGCGATTTGTAGTTCGTTGGTTACATGATGCGTTGGGCGTGGGTAAAAAACATATTCGTATACGCCTCCATCTATATCCCGACAGTGACATTAGAGTCTGCGAAGATTTTTGGGCTTCTCAACTCAGGATTCCTCTTGAACAATTTTCTCCACCAGTGATCGATAGGCGCGAGAATAAAAGAAAGTCGAACGCAGGGAAACTTCCATACGGCACCGCCCACCTCACTGTCAGGAGTTTGGGGGAAGAGCGTTTTGGTGTATTCTTGGCGCGTAAGATACGGGCGTGGTCAGAGAGGGTATTAGAATAGTCCTTTGCGGGATTAGTTTAGTGGTAAAATGCGACACTTCCAATGTTGAGACAGGAGTTCGATTCTCCTATCCCGCACATAATCAAAAAACAGTTGGCTAATGTTCTTTAAGCAGACACCTTGTAGAGGTACTAATAAACGTAAAATCTCGCCCTCGGGCGAGATTTTACGTAGTGCACGCGAGAGTTAGCGATTACTTGACTGCATCCTTGAGAGTCTTAGAGGCGCGGAACTTTGGTACGCGCATAGACTTGATTTGAATAGTAGCGCCTGTACGTGGGTTGCGTCCGGTGCGTCCTGCGCGTGTTTTTGCCTCAAAAATGCCAAGTCCTGCGACCGACACTTCCTCACCGCGCTTAAGGTTATCAGTAATTGTGTCGATGATTGCTTCAACGGCACGTTCTGCATCCGCCTTGGTGCAGCCAATCGTCGTGTGCACCTTATCAACGAGATCCATTTTATTCGCCATAATGTAGGTGAATTAACTTATAACACCCTAGTAATCACCATTTTGGGCCGTATTTTGGTGCTGTCAATGGTTGCTGCAGTAGGAGAATCGATGTATGATTTCGACTCATGAAAATCGGCGTCATGGGGGCACGGGGATCTTTTTCGGAAGAGGCCGCTGATACCTATCAAAAGAAGTATCTCAAAGGCAAAAACAACAGCCTGTATTACCTTGTCAGCGCTCAAAACGTCCTCACCTCACTCGAAAAGGGGGAGATTGACCTAGGCATTTTCCCGATAGAGAACTCAAATGGCGGCGTCGTCATAGAGGCTGTGCATGCTATGGCAGGGCACCGATTCCGCATCATCCGAATGTTCGAAATTGATATTCACCACTGCCTTTTGGTAAAAAATGGCACGAAGGCAGGTGACATTAAGACCATCGTCTCTCACGATCAGGCCTTGAAACAGTGTCGGATGTATTTGAAGCGAGTATGGCCAAAGGTAAAGCTTCATGAGTACGCTGATACTGCGAAGGCGGCTGAAGATTTGGCCAAGGGTGTATTGCAGAAGGGGTGTGCTGTCATCGCTTCGCGCGCCGCGGCAAAGATCTACAAGCTGAGTGTTTTGGAGGAATCTATCCAAGACCTGAAGTTCAACTACACGAGTTTCATTGCGGCAGAGCGCTTGAAGTAGCCAAAAACCCGCTCAGAGCGGGTTTTTGGTGTTCGTGGTGGGTTGGTTTTAGCGTGCGTACTCGATGACACGGGTCTCGCGCATCACGGAAACTTTGATCTCTCCTGGGTATTGCATCTCTTTTTCGATGGAATCTGCGATGTCTCGAGCGAGTTTGCGTGCGTCGAGGTCGGAAACAACGTCCGGCTTCACGATCACGCGCACTTCGCGACCAGCAGAGATGGCAAAACTCTTCTCAACGCCAGCATGCTGGTTTGCAAGCGCCTCAAGATCCTCAAGGCGTTTGATGTAGTTCTCGACTGAGTCGCGACGTGCGCCGGGGCGACCGCCGGAGATGGCGTCTGCCACCTGCACAATCATGCTTTCGGGCGTCTCATACGGATACTCTTCATGATGAGCCTGCATCGCCTTGATGACGAGCTCATCAACGCCAAATTTCTGAAGGATGCGGCGGCCGATTTCCACGTGCGTGCCAGGAACCTCATGATCGAGCGCTTTGCCGATGTCGTGGAGGAGGGCACCAGCGCGTGCAATTTGCACATCGGCACCAAGTTCCTCAGCGAGCATCGCGGCAAGATTCGCCATCTCTACCGAGTGATCGAGCACGTTCTGTCCGTAGCTTGTGCGGAAATAGAGGCGACCAAGGATCATGAGAAGCTTCGGATCGAGATTGGTGACCTTTGCGTTGTATGCAGCCTCAGCGCCTTTCTTTTTGATGATGTTGTTGATTTCTCCCTCTGCTTTCTGTACCGCTTCCTCGATTTTTGCTGGCTGAATGCGGCCGTCGAGAATGAGGTTTTCGAGTGCGATGCGTGCGATTTGGCGACGGATAGGGTCGTAGCAGGAGAGGGTGATCGTGCCTGGTGTGTCGTCCACGATTACGTCGACGCCCGTCACTTTCTCAAAGGTGCGGATGTTGCGACCTTCTTTTCCGATGATTTTACCTTTGATCTCGTCGTTCGGAAGAGAAATCGTCGTTGCGATGACGTCGGAGACAACTGAATTTCCGAGGCGATGCACAGATGTTGTTAGAATTTCCTTGGCACGAGCATCAAGTTTTTCATTTCCTGAGATTTCGAGCTTGCGCATGCGACCTTCGAGGTCGTCGGCGTAGCGTCTCTCGATAGACGCGATAAGATCGCGCTTCGCTTCTTCGGCAGAGAGGTTGGCAACTTTCTCAAGCTTTTCCTGTTGCTCGCGGATCAGTCCCTCAGCTCTTTCCTTTTGTTTCTGGACGTCTTCCGCCTTGCTCTTCAGCGATTCGTTCTCGTTGTCGAGATTCTGCTGACGCTGATCAAGAAGCTCCTCTTTGCGCACGAGGCGCTCTTCGGTTTGCTTTAATTCTCGCTCGCGCTCTTTAAACTCGCCGGTTAGGGTGGCAGCTTTATCCTTTGCCGCTTTTTCGGCTTCTTCAACTACATGCTTTGCACGCTCTTCAGCGTGCAACTGCATCTGCTTGATTTCAAGCTCCATCGAACCGCGCTTTCCGAGGCTGATGATCCAGCGAAGGAAGTAGCCGATTCCAATGCCTATCACGCCCGAGAGGGCGAGGAGGACAAAAACTAGTTTTAATGACATATGCGTGGATTTCAACCACGCGCCTCGATTACGCCTGCATTCGTGTGACAGAAATCACTGATAGAAAGACACGGTTCCAGTGCGCGAATGTACTGAGGTGCGCGGTGTGAAGTGACATAAATAGTAAGGTGTGCATGCACTATAGCACCCCTCTTTGAGAAATGCACACAGCACACAAAATGGCTCTATCGAGCCATTTTGTGTGCTTTCACTGCCGACTAATCAAGCACTTTATCAATCACGCCGTAGGTTTTTGCCTCGTCGGCGGTCATGAAGAAGTCGCGATCGACATCTTTTTCGACTTTATCGAGTTTTTGGCCGGTATTTTTGGCAAGAATCTTATTGAGACGCGCGCGGGTGGAGAGAATGTGCTTCGCAGATATTTCGATGTCGGAAGCCATGCCTTCTGCGCCGCCGGAGGGCTGGTGAATCATCACTTCCGCGTTCGGGAGCGCAAAACGCTTGCCCTTTTTGCCTGCAGAGAGAAGAATCGCGCCCATGGAAGCTGCCATACCGACGCAGACGGTGGAAACATCGGGCTGAATGTGGTTCATGGTGTCTGCAATCGCAAGACCAGAGGAGACGTGACCGCCAGGGGAGTTGATGTAGAAGGAGATGTCTTTCTTTGGATCTTCGCTCGCGAGGAAGAGGAGCTGTGCGATGACGAGATTTGCCACGTGGTCATCAATAGGGCCGCCGAGAAAGACGATGCGTTCTTTCAAAAGGCGCGAGTAGATGTCATAGGCGCGCTCGCCCATGTTGGTCTTCTCAACGACCATGGGGATTAACATTTGTGCGGTTTCAGTTTTCATATGCGCGGATAGTAGCACAGTGCAATAAAGTAACAAAAACCGCCGGCGCACGCCGACGGTTGAAAGTGGAAAATGTTCACCGCACATACGGATTGAACTTCAACAGCTGTCTTTCAACCCAGCGGGCGAGTTGGGACGTCCAGTGTGCTTGCGTGAGCCTTCCGCGCTCTATAAGTACGCGCGTCGGCTGGAAACTCATTTCGCCTCGTGCGTTTGCGGGAACAACTGCCATTTGTTCGGGCGCAAAGCGATCGAACATGTTTTTGCTCGGTGTGTTCGACATCAATACCTCTCTTTCAGCAGAACAGCCTGCTTAATACAATCTACACTAGTTTTGTTCTTCAAGCCAAGCAATCACTGCCTCATTGCGAAGCGCGTGTGCAATATGAGTGCGGAGGTCGGCATCGTTGGCGTTTTTGTAGTGTTGTTTTGCGTGGGTGAGTTCATTCGCGACACGCTCAGGGTCGGCATCGATTTTTTCTGCTTGCGCGATATGGGCGAGGACGAGGCGCATCTTTGCGCGCTTATCTGCAGGTTCTTCCCATTCTTTGCGGATGTCTGCGAGCGACTTTTTGGTTTCAGTCAGATATTTCTCCATCGAGAGACCCATGCGCTCGATATCGTCTTTCATGCGGCCTTCCATGTCGTCGAGTTCGTATTCTTTCAAGAGGGCAGGGTAGGAGACTTTTGAATCTTTTACTATTTCATCGAGGATCGATGCGCGGCGCTTCTCCGTTTCTTTCATTTCTTTTTCTGTTTTGATGTTAGTGCGCACGGTTTCCGCGAATTTCGCTGCGCTTTCGTAGCCGAGAGATTTGACGAACTCGTCGTCGAGCTCGGGCAAATCCTTTTTTTCCATTTTGCGCGCTTCTTCTGCAGCCTCCGCTGGGGCAAGGCCGAGCTCTACCTTCGTGATGCGTGCGCGTTCGCGCTTGAGGTGATTCATCGTTTCTGCGTGTTCGGCGTCGGTCACCTCGACTTCTTTCTTCTCGCTGTTGTGCTTCTTCGCGATTGCTTTGTAGTCGCCGAGCTTCACTTCAGGTGCGAGTGGTGCGCGGGCGGTGAAGATGATTGGTTCTGTCGCGGGGAAGGCGGAAGGGGCTTTCTCGACGGTCACCTGCGGAGCGGCGACGATGTTCGCACCCTCGGCGGCGAGCATTTCAGGGAGCTCGTGCTGGACGGCATGCTGGATGGTCTCGCGGAGGATTGCTTGCTCGCCCACGTGCTTCAACACCTGCTCCTTGGGAGCTTTGCCAGGACGGAAGCCGGGGAGGCGCGCCTCTTTTACGAAGCCAGCGATGACGTGCTCGCGGTGCTCACCGATACGCTCCGGTGCAATTTCGCCTTCGAGGACGAGCTCCCACCGCTTCTCATCTCGAGTGACTTTTGGTTTTTTAGACATTTGGCGAGTCTAACAGAAAAGCCGATGAGTTCCAGTTCTTGTGCGCCATCAAGGGCAGTGCCTCCTTTGAACCGAAAGCGTTTGGTGTATCGCACATCGACATCTTCTGCCTTGTCTATGCACGCTTGTCGGTTCGCTGCGCGATGTTATCTTGAGGCACTTCCCATGCTGGCGCACACGCCAAACGCCCCTTTGTGGGGCGTTTGGAAAAGGAACGGCTTCGCCGTGCATCTAAGTTTAGATGTTGTTCAATTCAGCTTCGTTGGAGGATTCGATGGCGTTCATGTCCATCGCGTTGAAGTCGGATTCGATTGCAGCGGCTTCATCCGACGAGCTTTGTGGGGGAAGGCCAACCATGGCGTCACCCCCAGCTTCCATCATTGCGTCGTTCTCCGCCGTGCCATCTTCCATCATGGCGTCTGAAGGAATGTAGGAGTTGTTCATGGCAGCTTCGTTATTGAGTTTTGCGCCGTAGAAGTACAGGCCGCCTGCAACGAGGAGTGCAATGACAATGACCGCGCCTGCAATCGGCCCCATGCCAGAGTGTTCAGGCTCGGGTGTAGGGGCTGGAGCCTGAGGTGGCATTTGACTGCCGTTTGCGACTGGGTTTTGGGTGATTGGATCCATACGAGAAAATGTTAGATAGATATTGGTAGAAATGAGAAGAATGATTATTGCGTCTCAATTGATGCGGAGACTTCCGCTTCAGCCTCGATTGACACAGGGCGGTTCGCTTTACTGAGGTCGACAAGCGCCTTGATGACCGCTTTCACCGCCGCGTGCGCTTCTTTGATGCTTTCTTGTGCCGCCTTGATGAGGGTCTGTGCTTCAGTTTTGACCATCTCTCGATCGCTTTCATCAGTGACCCCTGACATATAGTCGCGAACGGCACCGATATCTGCCTTAGCTTCAGCGATAGCGCCTTCTGCATCCGCTTGTAATACGATGACTGAGCTCACGTCGATTCCTTCAGAAGAGAGCTTTTCGACGCGCGAATCGATGCGTGCCATGAACTTTTCGAGGTGTGCGATGGCGTTTGAGAACCGTTCACGAATGAGGCCGCCATGTCGTTGAATCGATGCTTTCAGCTTCATGCGCAGAGCGGTGCTGCTTGCCATGCGATCATTCGCAATCTGCATACGCTCGGGCATTGCCTCGCGCATCACATCGCGCTTCTCGCCCGGAGCAGCGCCTTGCATCTCTGCGCGCGTTTCAGCGCGCCAATCCTGTCGCGCATCACGCGCGTCCATATTGATGCCTTGCTGCACTTCTTTTGCCTTACGTAGTGCGTCGAGTGGGCGGAGGGGGAGTGGTCTTGGCTGCTGAGTTTGGACAGTTGCGTCAACGCTTGCTTCTGCCTCGACGCTTGTATCCTGGGCGAAGGCGGTCCCGACGGTTAGGAGGGGAAGGAGGGCTGCTAAAAGAAATGTGCGCGAAAGAGTCATGATGCTAAAAGAGGGTTATGAATAGATATGCTCAGCATAACGCCGAGCGCCGTCCTTTAGGACGGCGCTCGTGTTGATAACTTTCAAGGTTTTGCTACTTGCTGAATTTCGCTTTGTAGAGTTCTTGCGATTTCTTCACAGCTTCAAGCGCTTCTTTCTTTCCGTAGACACCTTTTATTTCAACCGGGGCAGGTTTTCCCTTGAGTGCTTTGTAGGTTTCGAGGAAGTGTTGATATTCCTTTATGTTGTGTTTGTTGAGATCAGCGAGATCCTGTACGTCGTCCCAGCGCTTGTCATCGACTGGAACAGCGATGATTTTGTAGTCGCTCTCACCGTCGTCCACCATGTCGATGACTGCAACGGGGCGGGCGGAGACGAGGATACCGGGGGAGAGCGGGAAGGTGGTGAGTACAATCACATCAAGCGGATCGTTGTCGTCCCAGAGTGTCTGGGGTACGAAGCCGTAATCATAGGGGAATGCAGCCGAGGAGTAGTTTGCTCGATCGAGCTTAATGAGACCCGTCGCCTTGTCGATCTCGTACTTATTGTTCGAGCCTTTCGGAATTTCGATAATAACGTTCACTTCTTCGGGGGCGTTTTCGCCTATGGGGATGTCGTGCCAGAGGTTCATAGGAATAGGGTATAGCGATTAACTAGTAGCGTCTAGTGTGGAGAAAGAGTTATTCTTCTTTCTTTTCCGCGTCAGTTGATTCTGGAGCTGATTCTTCGGCAGGTGCTTCTGTGATCTCTTCTGGTTCAACAGGAACATCGGGCTCTTGTTTCTTTTCTTCAACAGTATCGCCGCCCACTCCGCGGATGTCGATCTTCCAACCGGTGAGGCGCGCAGCGAGGCGGACGTTTTGACCGCCGCGACCAATTGCGAGTGATTGCTGATCTTCGGTCACGGTGACGAGCGCACGATTTTCCTCTTCGACGAGCTCGATACCCATGATCTGTGCTGGCTTGAGTGCTTCTTTCACGAAATCACCCGCGTTTTCGGACCATTCAACGACGTCGATCTTCTCGCCGCCGAGCTCCGAGGTGACGACTGCGACGCGCACGCCACGCTGGCCGACCAAGGAGCCAACCGGATCCACATGATCATCGTTTGAGAAGACAGCAATCTTCGCGCGGCTGCCGGGCTCGCGAACGACGCCTTTTACCTCGACGATGCCTTGCGCCATTTCCGGGACTTCTGCTTCAAAAAGCTTCGTGAGGAAGCGAGGGTGAGAGCGCGAGAGGCGGATAAACGTGCCGCGGACGCCTTCGTCCACACGAAGGAGGAGTGCGCGCACGCGCTCGCCCTGACGATAGCGCTCGCCGGGGATTTGTTCATCATAGGGAAGGATGGCGGTGGCACGGCCGAGGTCGATAAAGAGATTACCGCGCTCAAATCGCTGGACGTGGCCCGTGACGATCTCGCCCTCGCGCTCGCCGTACTCAGAGATGATAGAAGAGCGTTCTGCCTCGCGGATCTTCTGCATCACAACCTGCTTTGCTGCTTGTGCTGCGATGCGACCGAACTCTTCCTGTGTTTCGAGGGGGAAGGATATCTCCTCGTCGAGTTCTGCATCCGACTTAATGCGGCGGGCGTCCGCGATCATGATGTGCTGCTCTGGGTTGAAACGCGAGCGGTGGTCCTCTTCGCTCGACGGCTCCTCATCCTCCTTGCGAACCAAGGTTTCGTCGACGACGATTTTTGCCTGGCGGAATTCCAAATCACCCGTTTCAGGGTTGAAGGTGGCACGGATGATCTGCCCGCGCTTGCCGTATTCACGGCGGTAGGCGGCGGCGAGGGCTGTTGCGATCGCTTCCACGACTGAATCGCGGGAGATACCTTTTTCTGTCTGCAGTTCGTCGAGCGCGCTATTTAATACTTTGAGGTCGAAGAGAGCCATATGGGGAAGATGTTAGTTGTTAGATATTAGTTGATAGACAGAACTCTTATTAAAAACGTCCGGCTTTCGGCCGGACTGACTACATTGCTGTATTCAGCTGTAGAGGCAGTGTATTGCATGTGGGCGAGTTGTCAAGTTTACATGCGTACGTTATTATGTACATATGGTAGACGCATCACGTACTATTTCCATAACCGAAGCGCGCAAGCGCATTTTTGAGATTGCCGACGAAGTTCAGACACCGGGCGTGCATTTCACGCTGACCGAAAAGGGAAAGCCGCGCATGCTTGTTATGTCGCCAGAGGAATTTGAAGGGTGGATGGAGACACTCGACATCATGGCGGAAGATCCCGGCGCGCTCGATGCGATCAAAGAAGCACAAGAAGACTTCAAGAAAGGGTATTATGTTACGCTTGAGGAATTGAGAAAAGAATATGGCATATCAGATACTTCTCGCCCCAAGCGCAAAAAAAGAATTCGGAAAGCTTGAGCAAACTGCACAAAGAAGAGTGGATGAAGTTTTTGATCTTATTGCATACGATCCCTATGTCGGTAAAAAATTGGGTGGAGAATACAAGGGTCTCTGGGCAGTGCGTGCGTGGCCGTATCGAATCATGTATGAAATCTTTGAAGCACGACTGATTGTACATGTCATACGTATCCGCCATCGTAAAGACATCTATCGATGATGGTATAGTAATAATGCGCATGGAAACCAGGTGTCAGGCTTTAGGGATTGGGCGTTAGAGAGACGCGGACTCCCTAGAACCTCGTCCCCCACACCTAAAACCTAATCTATGTACATTTCTGATACTCAACTCAAAACATTTCTTTCCGATGCGAATCTGGTGTCGCAGAAGGATTTTGATGCCGCTGACATTGAAGCAAAGGAAAGGAATCAGCCGGTGGGGGATATTTTGATTGCGCGTGCGCTCATCGGCGAGGATGAGCTCCGTCGCACCTACGCCTACATTCTTGGTATTCCCTTCATTTCTCTCGCTGGGCAGAAGATTCCATTTGAAACACTCTCATTGATTCCGGAGCCCGTCGCGCGCCGCAACAACATCGTTGCCTACAATCATAAAAACGAGGAGCTTGAGGTGGCGATGCTCGACACCGACGATCTTGCCGCGATTGACTTCATCAAGAAGAAGACGCACCTCAAGGTGTTGCCGCGCCTCACCGACGCTCCTTCTATCAAGCTTGCGCTCAAGCAATATCAGCGGGGATTGAAGGATAATCTGGGGGACGTCATTAAGCGCGAGACAGATGTGCTTGCTGCGGAGGGCGTCGTGAGTGACGACGAGCGGAAGATGGCGGAAGGAGTGCCCGCAGTGCGCATTGTGGACACGCTTTTGCGCCACGCGAACGCGCAAGGTGCTTCCGACATTCATATTGAACCGCTTGAAGAGACGCTGCTCATTCGCTATCGCATCGATGGCCTTTTGCACGACGCGATGGAGTTGCCGAAGCATGCTGCACCCGCCATTACTGCGCGCGTGAAGGTCTTGGCGAGTATGCGTCTTGATGAAAAGCGTCTTCCCCAAGATGGGCGTTTCGGTGTTGAGGCGGGGGGAGAAAAGATTTCGTTTCGTGTTTCTATTTTGCCCACCTATTTCGGCGAAAAAATTGTGATGCGCCTTTTGCGCGACAACATTTCTGGTTTTTCGCTTGAGGCCCTCGGGTTTCATGGGAAAGCACTCGACGACATGCATGAGTCGATGAAGAAGACGACAGGACTCATTCTCACCACAGGTCCAACGGGTGCGGGTAAATCGACGACGCTCTACACGCTTCTCGACATCGTGAATACACCCGATGTGAACATCTCAACTGTTGAGGATCCGATTGAATATCAAATGAAGCGTGTGAATCAGACGCAAGTGCGGCCGGACATAGGTTTCACCTTTGCGAATGGTTTACGCTCCCTCGTGCGTCAGGATCCCGACATCATCATGGTGGGGGAAATTCGTGACAAAGAAACTGCGGCGCTCGCTATCAATGCTGCGCTTACCGGCCACTTGGTTCTCTCAACCTTGCACACGAATTCCGCCGCGGGGGCGATTCCGCGCTTACTCGACATGGGTGTTGAGCCGTTTCTGTTGGTTTCAACACTTCGTGTGGTGATTGGTCAGCGCCTCGTGCGTAAACTTGCAGGTGGAAAAGACAAATACGAACTTTCACGCGATGAGCAGTCGCAGCTCGAGCACGTGGTTGAAGCGGGTGTCGTCTTACAATCCTTGAAGGAAGAAAAGATCGTACCCAAAGAGGCAACGTGGAAAAATGTGCCGTTTTGGAAGCCGAAGACGGATGGTCCGGGTGAAGGCTTTGCTGGGCGTATGGGGATCTACGAAGTGCTTCCCGTGAGTTCCGCCGTGAAGGAATTGGTGATGAAAAACGCGACGGCCGATGATATTCATGCGCACGCGCGTAAAGAAGGAATGCTCACCATGATGGAGGATGGGATTTTCAAGGCTGTTCAGGGAGTTACGACTATTGAGGAGGTGTTGCGAGTGATTACGGAGTAACAAAGGCCGCCCCAGGAGGAGCGGCCGTGTGGTGCGTAGGATCACTTCTCAGAAATTCGGATAGCGATTTCAATCGATTGATCGCTTTTCCCAAGTATCCAAAGCGTGCATCCATTTGGGAAGCGGTGGATGCTAGGCGCGGGTCCGCAAAAACTCACATGTATTCGGTTCACTCCTTTGTAGTGCCCCGCCATAGTAACGCGAGCACAACGTCCCAAGTGTTCAGTGTGGAAGACAATTTCAGAGAATGCACCGATGCAGCGTTCGACGATGCCGTCATCGTCGAGGGGCCTGAACACCTCAGAGTATCCGAGTGGCAGCAAGAACTTCTTGCCGCACGGTTTTTCCTCGGTAAGGCCCGTTTCAAATTCGCCAAAATCTATCATTCCTTACTCCTCTTTGTTGGACTCGTTGCATCCTACGCATTCCACATGTGTTCGCAAGTACGCACGGTTATGCATATATAATTGCACGAATGGCGAAGTTCACGTACACCGCCGAGAAGGCAGGGGGAGAAATATATAAAGGCACCGCAGAGGCGCGTGATCGTTTTGCGCTCTATGAAATGGTACGACACGAAGGTGGGCGGATTCTCTCCGTGGAAGAGGATCTGACAAAAACATGGTTCTCACTTTCGCACTGGAACGCAAAGCTCTCCGGCGTGCCGGAGTACGACAAGGTGCTCTTCGCGCGAAACCTTGGAGCCATGCTTTCAGCCGGGCTCTCGCTTGCACGTGCGCTTGCGGTGATTGAGCGACAGACAAAAAATGCGCGACTTGCCGAGGTGGTTCAAGAACTCTCCGGCGCGGTGCGTCGTGGTGAGACGCTGCACTCAGCACTCGCGAAATTCCCACGCATTTTTTCCAAGCTGTTTGTTGCTATGACGCGTGCAGGGGAAGAGGGTGGCCAGCTTCCGCAATCACTCGTCGTCGTGTCTGATCAGATGGAGAGGATGTATATTTTGAAGAAGAAGATTCGGGGTGCCATGCTTTATCCCGCCATTATTGTGATCGCGATTATCGGCATTGGTGCCTTCATGATGATCAATGTGGTGCCGACTTTAGCGCAGACGTTTGCTGAGATGGACGCTGAGCTACCAGCTTCCACGCAGGCGATTATCGCGGTTTCAAATTTTCTCGTTTCCTACACGGTGCTCGCGTTTTCGGGTCTCATTCTCTTTGTGGGCGGTCTGTACGCATTTGTGAGAACAGATCCCGGTTCACGCGCACGTGATTTTCTCTTCCTCCACATTCCGCTCATCAGTCCGATCGTGAAAGAGGTAAACGCGGCGCGTGCATCTCGAACCCTTGCCTCGCTTCTCTCCTCGGGTGTTGATGTTATTACCTCACTCGAAATCGTGACGGATGTGGTGCAGAACAGTTATTTCAAACAGGTTGTCACTGAGGCGCGTGAGAACGTGGGAAAGGGCGAGCCGCTTTCCGCGGCGTTTGTCCGCAATGAACATCTGTACCCTGCGTTCGTGGGGGAAATGATGGCAGTGGGCGAAGAGACAGGACAGCTGACCGACATGATGAAAAAACTTGCCGTGTTTTATGAAGACGAGGTGGACCGAAAGACAAAAGACATGTCGACGGTGATCGAACCGTTCCTCATGATTGCAATTGGTGGTGCGGTGGGTTTCTTTGCGGTTGCCATGATCTCGCCGATCTATCAGCTTTCGGAGAATATTTGAGGCTCGCGGAGTGCGGCAGTGTGCATGCGGCGGGTACGGATTTTTCCTGCTAGAAAAATACCTCAAAATCCTCGACCGCCGTCTGCGGGGCCCCGTCGCATGCACACTGCCGCACTCCGGCTCGCTGGGGCTAGAGTGGTAGTTGGAGAAAGTGGAGTGTTCGGGTAGTCTTTTGTAAGAAGAAGTTATTTTGGTAGCAACGTAGGAGGATCTTTAATGTCGAGCGTCATGAGTCATGAACAAGTTGCACTCCTCACAAAAGCCATCGAGTTCTTCGGGCGACCCGAATCGTGGACGCAACATGAAATGGGTACTGCGGCCGATGGCTGCACCGATCTGTGGTGCGACGAACTGCTTGCACGCAACTGCGCGCTGCCGCACTGTCTGTGTGCGGAGGGTGCGCTATGGTGGGCAGCGGGGCAGTTGTTCAGTGAGCCGAAAGCGAGTGCGCTTGTTGAGGACACGCTGGAACGATTGGGCACCCTGATTCCAGGCAGCGACGAGCTATACCTTTGGAACGACGCGCCTGAACGCACCAAACAAGATGTCATCAATTTCTTCGCTACTGCACGCGACGCGCAGGCGTGATCATGGTGAACGCAATAAAAGCGGCTGGGGAACCTCAGCCGCTTTTTTCACGCTACAATAGTTTCATGTACTTTCCTCGAGGGGAGCGAGGGTCGACGTTGCTTGACGCGGTTGTGGGGACCGCACTTATGCTCGTCGTGTTTGTCGGCATTGCCGGCGCATTCCGGTTGGCGGTCATGGCGGTTGGAAATAACAAGGCGCGCGCGGGAGCGATTGCGCTTGCGAACGAACGGCTCGAATTTATTCGTTCTCTTTCATATAACGCGGTGGGAACAAGCGGCGGCATACCTTCCGGTGCGCTCGCGCAAGAAGAAAGCGTGGAATTGAATGATGTAGATTACACGCGTCGCACGTTCATTTCCTATGAAGATGATCCGGCAGACGGGCTCGGCGGCGCAGATGAGAATGGAATCGAGACTGATTACAAAGCAGTGAAGACGGAAGTCTCGTGGAGTGGCCGCGATGGAGTGCACACGATTGAGCTCGTGACGCGCGTTTCACCGATCGGCATCGAGGCGAATGTACCTGGCGGCGTGCTCGCGATAGAAGTCGTGGATGCGGCGCTCGTGCCAGTTGCGAATGCAGCGGTTCAAGTCGTGAATACATCAATTTCGCCCACTGTTGATCTGACGCGTTTTACGGACGCCGATGGTCGCGCGACGATTCTTGGCGTACCACCGGGCGCTGGATATGAAATAAGTGTGACGAAAAGCGGCTACTCGACGGCGCGCACCTACACCGCGGATGCGACTAATGTTAACCCGATTCCTTCACATCTTGGTGTCGCGCTTGATACGACGACGGCAGGAACATTTGCAATTGACTTGGTTTCGGAAAAACGAATTGAGACATACTCGCCCGTAACAACGGCGACCACCACTGAAACATTTGCAAACGGCTCGGGCACCGCTTCCACATCGAATACAACAATTTCGGGCGGCGTTATTATTCTCACTGAGACTGCGGGTGAATACCCCTTCGAGGGTACATTCATATCCAATCTCGTTTCAACCTCATCGCTCGTTGCGTGGAAAACATTTTCGTGGGATGCGAATGAGCCTGTGCAGACCGCGCTTTATTTTCAGTTTTACGGTAGTGATGGTGTGACGCTCATATCTGATGCACAGTTGCCGGGAAACAGTGGAGGGTTCACCGCGTCGCCTGTAAACTTGGGCACCATATCAACATCGACGTTTCCTGGACTTGTCGTGCGCGGTCGTTTGACGACTGGAGATGCTTCGACGACACCCTCCGTTGATGCGTGGCGTCTTTCATATGATTCGGGACCACGACCACTCTCCAACGTTTCGTTTACGCTTCGTGGTGCGAAAACGGTTGGTACCACCGCTGGTGGCGCACTCATCTATAAGTATGATGCCCCCCATTCGAGCGGTGCGACGGGTTCTCTTTTAATTGAGGATCTCGAATGGGATGCTTACACCGTGGTCGTGCCGGATACGAGTGGATATGACGTTTCATCGGCCTGTGCTCCACAACCGGAAACGCTTGGACCAAACGCTTCACAAACGACGCGTCTCATTCTTTCGCCGCACACGACGAACTCACTCCTTGTTGATGTGAAAGCGAGTGGCGTCGTGGTGCCGAATGCAACTGTGCGACTCACGCGCGGTGCATATGATGTGACGCGTGTGAGTGACGAGTGTGGAAACGCATTTTGGAGCAATCTCTCTTCGGGCACGGTTGGCGGTGGGAACGCCTATACCATAGAAGTCTCTGCGGCAGGATACCAAACATTTACGTCGAGTGAGGTGAATGTGTCTGGCACGTCCCGGCTTTCGATACTTCTAAACACGCTATGAATCGTGGCATGACACTTATTGAAGCAAGTGTGTGGGTCGCGATCACGCTCTCCGCGATGCTTGCGATCACTACTTCCGTTCAATATTTTTATCGCACGAATTCCTATACGGTGGAGCAAGCGGCAGCGATCACCTCCGCACAGCGCGGTATCGAGGGTATGATCAAAACCATTCGCGAAGCCTCATACGCTTCAGACGGGGCATATCCGATCATTGCACTCGCGACAAGTTCCATTTCATTTTATGCCGACATCGACGACGACCCTTTTATCGAGCGCTTACGATTTTTTGTGCAAGGAGGTGCTTTATATCGTGGGCTCGTCGATCCTTCGGGGGATCCGCCGGTCTACACAAATCCAGAAACCATCTCGCAGATCTCCGAATATGTGCGGAACGATGCGCAAAACGTCGACATGTTCCGGTATTATGATCTGAACGGCGCTCTCATGACGAACCTTGCAGACATTACCGAGCTGCGTTTCGTGGAAACAACAGTCATCGTGAACATCAATCCGAATCGTATGCCGAATCAATTTACCCTGCGCTCGACCGCGGCTTTGCGAAATTTACGATAGCCATGAAAAACGAACGCGGCGTCACCGTCATTCTCGTTCTGGCCTTTATGGGCATATTTCTGTTTCTGCTTGGCACGATCTTGAGTTACACGCTCACGCAGGGGAGATATGGCCGCGCGCTCTATGCGCGGGAACAAGCTTTGAGTGTTGCTGAAAGTGGGCTCGAGTTCTATCGGTGGTACCTCGCGCACAATCCGGAAATCATGGTGGATGGTACGAGTCTCATCACCCCTGTCTCGTATGAAGCAGTGGATCCTGAAGGCGGAGTGCTCGGTAATGCCGAGGTTGCAACGACGCTCAACACTGCCTGTGGCCGAGTTCAATCGGCAGACCTGACTTCAGAAGGCGAGTCTGATCTGAATTCCGTATTTCGCCGTACGCTAAAAGCGCGTTACATGCGACCGTCGGTCGCGGAGTATTCAAACATCATTAACGCAAATGTGTGGGCGGGTTCCGACAGGAATATCACGGGTGCATATCACTCGAACGGCGGTATACGCATGGATGGCACCAACAACTCGATCGTTTCAAGTTCAGTTGCAACATGGAGCTGTACGTCCTCATTTGGATGTTCACCTACCGCCAATCAGCCGGGCGTGTTCGGCGCAGGTTCGGGCTCGGCACTTTGGCAATTCCCCGCAGCGTCTTTTAATTTTGCAGGCATTTCAAGCGACTTTCCCGCTCTCCAGACCTATGCGACCGATAACGGCATTATGCTCAACACGACGACCGTACGCGTTGATGGTGCGCAGCAGGGTGGCACCTTTAGCTCTGTCGGTGGAAGTGACCAGCGCGGATTTCGCATAGTCCTCAGAAGCGACAACACCGCGGATATCTATCGAGTCACTGGCACGACGGGGGTGTATGCACAACGCATCGACAACATTGGCACATGGGTGACGGATTATCACATTATTTCCAACCAGACATACCACGGGCGCTACACGATTCCCGCGGATTGTCCGGTTATTTTTGCTCGTGCGAAAGTGTGGCTTGAGGGAGTCGCGGGCGGCAAAGTGACGGTCATCGCGGCAGACACGGGAAGTTTCTCGCCGGATATCATCCTCTCCAACAACATCACCTATGCATCAGCTTCCGGCGCCTCTGGCCTTACGGCAGTCGCCGAACGATCGGTCTTGATCCCGCTCAATTCGCCCGACGTGATGACGGTGCGTGGCGTCTTTGTGGCGCAGAATGGTTACTTGGGGCGCAATTTGTATCAGCAGGGTGGATCAAATGGTGTTCCGTCGGCGTACAATTCCTATGTAACTCAGTCTTCACTCACGACGATTGGAAGCGTTGTTTCTAATAATCGTGTGGGCACCAAATGGAATTGCGGCGGTAATTTTTGCTCCGGTTATAACACACGCGTCGATACCTACGATCGACTTTTAGCGTTTGATCCGCCGCCGTTTACACCCGCGGCGAGTCCGGACTATAAGCTTGTTTTGTGGAGGGAGCAGTAAGGGCGCTCGCAGAATGCGCATTAGTGCTTTTGGCGGGTACGGTTTTTCCTGCTGGAAAAATACCTCAAAATCCTCGACCGCCGTCTGCGGGGCCCCGCCAAAGCACTAATCCGCATTCTGTCTCGCTGAGAATTGGCGGTGAGTTGCGTGCTACAATCGCCCCATGAAATCCCTCATTGTTGCGAATTGGAAGATGAATCCGGGGACGTGGAAGGAGGCAAAAAGACTTTTTGAAGAGACAAAGCGCATGAGTACACTTCTTAAGGTGCCTGTTATCATTGCAGCTCCATCGATATTCCTACGCGAGATTGGTGTCTCGCGTCGTGGAAAGGTGGGACTTGCCGCGCAAAACGTTCACTTTGATCAAACAGGCTCCTACACGGGTGAGATCTCAGCACTGCAGGCAAAAGATGCGAAAGTGCAGTATGCAATTGTGGGGCACGCTGAACGCCGCGCGCTCGGGGAGAGTGATGATGACACGCGCAGGAAGGTGGCGGCGCTCCTTGCACTCGAGATGACACCCATTCTCTGCGTGGGAGAACATGTACGTGACGACGAAGGCTCGCACTTCAGTGCGGTGAAGGAGCAGCTCTTCATGGGGCTTCGCGATGTGTCACCACAGAAGATTTCAAAAGTTATCATTGCGTATGAACCTGTGTGGGCGATCGGGGCGGCTGAACCCATGCGGCCGCATGATATGCACGAGATGAGCATTTATATCCGCAAAGCGCTTGTGGAGAAATATGGGGAAGTAGGACACAAGCCGACGATCCTTTATGGAGGCGCCGTTGATGGTACGAATGTGGCGCAGATGCTCGAGCACGGTGGTGTAGATGGATTTCTCGTGGGGCGTGCAAGTGTGGACGCGAAGCGACTTGCGGAATTGATACGCGCCGTACGAGAAGCATAAGAAGCGTATGTTTCGTTGTATCGATGAGCTTTCAGAAAACGAGGTGCGTGGCAAGCGCATCCTTGTGCGCGCCGGGTTTGATTTGCCCCTTGATGAGAAAGGCGACGTGTCTGATTTTTTCCGCGTGAGGCGTTCGGCAGAAACGCTGCACTATCTCTCGGAGCGCGGCGCACGCGTCATTGTGCTTTCTCACATTGGACGCGATCCGAGTGAGACGAACGAACCTGTCTCGCGCGCGCTCGCACGTGAGCTATCTCACCACTACGTACGCGACCTGACAGGAGCGCTCGCACACGAGGCGGTGAAAGCGATGCGCGACCACGACGTTTTGCTTTTGGAAAATGTGCGCACCGATCCGCGCGAAGTCGCGAATGATGCGGGTTTTGCGCGCGAGCTTGCCTCACTCGGCGAGATGTACGTCGGTGACGCTTTTTCTGCTGCGCATCGTGCACACGCTTCTATTGCCGAGCTTCCGAGGATTCTTCCGCATTATGCAGGGCTCCTCATGCGCGATGAGGTGACACACTTACGGCGTGCACGTGTCCCCGCTCGTCCATCATTTGCGATCCTTGGTGGTGCGAAGTTCGAAACGAAGGCTCCGTTAATAAAGACGCTTCTTGGCTCCTACGATCGTCTCTTTGTAACCGGTGCGCTCGCGAATGATGTGTTTCGTGCACAAGGATTTCCTACTGGATGCTCGCGGATTTCTGATGAGATGCCGACCCCGTACACACTGCATCACCCTCATTTTCTCGCGCCAGTTGATGTGACTGTCGAGCGAGGCGACGGACACGCCTACACAAAAAAACCGCAGGCGGTCGAGCCAGACGATAGGATAGTGGATATTGGTCCAGACACTGTTCAACTTATTGCTCCGCACATTGAGAAGGCCGCGTTTATTTTGTGGAATGGACCGACTGGCCTCTACGAGGAGGGGTTTACCTCCTACACGCATGCGATCGGCGAGATTCTCGCTCGCCGTGTTGAGGCTGGTGCGCAGGTGGTCATAGGTGGTGGCGACACCATTGCCGCCCTCAAGGAGGGTGGTATTGCCGAAGACAAGCTCGGATTTCTCTCGACCGGCGGCGGTGCCATGTTGGAGTACCTCCTTGAGGGCACCTTGCCCGGGATTGAGGCGTTGGAGTAGAAGGGTGGTGCGGAAACCGTCCGGTAGCGCTTCCTCGGGTCGCTGTCTGGCGCTGCTGCGCCAGCGCTCACTCTCGCGCCGACGCGCTGCGAGAGACCCTCGTAAGCACTACCGGATGGTTTCCTTTGGTTGGGTGTTGGGATAGAATCGGCGCATCTATCAATTTTAACCCTTTATGCCTATGAAGATTCTTTACACACTCATTGCACTCATTGTTGTAGGAGGGGGAGCTTGGTACCTCATGCGGGGCACTGTTGAGGCGCCGACACAGGATTCAGACCGTGCTCAGACGAACGAAGTCCCCGCGGCAGCATCTGATGAACAAAATTTTAGCGGCTCTATGCAAGAGCTCATGGCACGCGGCGGATCGTGGACGTGCGATGTCTCGAGCACGGCCGGTGGCGTCACTTCCAGTGGCACGACCTATGTCGCAAACGGGATGGTGCGCTCTGATTTCACATCGGAAATACCGCAGGTCGGGAATATCGAGAGCCACATGATCGTGCGCGACGGCCTTGCATACACTTGGACAAGTATGATGAATCAGGGTTTCAAGTTTCCGATCTCGCAGGCTGAGGGTGAGGCGGAAGTGAGCGCGGAAGTCGCGGCGCAGGTAAGCCAGGATTATGATTTCTCATGCAGCCCGTGGGCAGTTGATGTGAGTAGGTTTGCGCTTCCGAGCGGAATTACGTTTTAAATTGCTCAATACCAGGCTCTCGTGTAGTGTGTTGGTGGCGATAGTGCCAGAACATTGCAATAAGGAGAACAACCATGTCGAAAGGCATGCTTGGAAAGCTGCCGCTCTCTGAAATACTGGGACCGGTGTGCACTCTTTTGACTAACCTTGCGGGCGAGGATGGTGAACGGCGGCTCGAAGAGCTCAAGAGGCTTAACCGGCGTGAAAATCCGTTCGAGCCGAAGCCGAAGTCGATTGGTCTCTTCAACCCCGCCGCTTTCATCGGTGAGGGATGGGAGATTGTCGGCGAGCGCAAGACTCTGCCTCACGGGTTCAACCCCGCACAGCTGAGGGTGGTCGCTACGCCGCTCAGGAACGGCGAGTCGTACATCATCGGCAGCGAGGCACAAAAGCGTCTCGCTGGAGAGCCGCTTGCGGGCGTCGAAGCATTCTGGCGTTGCTGGAATGCACGTGACACTCTTCCCACAGAACTTCGTGGCAAGATCATCCTCTTCGACGGGGATGAGCTGCGGGGCCCGGGCGGTGACCGGTATTCGTTGTACCTCTACTGGAGCGATGGCGGGTGGCGCTGGGGCTACTACTGGCTCGACCGTGGCCGGAATGCGTACTGCGTCTCCGCGCTCGCAAGTTAGCGCTCGGGACTTGGATCTTTGCACTTGCGCTCAGATCCTCAGAACTTTGCCCCCGCCATAATTTCCAAATTATGGCGGGGGCATTCTTTATACGTGGTTCAGCGTGGGTATGAGCAACAATTGGTACGGGTATCTCGCCTGCTGGAGGATCGGCTCTAGAAGCGGTAAGCTAGCGGTATGCAGGCAGTTATCTTAGCCGCGGGACGCGGCACACGCATGGGTGTCCTTACGCAAACGCTCCCCAAGCCGATGCTTGAAGTTGGTGGGAAGACCTTGCTTGAGCATAAGTTCGATGCGCTTCCAGACGATGTGCATGAAATCGTCCTTATCGTTGGATATTTGAAAGAGAAGATCATCGAGCGATTTGGTGATTCGTATCGAGGAAAGAAACTCATCTATATTGAACAGAAGAACATCGTCGGTGGGACGATGGATGCACTTCTCCAGGCGCGCAACGTTCTCAATGAAAATTTCCTCGTGATGATGGGTGATGACATCTATGCGCCGGAAGATATTCGTGCGGTGCTTTCTCATGAGTGGGCACTCCTCGTTGCGCGCGTGCCAGACACTTCGGTCGGTGGTCGCATAGTCGAAGAGGGTGGGCGAGTTATCAATATTCTGGAGCACGCCGTTTCTGGAGAAGGCTTCATCAGTACGAATCTTTTTGCGCTCGATCCACGTATTTTCGCCTTTTCACCAGTTCCAAAAGCACCAGGATCGACGGAGCTCGGCCTTCCACAGACCGTGCTTGCGGCATCACGCGCCAATGGCATTCCGCTCTCGTTTGTTGAGGCAAAAGGGTGGATGCAAATTACTGCGCCAGAGGATGTTGAACGGGCAGAGCGTGTGCTATCCACATGACGCTCGAAGCGTCACGGAATCGGCGCGCATAATGGACACATGAGAGGCGTCATTATATTGCCGTTCATTATTCTCCCACTCTTGACTTCTGCACAAACTATAGAGGAGCTCCAGGCACGCATTGCAGCACTCATGGCGCAGATTCAAGCTCTTCAAACATCGGTACAAACACCTTCACCGGTTTCGACGTGTCCTGCGCTTGTGCGAACGCTTGGCATCGGCGCTCGTGGTGCAGACGTCACGGAACTTCAGGATTTTTTACGTGCACGCGGTCTTCTTTCGAGCGAATCGACGGGCTACTTTGGTTCACTTACAGAAGCGGCGGTACGTATGTTTCAAACGTCGGAAGGCATAGTCTCCTCGGGGGACGCTCTGAGTACGGGATTTGGTGTTGTAGGTGCGCGGACACGCGCAGCAATGCACGCGTTTTGTACATATATGGGCGCAACCGTCTCAACGGCAAACCCACAACTCACTGCGTGTCCTGGGGCGCCTGCACAGCCTGTCATCGCGTGTGCGGGTGTGTGGCAAGCGTTGACGAGCGGCGCGTGTCACACTGGGTGGCGGTGCATGCTCTCGAGTGTGGGCAATAAGGCTCCTTCCATTGACGGAATTCAAGGGCCAAGTGCACTCTTGGTCGGACAAAGCGGCTCATGGCAAATAGTTGCACAAGATCCGGAGGGCAGTGCGCTTTCCTATAGTGTGACATGGGGGGATGAACAAATTGAAGACATACTACGCTCTCTTGCCGGTCTTTCTCAGACATTTGTAACATCGCCAATTATTGCGCATGCGTATGCGCGCGCCGGTGCTTTTACCATGCGTGTGGACGTGAAGGACAACAGTGGTGTTCTTTCGTCTGCAACACATGCGGTTACCGTGTCGAGTAGTGTAGGGACCACAACCACTCCCATTTCGTTCTTGCCACCGACAAGTCTTGTTACGACAAATAGGAGCTGCGTAACGCCGTGGGGTGCACAGGTTGTCGCACATGGTCAGGCGTCGTTCTGGCAGCCGTTTTTCACTGAGGGTGCATACTTTCAGGCAACTTCCTCTCCGGTCGTCAAGTGTGAGAATGGCGTGTGGCTCAAGTGTTCGGCAAGTGGCACGGGGTGTCAGACGTATGTGCCTCCACCGTCTACAGGGACAGGTACCTTGCGGAGCTATGCAAACGTAATTGGCACGCCGTGTCCAGGTGTCGGTACGACCACGATCGTTGCAGTGCCGCCCGGTACACAGCTTTGTCAATGGCTCTCGTGCTCGGTCACAACCGAGACCCGAACTGTCACCTTGCGATGTATGGACGGTGGATGGTCTGATTATCAGAGTTATTAGCACTTTATATGATAAAGAAATTTTCTGCATTGTTTGTTGCACTTCTTATTACTATGCCTATTGCTTCTGCGGCGCTGAGCGAAGACAGTTTGCAAGCAAAGATCGACATATTGTTGAGACAGATTGCCGCGCTCACTGCCCGGATCAATTCTATACAGAACCAGTCAATCACCACGACAGCATCAGAAACCAGCGCTCCCCCCGGCATTAGACACCGTGTCTGCGGATTCATCAGTCGGTCGCTCTCACTTGGTGCAGAGGGGGATGATGTGAGTCAGTTACAAAACTTTTTGCATTCCGAGGGGTTTCTTACTGTCCCGCCTACGGGCTATTATGGGTCGTTAACTGCAAACGCTGTTGCGCGGTGGCAGGAGCGAGAAGGGGTTTCTGCCTTGGGTGTCTTCGGACCGCTTTCTCGGGCTCGCATTCAATCGTGGTGTGGGGGCGGTAGCCTGAATAAGGAGCGCTTCAGTGCAACACCCGAGCGTGGCCATGCACCGCTTGCGGTCACCTTTGAAACCTGGCTTTCTGGTTTCCGTGTGCGGAATATTTCTTACGTCATTGATTTTGGTGACGGGACGAGCGAGCGAGCATCTGATTGTCTCGCTCCTGCAGATACATGTGTCTCACCGGGTAAAAATTCGCACACTTACACCTCGAATGGTACATACGTCGCAACGCTCAGCAAAATTACCGATCCATGCCCCGATGATGGAGACCCGCTGACTCCTCGCTGCTTAGCGGCGGTGCAGAGTGAGATTGTGGCAAAGACGCAGATAGTCGTCGGGAGTGCTGCGTGCACAAAGGAATACAAACCAGTGTGCGCCTCAAAGCAGGTGGTATGTATCACGGCACCATGCAATCCAATCCAACAAACGTACAGCAACAAATGTATGGCGAGCGCCGATGGGGCAACGATTCTCTATGAGGGTTCGTGCCGCGATGCATCGACGGACCCTTCGACCGATCCGCGCTGCAAGGCGTGGTTTGATGGTTGCAACACTTGTGCACGTTCCGATTCGAACGGTGCGGCAGTATGCACGTTGAGGGCCTGTACACCCGAGAGTACTGTAAAGCCTTACTGCACGGCGTATTTTGGGGATTCGAATAGTGCTCCGACTATCTCTGGTTTTTCGGGACCGACAACGCTGCATATAAATGAAACCGGAACATGGACAGTGCAAGCCTCTGATCCCGATGGCAGACAATTGAGTTATTACGTTTCATGGGGTGATGAGGTTCAGTATGCCGCCGGCATCTCCACCAGCCTTCCCGTCTTTACGCAAAGCAGTTCTTTCACCCATTCGTATAGTACGACGGGGACGTATGTGGTCACCGTTAGCGCGCGCGATGTGGATGGGAAAGAAGCGAAAGTCTCGATTACGGTGAAGGTGGGTGGCGACGTTGCGTGTACGACACAGTATGACCCCGTGTGTGGGCGACCCACAGGATGTGCTAATACGTGTGCGTCGGGCATGTACTGCACGCTGGAATGTCGCTTGTACGAACCGAAAACCTATTCAAATCAATGCGCGCTCGATGGCGCGGGTGCGGAGTTTCTGTATGCCGGGACGTGTCGAGAATAGAGTGGGCTCAGAATAATACACAAGCGGGCGAGCAGGGGCTCGCCCGCTTGCTATACTTTTTGTATGTATTACCTTGCGGCTATTGTCGTCACATTCATTATTAGTTCCCCTGCGCATGCGCAGACAACGAATCTTCAAGCGGAATTAAATGCGTTACTTGCGCAATTGGCAGCGCTTCAGGCACAGCTTCAAGGTGCGTCGGCGCCAACTGCACCGACGACAGCGGTCGTGGGTGTACAGTGTCCATCGCTTTCTCGTGCTCTGAGGCAGGGTATGTCGGGTGCCGACGTTTCTGAACTGCAATCATTTCTTGCTTCCGATCGAGCGGTGTATCCGGATGGTGCTGTGAGTGGTTATTTTGGTGCACTTACTCAAGCTGCGGTTCAACGATTCCAGGCAAAACACGGTATCGTAAACTCTGGTTCGCCGGCTAGTACTGGCTTTGGGGCCGTTGGCCCCGCCACTCGTTCTGTTATAGCTGCGCTTTGTGCAGGTGGTAGCGTACAAGTTTCGGTACCCTCACCATACACGTGTGTGTTGGGGGGCTTCAGTGTTCCCGCGGGAAGTCAGGCAACTTTCTATTCGACTACACAGGCTCCGCTCGGGTCCAGTTGCGCTGCCTACGCAGCTGTTCGTCAGTGTCATAACGGGGTCTTTTCAGGAAACGCAGCCTACCAATTCCGCTCCTGTGAGGAATCCGAGGCCGCAAGTTGTAGTATCGATGGTGAGCGTGTCGCGCACGGGACTGCGTTTAAATATTATTCCAAGCGCCGCATAGATACAGTTGGTGAGACGTGTGCCCAATTTTCCCAAACTCGTACATGCTCGAACGGAGTATTATCGGGTAGTGCAGACTTTCGATACCTTTCCTGCAGTGTTGAAGTTCGCGACTCGTGTACCTTGGGTGGTGTCACGGTTGCCGACGGTCAATCGCGAACGTTTTATCGTTATGCTCATGCGACCAGTACTAATCAATGCAGTTCGTATGGTCTGACGCGCACCTGTAGCGACGGTACTCTCTCTGGTAGTAGTGACTACTCGCGAGTAAGTTGTGGCGTTGGGGCGTGTGAGCTCGATGGTGTTACCTACGCGCACGGTTCATCGTCTACCTTCTACTTTGCTCAGAATATTCCAGCGCATGAGCAGTGCTCTTCATACGCACAAGCCAGAACGTGCACCAGTGGTGCATTTTCCGGCAACGCAGCGTATCGATATCGGACATGCGCCTCTGCCTCGAGCGGGACTTGCGTGGTCGACAATGTGACATTTACATCGGGACAGTCGAGAACATTCTACGCGAGTTCAACAGCGCCTGTTGGTGCCAGTTGCTCTTCGATTGCTCAAACACGGACTTGCACAAACGGCACGGTTTCAGGTGGTACGACCTATAACCGATCATCTTGTGTTGATACGGCTGCATGCTCGCTTGACGGCGTTACGGTAACACATGGCAGTTCTACCACTTTTTATAGCGCACGCACTGTTCCTTTTGGATCGACATGCGGCAGTAGCGGAATCACACGTCAGTGTACAAATGGCATGCTCTCCGGTTCAGTAGCATATCAGTATGGGTCATGCAGTGTGAATCCTCCGACGTCGCTTGTACCATCAAGCGCGCAATTTGCCGCAGCACTCACGGCACTTGAGGCTCTTCTTAAAGATGCGCTCGTCCAGCTCGATTCCTGGTTCTAGCTTTGTGCGGATCTGATTTTTTCGGCTATTGCGGGAGCTTCGCCCTCTGCGTATGGTTTTCCTTTCCAGTTTGTAAACCCATCGCCCTCAAAGCGTGGGATGACATGCACGTGGGAGTGGAAAACGACCTGTCCGGCTGCAGGGCGGTTGTTCGTCGTCACGTTCACGCCGTGTGCGCTGAGTGCTTTTTCGAGCATGTGCGCTACAGTGCGGGCTGCGTGCATCACTGCTTTCCACTCATCTTCTTCTATTTCAAACACATCGGCCGCGTGTTTTTTAGGAATCACGAGCGTGTGTCCGGGGTTCACTGGAGTGATATCGAGGAATGCATAGGTTTTTTCGTCCTCATATACTTTATGCGAAGGGATTTTTCCCTCGACAATGCTGCAAAAAAGGCAATCCATATGCCTATAGTACAATTCTTCGCATGCAGCGCATAGTCTCTCGCTCTCTCCTCATCGATTTGTTGCAGAAGCGCGGCATACGCGACCCCGAGGCGCAGCAGCGCTTTCTTAAGCCAGATTTTGCACGTGACACGCACGATCCCTTTCTTCTTGCCGACATGGATCGCGGAGTAGCGCGGATTATTGCTGCGATGCGTGGGGAGGAGATAATCGCTCTGTATGGCGATTTTGACTGCGACGGCATTCCGGGCGTCGCGGTTTTATACGAAACTTTTAAAAAAATTGGATATACCAATGTGGTGGTCTACATCCCGCACCGCGATAAAGAGGGGTATGGGTTCCATACGAGCGCGATCGAGGCACTTGAGAAGCAAGGAGTTGCACTCATTATCACGGTTGATGTGGGTACGGTCGCGTTTGAGGGGTGTGTGCGTGCGAAAGAGCTTGGGATCGATGTGATTATCACCGACCACCACGAACTGAAAGACACACTTCCTGAAGGCATTATTATTAATCCGAAGCGAGGCGAGTACCCTTTCCGTGACCTCTGTGGTGCGGGTGTTGCGTGGAAGCTGGCTTCAGCACTTCTAGTCGAAGGAAGGAGAAGGGAGGACCCTGCGTTTATAGCCATTCCTGAGGGATGGGAAAAGTGGCTCCTTGACTTGGTGGCGATAGCGACGATTGCGGACTTGGTCCCGCTTCTCGGCGAGAATCGCGCGCTCGCGCATTTCGGCCTCACCGTGCTGCGAAAGACGCGGCGACCCGGCTTGCGCGCCCTCGCCGAAAGCGCACGGGTGCGACTCGCATACATGACTGAGGACGACATTGGTTTTACGATTGCGCCTCGTATAAATGCTGCTTCTCGAATGGATGTCCCCGAGCTTGCGTTTCGGCTCCTGACGACGGAGAGCTCTGAGGAAGCGGAGACGATCGCGCGAGAGCTCGAATCCCTCAATCGGAAACGAAAGGGCACGGTGGCGGCTATGACGCGCGAGGCGAAAGCGCGTGCCCGAGCACGTTTTGAGGGTGGGCACAGTGTCATCGTGCTTGGTGACACGGCGTGGAAGCCGAGCCTCTGCGGCCTGGTTGCTAATTCGCTCATGGAAGAGTGCGGGGGAATGGTGTGTGTTTGGGGTGAGGATGCTCTCGGGAGGCTTAAGGGCTCGTGTCGCTCTGACGGCGCGCGTTCTGTTGTTGAGGTCTGCGCGCGTGCAAAGGATGCCTTGATTGAATTTGGCGGGCACCACGCCTCGGGAGGTTTTTCGGTTTCTCGCGAGTCCGTTCATTCCTTGTCGGACGCGCTAAGGGAGGCGGCCACTCACGTAGAGCCGGTCGCCGTGGGTGTGGCCCTTTCGCATGATGCGGAGATTCTTATCTCCGACGTCTCGCCGACCTTCATGCAGGAACTTGAGCAGCTCGCGCCCTTTGGGGTAGGGAATCCAAAACCAATTTTTCGAGTGCGCGAGGCGCGCATAACGTTTGCGCGCCAGTTTGGCAAAGAGATGAATCATACGGAAGTGACGCTCGTCTGCGAGCGCTCCGGCGTCTCGCGTCGAGGATTCCAATTTTTTAAGACTCCGACGGATTTTTCGTTTCCGCCCTCGCCAGGTTCTGCAGCAGACGTGCTTGCGACTATTGAGCGTGACACGTTTCGGGGGAGAGAAGCGCTTGCGCTGCGCCTTCGCGATATCCTCACCCCCCGGTAACCCTCGGGTGCCCATGCTATACTGTTCATATGCAAAGCGTTATGGTCGTGCCAACGATCAAGGCGGCATGGGAGATTTTTCTCAAGCGCCCCTTCTTTCTCGTTGGCATCGTTCTCCTCATTATTATTCTCTCAAGTGTTATTAATGCGCTCCCGGGCGAGGATGGATCTTTTGTCTTAGTTCTTGCGGCACTTGCCGTGAATGTGCTCATAGAGCTCGGTCTTATCGCGTTTGTCTTGAAAGCGCATGATGATGTGGAGAAGGTCCAACTGGCTGACCTCTGGTATCCGAAAGTGTTCCTCCCCTATGTCGCGGTAAAAATTATAACGGCGGCTGCAGTTCTTGTCGGTCTCATTCTCCTCATTATTCCTGGTATCATCGTTGCGCTTACGTTCCTCTTCGCGACGTATGTCGTCGTTGATATGGGGAAGGGCCCCATTGAATCACTGAAAGAAAGCGCGAACATGACGAGGGGTCACAAATGGGAGCTCTTTATGCTCATGCTTGCGCTCGTCGGTATTAATATCCTTGGCGTGCTCGCACTTGGTGTCGGACTTCTTGTTTCAGTTCCTGTCTCAATGCTTGCGATTGTGCACGCATATAGAACGCTCTCGAAAGGTGCTCACGTTCCTGCAACCGCATAATGAGCATTGTTGTTTTTACAGATGGCGGAGCTCGTAACAATCCAGGCCCTGCAGGGGCGGGTGTTGTTATCTATGAAAACGGTGAAAAGAAGGCTGAAGTGGCCGCGTTTCTCGGGGAGAAGCAGACCAACAATTGGGCGGAGTATGAGGCAGTCATTATCGCGTTTGGAAAACTTTTAGAAATGGGTCTTCGTGATCACGACATCACCTTCAAGCTCGATTCTCAGCTCGTAGTTGAACAGATAAAGGGAAATTGGAAAATCAAGGAACCCACCCTGAAATCGCAAGCGCTGAAAGTGCATGAACTCATGAAGGATTTTCATAGGGTTTCCTTTACCCACGTTCCTCGCGAAGAGAATAAAGAGGCGGACAAACTCGTGAATCAGGCTATCGACAACGCCTCATTGCAGGAATGAAGGAGGGTGCTAGGATGGCGCCATGAATACACAACTTGCGGGTTTTGTTGAGTTTATCAGGACACAGGGTGTTGTTGGGCTTGCAGTCGGTTTTATTCTTGGCGGTGCGGTTTCCAAAGTGGTTTCAGCGCTCGTGAACGACATTGTGAACCCAATTTTGGGATACATTCTCGGTTCAACCGAGGGCTTGAAGGCGATGACCCTGGGACCGATTCTCCTTGGGGATTTTGTTGCGGTCCTTATCGACTTCCTCATCATCGCGGCGGTCGTCTACTTTGTGGTGAAGGGGCTCGGATTCGATAAGCTCGACAAGCCGAAGGCATAGTCTTTGACGGACAAGGCGTGAGGGTATATACCTTGCGTTAGGCACCTTAACATACGAGGTATTCGATGAGTGACGAGTATCATGCGCTTCGTGCGCGCTTTGTTGATCTGTGTCTCTTCGGCGTGCCCGAGCGTCTCCGTGAAGAGCGTAGACGCGAGGCACCAAGTGAGTTCGATCACTTTTGCGCAGATCCACGTCTCGATGGTGTTGCTGTTCAGGCGCCGAACCTGTGGTTTGGCACGAAACGGCTTGCCGCAGAGGCGCCGTACGCCCAGTTCCATTGGGTGGGTAGCTTTGCAGTGCACATAAACGTACAGACGAAGATGATTGCGTGCGTTGGTGATGAGAAAAGGCAGGTTAATGGGTTTCCTGCATGGCATCCGCACGTGCGCGTTGAGAACAACCAGGCATGTTTTGGAGGCGGCGTACAAAAACTAACCTATTGGTTCGGAGATGGAAAGCCTGCACACATCGCGCTCTACGTGCTCGAGTTTCTGTGCCTTGCTCGCGGAACCAGTCACTATGCCGATCCGAACTTATGGGAAGCACTGACAAACGAGGAGGTAGTTGCGTGGAAGAAACTGCGACCGTAAGAAGTGAACTATTGTTTCCTCCGCATGAATTCAATCCCGAGGCAGTTGTGATCGGTGGGTTGGGCGCAGGCGGAAGCCATCTTGCAATGGCGTTGGGGAAGCTCGGCGTCTCAAACATGATCGGCTGCGACTTCGATACGGTGTCGCTTCCAAACGTCGGACCCTCGATCTATGGACCGCGACATGTCGGTATAAAAAAAGCGGTCGCGTGTCCCGCGATCGTTGCGGAGCAAACAGCGGTCACCATGGTCGCGCACGAATGCTGTATGCAGGATCTTCCCGGCTTCGGTCGGGTGGCGTTCATCTGCGTCGACGACATGGATGCCCGGAAAGAAATCCTCTTCGAGTACTGTGTTCCGTTTTCGCAGCGAGAACCGGCTCAACGATTGCTTCGGGTTATCGAGGGACGCATGAGTGCAGAAACGCTCACCGTTCACTCCGTCGATCCGGGAAACAAGGAGCATGTCCACGAATGGCTGCGCTACTGGTTTCCCCAGAGTGAGGCGCTGCCCGCACTGCCTGCGTGCGGCGCGCGTTCGGTTTCCGCCGATTACACGGCGGGAATCGTCGGTCGGATCATGGCGCGGATGTTCGTCGAGTGGTTTGCGCATTCTAAAGGGCGTATTCCACACTGTCACAATCAAGTGCGCTATGACCTCTCAACTTTTGAGGGTACCGCATATCGGTGGTGAGAACGTTAAGCCCCACGGTGTCATTGACGCCGTGGGGCATTCGTATATCATCCTCTGTAGACCTGCCATGAAATAGTTGCCGTACGGCAGTCGTGCGAGAACGGCAGCATGCAACGGACATGGAGAGAAAAATGTCCAATCGTCTGCAGGCGCTCGGCGCTTCGAACGTGGTCGACGTCTCCGCAGTCATCGGCGGCACTCGCGCCGATGCTTCGAGTCCGAATCGTGGTATGACGCCGAACGAAGACGTTCGGCTTCGTCGGGAACCGGGCATGTAACCAGCTCAGGCACAGAAAGAAAAGCGGCGCTCGCAAGGGCGCCGTTTGTTTGTTGCTATGCTGTGCACCATGGCGGTACGAATCTTTTGGGCGATTATATGTGGTTTCGTGGTCGGCGTTTCGGTGCAGAGCATTGTTCCCGTTGGCGTAGTGACGCTCGGGTGGCTTGTGGCGCTTGCGGGACTCATACTTCTTACACATCCTTTCGCGCGCGTACCGCTTTCGGTCGTCATGATTGCCGCGTTTGCGCTCGTGGCATGTGCGGCGGGTGCGATGCGGATGCAGAGCGCCACAGTCGCAAGCGATCCCACCATTGACGCTTTCGTGGGGGAGAGAGTTGCGATCGAGGGAGTGATCGTTGCCGAGCCCGATGTTCGAGAAAAGAATGTGCGACTCACGGTGCGTATTGGTGCGGTCGGTTCGACGACGGTTGCGAGTAAGCTTTCGGTTATCGTGAGCGCACCCTTGCATTCGCCTGGGTCCTACGGTGATTACGTGCGCGCGGAGGGTACACTCCGCGCTCCGGAGCGATTTGAAACCGGCGAGGGACGATATTTTGACTATCCGGGATTCCTCGCGAAAGATCGTGTTTTGTACCAGATGTCGTTTGCACGCGTCGATGTTATTGAAGAAGGGAAAGGCAATCGATTCCGGGCGGGAGCGCTGTGGCTTAAGCAGCGTTTTCTCGAGGGGCTTGCCCCTGCACTTCCCGAACCGTACGCAGGGCTTGCGGGAGGAATTACCGTGGGTGACAAGCGCGGGCTTGGTGAAGAGCTTTCCGAAACATTCCGCGTAGCAGGCTTAACGCATATCGTTGTGCTCTCAGGCTACAACATCATCGTTGTCGTGGAGGCGGTTCTTCGCGCGCTCTCTCGCGTGCCGAGCGTGGTACGACTTTCGATCGGCGCTTTTATTGCATTATTCTTTGCTGCTATTACCGGGTTCGCATCGGCGTCAACACGTGCAGCGCTTATGGCGACGATAGCGATAGTGGGGAAGGCAACTGGTCGCACATATATTGCAACGCGTGCGCTTGCAGTGGTTGCGTTCGGAATGGTTGTATGGAATCCGTACGTTGTCTTTTACGATCCTGGGTTTCAACTCTCAGTCACCGCAACACTCGGTCTCATCACACTCTCTCCCCCCGTTGTGCCGTATCTCATGTGGGTGACAGAGCGCTACGGTCTTCGAGAAATTGTCGCGGGTACGTTTGCCACACAGATTGCCGTTTTGCCTCTGTTGCTCTATCAAACAGGTGCATTTAGTATTGTTGCTCTTCCGGCAAACTTCTTGGTGCTTGCGACACTGCCTCTCGCTATGTTTTTCTCAGCCATCGCCGCGTTCTGCGGGCTCTTCACGGGAATACTTGCACCTTTTTTCGGATTTCCTGCGCTCGTGTTTCTCTCGTACATCACGACGACAGCGACACTTCTTTCCTCTATCCCACTTGCGACGATTCACATACCTGACTTTGGTGGCGGTATGCTCGCGCTTTGCTATGCGACGCTTTTGCTTCTGGTTTGGTCACAAAAAGAAGAGGCGGAACCCGAAGGTTCCGCCGTGAAGGGGGTGTGTACATGACGCTAGCTTTGTCGTGAGACTCCGTCACACACCGTGCGGAAACGCTCGAACGAAAAGGGGAGTCCTCTTCGCCGTTCCAGCATTTCGCGAAAACGCCGCTGTTCGTGGATGCGGGTACGTACCGCTGCAACAGTCGGATCGCTATGACACCCCAAGAGCGACGTGCGGTCGTTGATTGCCCGAAGCAGCCGCCCCATGTCCTCAAAGACAAAACCGTTGAGGATGTCGTTCAACACGATTACGAAGTCGCGCATCTCAGTCGTGCCGCGTGGGATGTTTTGTATCCTTTCCGCGAAGAGCGTAGGATGATCACTCACTGAAAAGCTCCCGTTGCTGTTTTACTGCCATCAAACGATGACAGCGGAAAAGGTATCACACAAAAGGTGGTAGTGTCAACTTCTCTGCACTGCGGAGAAGCGGTTTTCAATATGATGCCAGTTCAGGTTTTTGAAAAATGCCTGCACATATGCTTTTTTCCCTTGAGCCCCATAGTCAAGAAGATATGCATGTTCCCACACATCGAGCGCAAGGATAATGGGGAGTGTCGCAAAGTGTCCCTGATGCTGTTCACCGGCGAAACCGGCGAGTAGTTGTTTAGCTATGGGGTCATAGCACAGAAGAGCCCACCCAGGACCGCGTATGAGGGCGATAGCGGTGAAATAGTCTTCGAAATGCCCCGCGTATTCATTCTGCAATGTCTCCCCTAGAGCACTCGACGCGCCAAGAGCCGTCTGATCACCTTCAAGTTGTTCAAAATACAGTTCATGGAGGCGCATGCCGTCAAATTCGAAGGCACGACGGCGGATGAGTTCAGAAAGTGCGTGGGCATGTTTTTCTGAATCCTCCCGAGCGTATTCTTTCACTCTTTCAGAAATCGCGTTGAAATTTTTTACATAGCCTTCGTAGAGGCCAATGTGTTCAGCGATAGATCTTTCTGAAATGCCCTCAAGTGCTTGGATTGAAAAAGTGCGGGGGGTGTATGTGTGCATAAGGGGAGTATATCGCAGGACGATGTTGTGTACATGAAGAAGAGACCCGAACTCCTTGGGAGTCCGGGTCGGGGGGGGTGTCATGCAGCTTTGAAATGGTGGGCCGGATCGAGGAAGGTGAGCCAGTGCTTACCGTCCTTGAGTCGGGTAATCGCTGCACAAACATCTCGTGCACCGTGATTGCGAAACGCCTTCGTCACCGCTTCGTCCCACTCGCGGGCGTAGTGTCGAGCAAGCGACCTTTGAACATCCTGGGAGCTGCGGCAGTCGAGCGTCATGATTGCTGCATACTCAGTATGGAGTCTCTCCGCGACAGCGTTCAGATTTACGTACGCTTCCGTGTGATCTTTGCTGATATGATCGTTCACGACATTTCCTTTCGTGGTCATCTGACGTGAAATGGCTTTATAGCTCGAATGCCAGCAGTGAGCAAGTGCTAGACTTTTAAGATGTCAAAGCGGGCACTAGCATTCGCACTGACTATCGCATTCCTTGCCGGGGTGAATGTCATTGCATTGCAAGCTGTCTCCCGCGAAGTGCGCGGTCGTCTCACTGTTTCTTTCCTCAACGTTGGGCAAGGGGATGCAATTTTCATCGAATCTCCTACGGGGCGACAGGTCTTGATTGATGGCGGTCCCAATCGGGCTGTGCTGCGGGCACTTGCGCGCGTGATGCCGTGGTATGACCGTTCCATCGACGTGGTGATCGCAACCCACCCGGACGCCGATCATGTGACCGGTCTTGTTGACGTGCTGCAACGATATGCCGTGTCACTCATTGTGGAGACGGGCGTATCTGCTGATACGCCGCAGGCCGAATCGATGCTTGCGAGTGTCGCGCGCGAGAGAGCTGAGCGGCTCTCTGCTCGGCGGGGACAGATCATCGATCTCGGCGGGGGCGCCTTTCTTGAGATTCTGTTTCCCGACCGCGAGCCGGAGGGTATGGAAACGAATACGGCATCAATTGTTGCGCGACTGGTGTATGGCGATACAGCGTTCATGCTCACGGGGGATTCGCCGGAACAGATTGAGCACTACCTCGTGCAGATCGATGGGGAAGAGCTACGATCTGCTGTGCTGAAAGCGGGGCATCACGGATCGCGCACCTCCTCATCACTTCTCTTCGTTGGGATGGTTAATCCCTCTTACGCTGTCTATTCGCGGGGATGTGATAACACGTATGGCCACCCGCATGCGGAAGTGAAGGAAACACTGTGGCGATTGAGGGTAGATACGTTGGATACGTGCATGGACGGTACAATTACATTCATATCCGACGGTGTTTCGGTGGTGCACATGTAACTGTACTTTTATTAATGACAGCGTAGGATTGCTCTTAGAAGGGCGGGAGACACCGCCTATGAGGAACCAAGGAGGTACCAGTATGTTTGAGAAGCATCCTGACGCCGCACCAACACTCACGCTGATTACAACAGTTCTTGCTGTCGTCGTCGTCGCGGCAATTGCACTCGGCCTTGTGCCTGCGCAATGACGCGGAAGCCGCCCCGTCTCTGACGAGGGCGGCTTTGTGCGTAGGCGCCGTTATTGGACGAGGCCTGCGTTACGGAGTGTTTGATAGACACCGCGCTTCTGCATGGTTTTTAAACCTTTTGCCGATACACGGACGGTAACTTTTTTGTTGAGCTCTGGTACGAAAACGGTTTTATTCTGAAGGTTAACCTGGTTACGCCTCTTTCCTGTCGGATTGAATTTGGTTGCGCGCGTGCGGTTAGAATAGCCGCCCCCGACGCGGCTTCGCTTGCCTGTAATGACGCATTCTCGTGCCATAAGAGGATCGTATGCTACCATTCGGGGGACCAATATGCAAACAGACCCGCTTTTCACCATTTTTCAGATAGCCATCGTGATGTTCAGTGCCGTCATTCATGAGGTGGCGCATGGCGTGGCGGCAGATAAGCTTGGCGATCCAACTGCGCGCTACCAGGGGCGACTAACCTTGAATCCTGTGCCGCACATCGACCCATTTGGCTCGATATTCCTGCCACTTCTCCTGGGACTTTCTGGCTCGCCGTTTCTCCTTGGGTGGGCAAAGCCTGTGCCATATAACCCATATAACTTCCGCCGCGGAGGGAAGTGGGGAGAGGCGATTGTGGCGTTTGCGGGGCCTGCCTCGAACTTTGCGATTGCGCTCGTGATGGCGCTCATCATTCGTGCAGGAGTTTTCCCCGCAGAAATGAGTGCGATTCTCTTTCTCGTCCTCGCAGTAAACGTCATGCTCGGTATCTTCAATCTCATCCCGATACCACCCCTCGACGGCTCAAAAGTGCTCTCGGCCCTCCTGCCAAGCCCTCTACGCCGTGGCTATGAGACGTGGCGCATACAGCTTGAAGCAAACCCATTTCTTGGCTTTGGTCTGGTGATTCTCTTCATTATGGTTGCTGGGAATGCGTTTGGATCGATTATTTACACTGCGGCGCGCCTCCTTGCCGGCGTATAAGACCGTGTTCTTGCGTTCTTCGCACGAACATAGTACACTCACCGAGCGCTGAAAAGCGCATTTTTCTTAACGTTCATGGCAACGATCAATCAATTGGTACGTAAAGGGCGCGGGAAGCGCATCTACAAGTCGAAGACCGGCGCACTCGGTCGTGGTTTTAATACACTCGAAAACCGTCCAACCTATTTCAATTCGCCTTTCAAGCGTGGTGTCTGCACCCGTGTGACAACGAAGACCCCTCGCAAGCCGAACTCGGCTATCCGCAAGATCGCTCGCGTCCGCCTCTCTAATGGTATGGAAGTCACCGCGTACATCCCTGGGGAAGGACACAACCTCCAGGAGCACTCAGTGGTCTTGGTGCGCGGTGGTCGCGTTAAGGACATCGGTCTTCGCTACACGATCGTACGTGGCAAGCTTGATACGGCTGGTATTGAGAAGCGTCGCCGTGGCCGCTCTCTCTATGGTGCGAAGAAGCCAAAAGCAGCTAAGTAGCTTCTAGGGACTAGCTTCTAGCTATTAGGAAATACAAAAAAACTATGCGAAGACCAGTTAAAAACAGAAATATGCCAAGCCCGGACGAAGTCTACGGCTCGGTTAAGGTACACAAGCTCATAAACTACGTGATGGAGCGCGGCAAGAAGGACACTGCCCGCAAGATCGTCTACAAGGTGATGGATGAATTGAAGAAGGAGGGTGATCCTGTTGCGCTTTTTGAACAAGCGATCGAGAATGCGTCTCCGACGGTTGAGGTGCGCTCACGTCGCGTGGGTGGTGCGAACTACCAAGTCCCTCGTGAAGTGCGTCCTGAGCGTCGCCTTGCGCTCGGCCTCCGCTGGATGGTGGAAGCTGCGGAAGGAACCAAGGGGGTTCCTATGGACAAAGCACTCCTCAAGGAAATCAAAGCCGCAATCAATAACGAAGGTGCAGCAGTCACGAAGAAAGACACGACACACCGCATGGCAGAAGCAAACAAGGCTTTCGCGCACTTCGCGTGGTAATTCGCGATAGCATACAAAACAAAAACGCCCTTAACAGGGCGTTTTTGTTACCGTACCATTTGTATATGACAAGAGAGATAAAGATCGGTGGCGGGTGGAAGGGAAAGCTTGCGGACCAATTCGGAGAATCGTACTTTAGTGAGCTTGCCGATTTTATACGTCGAGAGTATCAGAAAAGCACGACGTATCCTGAGCCGAAGAATATATTTCGCGCGTTTGATTTGACGCCGTTCGATGACGTGAGGGTCGTCATATTGGGGCAAGATCCCTACCACGGGGCAGGGCAGGCGAACGGGCTCTGCTTTGCGGTGAATCCGGGCGTGCGCCCGCCGCCTTCGCTCCAGAATATTTTTAAGGAGATTGAGGACGATCTTGGATATGAGGTCAGTCATGATACGGATCTCGCGCGGTGGGCACAGCAAGGGGTTCTCCTCTTAAATGCGACGCTGACCGTGCGCGCGGCGAGCGCTGGTTCGCATCAAGGAAAGGGGTGGGAGCGGTTTACGGACGCGGCGATACGGAAACTCAATGACGAGCGAGAGGGCATTGTTTTTATTTTGTGGGGAAACTATGCGCGACAGAAAGGTGCTTTTATTGATCGGGCGAAACATCTAGTGATTGAAAGCGCGCATCCATCACCTTTTTCCGCACACAGCGGCTTCTTCGGCTCTAAGCCATTCTCGAAAACGAATGAGTATTTAAAGGCGAGAGGGGTGAGGGGGATTGAGTGGTAGAGCCCGTGTCCACATGTGATAGCATGCTGCTACGCTTTCTATTGCCATGATGGACGCTCTGAACACTGTCTTCAAGACCGGCGCTGAATTTTCTCTCGGTTTGGGTGCCCATGTACGGCGCATGCTTATCCCGCACTGCTGTCCATCCACCTATTCTTTTCAGGAATTTCGCGCCGACCTTGTGGCGGGGCTCACTGTGGCGAGTGTCATTATTCCGAACGCCATGGCCTACGCACTCCTTGTTGGGTTACCACCGCAAATGGGCTTGTATGCGACGCTGCCCGCAGCAGCAATTGGTACCTTGTGGGGGAGTTCAGCGTTCGTGGTGACAGGTGCCGTCGGCATCGTCTCACTCCTTACGTTGACTGCGATTCTTCCGTTTGCGCCTATGGGATCGCCAGCGTTTATTACACTTGCACTTGCGCTTGCACTTGCAGTTGGTTGCATTCAACTCTGTGCCGGGCTTCTGCGCCTTGGTTACCTTGCACGACTCATTCCTCACGCGGTACTCATTGGTTTTTCTTCTGCCGCGGCGCTCATCATTGCTTCGACACAGGTGCCCGCATTCCTCGGATTTCAAGTGACCCAGGAGGAGCACGTGATCGACACCATCATGCACACTGTGTTTTCATTGCCTCAGATTCACATTCCCACGGCGATAATCGGAGGCGTCACCATTCTGTTTCTTGTCTTTATGCGGCGAGCAGCACCGATTGTTCCGGCTGCGCTTATTACACTCATTATCGGAATCGGGGCGAGTATTATATTTTCCTTTGATGCGCATGGAATCGTGCGTGTGGGTGACATCCCGGCGCGTCTCCCCAACTTTGATGTTCCCGAATTTTCTTTTACCACGCTTACCACACTCTTGAGCTCGGCGTTTATCATTGCTCTTATTGGATTTATGGAGACTGCTGCCATTGCGCGCACCATATCGAGGGCGACGAAAGAGCGGCACGATGCCGACCGAGACTTGGTTGGGCAGGGGCTTGCCAATATTGGTGCGGGGTTTCTTGGTGGTTTTCCTGTCTCGGGTTCGTTTTCGGCGAGTGCCGTCAACATGAGCGCCGGTGCGAAGACCGCGCTGTCGACCGTTGCGGTGTCTGTGAGTATACTCGCTGCAATTCTCTTTTTTGCCCCCGTTCTTGGCTATCTTCCAAAGGTCATTCTCGCTGCCATCGTTATTGCCGCAGTTCTTCGGCTCGTTGATTTGGAAAAAATGCGCGAGGCGTTCACGCTCTCAACTTCTGGCGGCGCTGTCGCGGCGATCACATTTATGCTCGCATTCCTCTTCAAACCAGATATCGCGGTCATTGCGGGTGTTGTGATAGCGCTCATCTTCTTAGTGCACAAGATAATGTTTGCTGATGTAGTTGAGGTTGGGTTTGATCACGAGTGGAGCGACACGCTGCATACCGCCCGCACAAAGCCCTCTATCGAAACACTCGCCGGTCTCATGATGATCCGCATCGATCG